>NZ_JALEBH010000002.1:1007500-1303243 GCF_022758885.1 Sphingobium sp. BYY-5
ACACAGGGCTCTGCTAAGTCGGCTTCAAGACGACGTATAGGGCCTGACGCCTGCCCGGTGCCTGAAGGTTAAGAGGAGGAGTGCAAGCTCTGAATTGAAGCCCAGGTAAACGGCGGCCGTAACTATAACGGTCCTAAGGTAGCGAAATTCCTTGTCGGGTAAGTTCCGACCTGCACGAATGGCGTAACGACTTCCCCACTGTCTCCAGGATATGCTCAGCGAAATTGAATTCTCCGTGAAGATGCGGAGTACCCGCGGTTAGACGGAAAGACCCCGTGCACCTTTACTGCAACTTCAGAGTGGCATTAGGAAAGAGCTGTGTAGCATAGGTGGGAGGCTTTGAAGCATTGTCGCCAGATGATGTGGAGCCATAGGTGAAATACCACCCTGCTGTTTTCTGATGTCTAACCTCGTACCGTTATCCGGTACAGGGACCCTCTGTGGTGGGTAGTTTGACTGGGGCGGTCGCCTCCTAAAGAGTAACGGAGGCGCGCGATGGTGGGCTCAGGACGGTTGGAAACCGTCTGTTAGAGTGCAATGGCATAAGCCCGCCTGACTGCGAGACTGACAAGTCGAGCAGAGACGAAAGTCGGTCATAGTGATCCGGTGGTCCCTCGTGGAAGGGCCATCGCTCAACGGATAAAAGGTACGCCGGGGATAACAGGCTGATGATTCCCAAGAGCTCATATCGACGGAATCGTTTGGCACCTCGATGTCGGCTCATCACATCCTGGGGCTGGAGCAGGTCCCAAGGGTTTGGCTGTTCGCCAATTAAAGTGGTACGTGAGCTGGGTTCAGAACGTCGCGAGACAGTTTGGTCCCTATCTGCCGTGGGCGTCGAAATTTGAGAGGAGTTGACCCTAGTACGAGAGGACCGGGTTGAACATACCTCTGGTGTACCAGTCGTTCTGCCAAGAGCGCAGCTGGGTAGCTATGTATGGACGGGATAACCGCTGAAAGCATCTAAGCGGGAAGCCTCCCTCAAGATAAGATTTCATCGAGCCGTCGTAGACCACGACGTTGATAGGTCGGATGTGGAAGTGCGGTAACGCATGGAGCTAACCGATCCTAATTGCTCTGTTCGCGCTTAAGTGATCCATATGGATCATAGAGTCCCACCATCAACGACAGCCTTGAAACTGTCGAAACATGGCGGCTTGTTAAGCCAGCCCAGATATCAACACACACATACAAACGTGCACGGACATCGATTAAACCCAAAACAAAGCGCCAGCTCCATTGCTTGGTGACCATAGCGTCAGTGACCCACCCGATCCCATCCCGAACTCGGCCGTGAAACCTGACTGCGCCGATGGTACTGTGGCTCAAGCCCCGGAAGAGTAGGGCGTCGCCAGGCATTGAAGCTCGCGCTTTGTTCAAACAAAACCCATTCACATCCTAAAAGGGCGGCCCGTAAAATACGGCCGCCCTTTTTGCTTCGGTGTCGCGGGGTGGAGCAGCCCGGTAGCTCGTCAGGCTCATAACCTGAAGGTCGCAGGTTCAAATCCTGCCCCCGCAACCAATAAACCGACATTCCACAAAGCCCCGACGCGAAAGCGCCGGGGCTTCGTGCATTCTCGGCCAATCGACGCTGTTCGATCCACTCCAGGATCCTGCCAAACTCGCCGTAGAGCATGGCGTTGACCTCACCGCGCTTCGCGCCGGGCGTAAGCTCGATCCGCTCGATCCGCTCGATCAGTGCCCGCAACGCATCTGCGGCTTCCTGGCGCTCCTCCGGCTGCGATAGTGCGTGCGTCAGTCGTTCCACCTTGCGCCGATAAATCTCGGAGATGTTGGGATGGATGTCAGGCACGTCAGCAGGGGCCGCTTGCATCCTCTTGGGCTTCCAGCTCCAAAAGCTCATCGACAAGCGCGCGTGTGCCCTTGCCTTCCTTTGCGAGTGTCACGAGGCCCTTGATCGCCTTGAGGACTTTCTGCAGGTCGGCTTGATCGGCCATTTCTGACGCGCGGCGCTGGCAGTTGATGCGGTTGCTCTCCTCGGCATAGGTCCGAATGGCCTCTGCGGCGATATCGGGGGTCATCATGCGATCGCGCAGACCATCAAGGACGCGCGCTTCCAGCTTTTCGCGCGTGATGCTATGCCCGTTCGCGCAGCTTTTCGTATCAACATGGTTCGAACAGGCAAACCGCCCCTGCCCGCGAAGGGAATAAGGACCGCCACAGCAGCCGCAATAGACCAGGCCAGAGGGTTCTGTCAGTCTACCGTCTCCACTGGATGCATTTCGGGCCTGGAGGGGAGGAGGCTATGCCATGGGAGACTGCCACTCGGCCTGGGTGGCCGAGCGTCTCTCCTTGTAGGTCTTCCGATCGGTGAGGTGGCGTTCGAGAGAGAAGTGATTGTGGAAGCTGGCATGCACGGAAGCGAATTTCTGCAGCGCCTTCATTCGCCTGAACCTAAGCATCGCTCGCTCCCTTCTTCGCAGGGGTTGGTGACTATTTTCGACCCTGTTGTTGGCCCAACGACCGATCTCCTGCCGATCACGGATGCCGAGTTCATTGAGCGTGGCACCGAAGGATCGCAGGCCGTCGGTGGTCACTGTTTCAGGCGATCCATGGCGCCGCAGCGCCTTCTTCATGAAAGCCAGCGCTGCCCTTTTATCACGGGTTTTTGTGACATAGCTCTCAAGAACCTCGCCTTCATGATCGACGGCGCGCCAGAGATAGACCATCTCGCCATCGATCTTCACGTACATCTCATCGAGGTGCCATTGCCAGTGGCGGAAGCCTTTCATCCGGCTGACCCGCTGCCGGCGAATGTCTCCGGCAAACAGCGGCCCGAACCTGTTCCACCACAGCCGCACTGTCTCGTGGCCGATGTCGATGCCGCGTTCGAACAGCAGGTCTTCGACATTCCGCAGCGATAGAGGGAAGCGCACGTACATCATGACCACGAGCCGGATCACCTCGGGCGACGAGTTGAAGTAGCGAAACGGGTTACCGGCGGGCTTGCTCATGCCCACCGATACCGCGCTGCCGTTTGCTTTGACAGTGCCAGCGCAGGTCGTGGCGAAGAAGGATCAGCTTGCCGGCTTCGAGCACGAGCATGAGTGCGACCGCCGAGCCCGCGGCAATCGCAAGATCCGGGCCGTGGAGCGGGCCGAAGCGCAGCAATGCCCGGATTGCGGGAACCGCCAGAATGATGCCGGCAACCGCGATCACTATGCCGGCCACATAGCCCAGAGCCCTGTTGCCCCGGACCAGCGCGCGCACCAGCGAGGTATCGAACGACCGGTTGACGAGGATCAGCGCCATGATCGCGCCGACGAGCGAGAAGAAAGTCAGCCCGCGCGCATCGGTTTCGGCCATGCCGGCATAGCTTGCGCCGAGAAAGATCGTGGCGAGCAGCGCGAACGCCAACCCGCCCTGGAACAGACTCGCGGCGATCATGGGCAGCGAGAAGAGTCGCTCGTCGGGATGGCGGGGCCGCCGCCGCATCAGATCAGGCTCCTCGCGCTCCGCCTCGAAGACGAGCGCACAGACCGGATCGATGATCATCTCGAGCAAGGCGATATGGATCGGGCCGAACAGGATCGGCAGGCCGACGGCAAGCGGCAGCAATGCCAGCCCCGCGATCGGCACATGCACGGCGAAGATGAAGGCCATTGCCTTGCGGATATTGTCGTAGATTCGCCGACCGAGTCCCACGGCCTTAACGATCGTCCCGAAATCGTCGTCGAGCAGTATGATCGCCGCGGCCTCGCGGGCGACATCGGTGCCGCGCTTGCCCATGGCGATGCCGATATGCGCCGCCTTGAGCGATGGCGCATCATTGACTCCGTCGCCGGTCATCGCGACAATCTCGCCTGCCGCCTTATATGCGGCGATCAGCCGAAGCTTCTGTTCGGGCATGATCCGCGCGAAGACGGTTACGCCTCCCAGCCGCTCGGCGAGTTGAGCGTCATCCAGAGCGGCAAGTTCGGTTCCGGTGAGCACCTCGCCGTCGATAATGCCCGCCTGGGCTGCGATCGACCGTGCGGTGGCGGCATAGTCGCCGGTGATCATGACCACCTTGATGCCGGCGCTCCGGCATTCGGCTACCGCGGACGGCACGCTGGAGCGCAGGGGGTCGGCGAGACCAACCAGGCCGACCAGCGCGAAGTCATGGTCGCGCTGGGAATCCGGCCACGGCCCTTCGCCGAGGGTCGACGCCGTCGCGATGCCCAGAACCCGCATGCCCTGTTCGGCCATGGCGTCGACCGCCGCCTTGAGGCGCTCGCTCTCGGCCGGCGGCAGCCGGCACAGCGCCGCAATCGCTTCGGGGGCACCCTTCGCCGCGATCGTGCACGTCTCCCCGGTGGCGGGCGTTTGCCAGATATTCGACATCGCCAGCAGTTCGGGGCGCAGTCCATAACTGTGCACCAGACGGAGCCGGGCGCGGCGTTCCGCCAGAGTGGGGATGGCTGCACCCAGGTCATGGAAGGCGACCTCCATCGGATCGACAGGGACCGGCGCGCTCGCCAGGATGCTGGTCTCCAGCAGGTCCTGGAACGCCGGAGCGAATGTGCCGCCGCGATCGACACGAACGGTCTTTCCCGAGGCCAGCCAGAGCACCGCCACCGCCATGCGGTTCTCAGTCAACGTCCCGGTCTTGTCGGTGCAGAGGATGGTGGCCGAACCGAGCGTTTCGATTGCCGCCGCTCGCCGGGTAAGGACGCCTGCCTGCGCGATCCGCCAGGCGCCCATGGCAAGGAAGACGGTCAGGACTACCGGAAACTCTTCAGGCAGCATCGACATGCCGATCGCGATGCCGGCCAGCAGGGCATCGATCCAGCCGCCGCGCAGAAGGCCGAAGAGCAGGACGACGAGTAAGGCGACGCCGCCACCGCCGATGGCGCAGAGCCGGACGATGCGTGCGGTCTCGCGGCGCAGACGCGGCGGTTCGACATCCAGCGTGAACAGCGATTGGCCGATCCTGCCGATCTCGCTGCGCGGCCCGGTCGCGATCACTTCCGCAAGACCCGAACCCCTCGTGATGAGCGAACCCGAGTAGACCAGCGGCTGATCCTCGCCGCCCGGCCGTCGCGCCGGGTTTTCCTTCCCCTTGGCGACCGCCATCTTGCGGACCGGCACAGATTCCCCGGTCAGGAGCGACTCGTCGGCCTGAAGGTCGTCCGCCGCCATCAGCACCGCATCCGCGGCAACACGGTCACCCTGCTCGAGGAGCAGCAAATCTCCCTGCACGACTTCACGCCCGGCAATGCGGATGCGGGCGCCGTCACGGATCACCAGCGCGCGCGGCGCGGACAGGTCGCGCAGCGCTTCGAGGACGTGCTCGGTGCGGCTTTCCTGGATGACGGTGAGCGCCACAGAGAAGGTCGCGAACGCCAGAAGGATAAGCGCCTCGCCCAGATTGCCGAGCAGCAGGTAGGCCAGACCACCCGCCAGCAGCAGGGTCAGCATCGGCTCGCGAACGACATCGGCCAGAATATGCGGCACGGTGCGGCGCCCCGAGCGCGGAAGCTCGTTGGCCCCCTGGGCAATGAGCCGCTGCCGGGCTTCGATCGCGGTGAGTCCCGGCGGATGTTCCACCGGCGAAAAGTGATCGGTGGCCATGCGTGTCCCTTCCGTCAGGGGTGCGTGCTGCCATGCTTCGTCGGGTCGGCACCCGAAACCCGTTTGGCAAGGACGGTGCGGCGGCACATTACGGGTTCTACCGGATCTCACCGCCAATCGGATCGAGATAGTGGCAGGATGCGATTGCGGGCAGGAGCAACGCACCGTCTATCGACTGCAGGTACCGTCGCCGCCCGGTGCGGACGCTCCACGATCGCGATGATAGATGTCGGGAAATAGTCGTATCCCTCCCGCACCGTCCGGTTCAGCCGTGAAATACGCAATGTAGACGGGCATGGGTGGCACCAGCGGCACAGTGCTGGTGCGACCCGATGCGACGAGGGCGTCGACCCGGGCGCGATCCCAGTCGTCTTGCAGCGACAACAGCGCGGTCGCCAGTCCAAGCGCATCACCGACGCGAACGCAGCCATGGCTGTAGGCGCGCACGTCACGCGCGAACAAGGCTTGCGCCGGCGTATCGTGCAGATAGACATTGTACCCGTTCGGCATTGCCAGCTTCATCCGGCCCAGCGCGTTGCCCAGTCCTGGCCGCTGGCGATAGCGGCCATTCTGCAGGACATAGCCTTTGCGTGCCGCTTCTGTCGGGCGCGCTGCGATCATGCCGGCAATGCTTTCGGCGGCGATGCGCGGCGGAATTTCCCACCAGGGGTTGAACGTCACGCCCGTCACCTGCGCCCGAAATACGGGCGTGGGAGATTTCGTCTTGCCGACGACCACGGCCCAGCGGCCGATCATTTCGCGGCCCTGCCATAATGTCGCTTCGAAGGCGGCCGTGTTGACGAGCAAATAGCGGGCGCCGAGATCGCGCGGCATCCAGCGCCAGCGGTCGAGGTTGGCGGCGAGCGTCGCGCGCCGCGCCGGGTTCCGCTCCTGCGCATAGGCTCGCCTCAGCGAATCGTAGAAGGGATGCAATGGCCGGGCACTTTCGAATAGTTGATCGAGTTGATCCTGCGCGACGGCAGCCGTCACCGCTTCATGCACGTCGGGCCGGACACGATCTTCGGATATGTGCCAGCCTGACCGAAGCGCGGCGTTGCAACAGCCTTGCCGATGGGCGGTGAGAAGACGGACGGCCGCGGCGGTAGCAACCGCATCAAGGCTGGCCTCGTCGGCGTTCGTCAAGGCAGCGCGCACTGCGGGCACGTCGGCTGTGACGGCCCCAAGCCCCTCGGCGTCGGCGGCCGCCATCCATTCGATCAGCCGCTCGACCTGATGGCGTGTCCAGTGGGGGGGCGTCGCTGGCGTCGATGCGACCAGCAGACCAGCGAACAGCAAGAGCAATATCCGTTTCATGGCGCTCTCGTCGGCAGAAACGGCACGGTGAACTATAAGGGTTTGTACGGACCTGCCGCAGATCGGCGCGAATCTGTAGGTTCAGGCATCACGGATACTAAAAGAAAGTTCGGTTCGCATTTGGTCTCGCGGCGACATTTTTGTGCTTTCACGGCAGGTGCCTTCTTCTGTGCGCCATCGATTGCCAAGGCGGTCATCGATATCCCGGAAGCCCCCAAGGCCCTGATCCGGCGCGCCAGGATTGCATTGGACCGGCATGGCACGGTCGTCGGCAATCGCGACCGCATGGCAGTCGTCGATTTCAGCGCGCCCTCGCGCCTGCCGCGCTTTCACATCATCGACCTGCTGAGCGGCCGCCAGCGCGCATTGCTCGTCGCGCATGGCCGCGGCTCCGATCCGGATCACAGCGGCTGGCTCGAGCACTTCTCCAACGCGCCCGGATCACAGGCGTCGTCGGCCGGCGCCTATCTCACCGGCGACCTCTATATCGGCAAGCATGGCCGATCGCGACGGCTCATGGGTCTCGACCCCGGCAACAGCAACGCGGAAGCGCGCGCCATCGTGATCCACGCGGCCAGCTATGTGACCCCGGCGCTCGCCGCCGAGGTCGGCAAGCTTGGCCGGAGCGAGGGGTGCCTGGCAGTCGCGCAGGACAATCTCGAGGAGATCCTCGCAACGCTTGGATCGGGGCGATTGATCTACGTCGACAAGGTCTGACGTCGGGATCGCCCGGTTCCCGTCAGGCGGCCTCCCGCGGGGGGTGCATCGGAGCGACCTTCGCTGCCTCTTGCTGAACGGCGCGTACCGCTTCCATGGCATTGCGCGACGTCAGTTCGGCGACCTTTCCGGCTTCCGCCGCATATTGCCCGGCCGTTTCCTGACAGAAACCCAGGCATGCGGAATAGACGTCCGTGATCGAGGTGGCGGAACCGATGCTGTCGACAAGCTTCAGTTCTTCGTCGCAACGCTGGCCCATGAACGCGATAGCTTCGCGCTGCTGGCCGATGGCCGCCTTCAGCATGGCCGCCTGGAAGTGGGGCACGACTAACAGCATCTTCGCGACGTTAGGGACGATGCCCGCGACGGGAAAGAAGGCGGTTGCGCCACGACGGTCAGGCTGGGCGTCGATATTCTCGTTCTGGGCCATGGCTGGATCTCCAACATGATTTCAAAAGGAACGGCGGGATTCCTGACCGGACTCGGCGGCAGCGGATATACGGAATGTTACGCAGGCACGTTCCGGGCCGGCTTCGGCAGCGTGTCGCGTTCGGCCAAAGCGATCGCAAGGAGCGCCGCGAGGGTCTTTACGTCAAGCTTGCGCATGAGCCTTGCCCGGTGGATCTCGACGGTGCGATGGCTGATGCCCAGTTCGATCCCGATTTCCTTGTTCGTCAGTCCCCGGACGATACCACCCAGAACGTCGCGCTCCCGGGCAGAAAGGCTCGCGACCGAAATGCCCCGCCGCCGATCGCGGTACGCATTTTCCCCTGAAGCGTCGCTCATATCTCGCTTGCCCGCCGGTGGGCGGCGAGTCGCGATATCGTCTCGACCAGCACATGTTGCCTCAGCGGCTTTTCCAGCACTACGGCGTATCCGGCCGAGGTGGCGCGTTCCCGCAGGTCTTGCGACGAGAAGGCCGTAATCAGGATTGCCGGACCAGTCCAATTCTTCGCGCGCAGGCGCATGAGAACCGCAATGCCGTCGATATCCTCCACGCGGTAATCCGCAACAAGGCACGCCGCATCCCTTGCGGTTTCGTCGGCAAGCAGGGCCGCGCTGGCGGCATATGCCCGGACCTCAAAGCCCTGCGCCTGGAGGAGAAGTTGAAGAGACCGACGAACACCCGCGTCATCCTCCAGGAGGAGAATCTTCGGCTGCGCGGCCCGCAAAGCACCGGTAGCTGCGTCCATGTGATCCAGACCCTTCAAATGGCAACTGGATGACAGCGAAGGCGGCGGCGGTCGTTACGTATTGGTCCCAGGTCAGACGCCCATACCCGCGGCAAAGGCGATCCGCAGCGCATCGGAAAGGCTACGCACGTCGAGCTTGGTCATGAGGTTGGCGCGATGCACCTCGACTGTTCGCGGGGAAATGCCGAGGTCATAGGCAATCGTCTTGTTCGGCAGACCCTGAGCCAGGCCCTCCAGCACATCCCGCTCGCGCGGGGTCAGGGCACCAAGAATCATTCGTGCATCGGCCGCCCGCGCGCTCGCCCCATCGGCGGCTGCGATCCGTTCGAATGCCGCCTCGATCGCGCCGACGAGAACTGCTTTCTCAAAGGGCTTTTCGATGAACTCGACCGCCCCCATCTTCATGGCGCGGACCGCGATCGACACGTCGCCATGGCCGGTCAGGATGATCACGGGCATGGTGACGCCGCGCTCGACCAGACTCTTCTGGACCTCCAGCCCATCGATCTCGGGCATGCGAACATCGAGCAACACGCATCCATGCTCGGCATGCCGGACTTCCTTGAGGAAAGCCACTCCCGAAGACCAGGTTTCGACCGCATATCCCGATGTCTTGAGCATGAAGCTCGCCGATCGGCGGATGGCCTCCTCATCGTCGACGATATGAATCAATTTTCTATCTGTCATACCCCTCCTCCGTTTGTGCGCGCATGAGTGTGAAGTGAAATTCGGTCCCGCCGCCATTACGCGGCTCCATCCAGATGCGTCCGCCATTAGCCTCAACAATGGTCCGGCAGATCGAGAGTCCCAGGCCCATGCCCTCGCTCTTCGAGCTGACAAAGGCAGCGAACAGTTGCCGGGCAATATCCGGCGCCACGCCGGTGCCGGTGTCGGCCACCGTCACGCGCACGAAGCCTGGTTGATCGGCTCTGCTGGTGACGGTGAGCTTGCGCATGGGACAATCCGCCATCGCTTCGACCGCGTTGCGGATGAGATTGATCAGAACCTGCTGGATCTGGACCTTGTCGACCAGCACGGGGGACGCATAGGGATCGAGGTCGAACTGCGGTTCCACCCCTTTCTCTCTCGCGCCCAGAAGGCCGAGGACGGCCGCCTCGTTGATCAGCGCCGGCAGTTTCTCGATCGTCTTTTCCACCTCGCCCCGCGCAACAAAGTCGCGCAGTCGCCGGACGATGTGACCGGCGCGCAGGGCCTCGCTGGCAGTGTCGTTCAGCGCCTCCCGGATCATCGGCAGGTCGGCCGGGTCGGGGTTGGCGAGCAGATCCCGGATGCCCTCGACATAATTGGCGACGGCGGTGATCGGCTGGTTGAGTTCGTGGGCGAGTGTCGAGGCCATCGTCCCCATCGCGCTCACGCGCGAAACATGGATGAGTTCGGACTGGAGCGTCTCGAGCCGTTGTTCGGTTTGCCGCCGTTCGGTCAGATCGCGGATGAAGCCGGTGAAGAGCTTGTCCGCGCCGGTCGCCTCGCCGATCGACAGCTCCATCGGAAAGGTCGAGCCATCGCGCCGTTCGGCGAACACGACGCGCCCGATACCGATAATGCGTTTCTCGCCGGTCGCGAGATAGCGGCGGATATAGCCGTCATGCCGTTCCCGATCGGGCGAGGGCATCAGACGGCTAACATTGCTGCCGACGACTTCGGCCTCGGCATAGCCGAACAACCGTTCCGCCGCGGCGCTGAACGAGACGATCGAGCCCTGGTCGTCGATGACGATCATGGCATCGGGCACGGTGGAAAGGATGGAGCGAAGATGGCTTTCCCGCGCGCGGACCGCGTCCTCGGCGGCCCGCCGATCCGTGATGTCGGATACGATCTTGGAAAAGCCTCTCAAGCTGCCGTCCTCGTTGCGGAGCGCGGTGATCGAGACGCTCGCCAGAAACTCGGATCCGTCTTTTCGAACCCTCCAATCTTCCTCTTCAAATTTGCCCTCCGAAGCCGCCAGGGCGAGGTCGTGCCCGGGCTTTCCTGCGGCGACAGCATCCTTTGGATAGAATATCGACATAGGATGTCCGAGGACTTCGTCCTCTGACCAGCCCTTCAGCCGTTCAGCGCCCTTGTTCCAGATCGTTACCCGGCCATCAGGGTCGAGCAGGTAGATGGCGTGACCCTGTGCGCCATCGATCAGCAAGCCGATCTCCTCGGCGATTTCGCTCGCTTTCGCGGCCCGGATATCCAATTCCCGGGTGCGCATGAAGGCATGCATCCGCAGTCCATCAAGTCTCCAGGCAATCAGGATGATCGCGCCAAGCACTGCCACGAAAAGCCCCGCCTCCACGACTTCGTCATGCGTGAAGCCTCGATGATCGGCAAAGTGAATGCCGAAGCCCAGGGCCGGGAGCGCGGCGATCATGGTGGGTCGCGCACCTGTCCAGACGGCCGCGATCATCAGCGAGAGAGCGAAGGGAAAAAGGGCGGCCCGGTCGCCCACCCAGGGGGCCATCGCGTAGCGCAGGCCAGCGGTGACCGCCACGATCGCCAGGGCCATGGCGACACGGATGGCAAAAGGACTTTCACGGCTCGGCATAGGGCGCACGGCTCCAATCCGTGCGGGCTCAACGTTGGAGGGGCGCCGTCCAGCTTCACGCGCACGCGTTGTTACGCGGCCAGCATAGCCTGAATCTGGGTGTAGCGGAATGGTGCGAGCCTTTCGATCAATCGGGAGTTGGACGTAGGGGTTTGCCCTCATCGACTATCGCGCCGCAGTCCCGCTCCCTATGCGGGAATCTACTAATGGTCCGCGATCGGCTCCCGCGGCATCCCGTAAAGGCGTCGAGCAGATCGGCCGCACAGCTTTCATTCCAGTGAGGCGCCATGACCATTCGCAACCTGTCCGCGCTCCTCCGCCCGAAGAGCCTCGCACTCATCGGCGCCTCGGGGCAGGCCGGCACGCTCGGCGCGATCGTGCTCGACAATGTGTTGGCGCGCGGTTTCACCGGCCCGGTCTATGCGGTCAATCCGCACCGTCTTGATCGAAGCGGCGTCCAATGGGCGCCGTCGGTCGGCGCGCTTGGGCAAGCACCCGACCTCGCGATCGTCATGACACCGGGCGAGACCGTGCCCGGGATCATCGCCGATCTCGGCGCCCTCGGCACCCGATGCGCCGTGGTTCTCTCCGCCAGCATCACCGCGGGAAACGGCCTGCGCCAGGCCATGCTTGATGCGGCACGCCCGCACCTGCTGCGTGTCGTCGGACCGAACTGCCTCGGGATCATCGCGCCGCACGTCCGGCTGGACGCCACATTCGCGCGCACCCCCGCCAAACCGGGCAGGCTTGCCCTGATCTCGCAAAGCGGCGCGCTGGTGACCGCGATCCTCGATTGGGCGGACATGCGTGGCGTCGGCTTTTCCGGCATCGTGTCGGCCGGTGACATGGCGGACGTCGATCTCGGCGATCTGGTCGATCTCTTCGCGGTCGATCCGGCGACCGATGCCATTCTCCTCTACGTCGAGGGTGTCACCGATGCCGCAAAGTTCCTGTCGGCTGCCCGTGCCGCGGCGCGCATGAAGCCGGTGATCGCGATCAAGGCGGGTCGATCGCCAGAAGCAGCCAAAGCTGCCTTTTCGCACACCGGCGCGCTCGCAGGCTCCTATGACGTCTACCGCGCCGCCTTCGAGCGCGCGGGCATCGTCCTGGTCGACACGTTGACCGAGTTGTTCGACGCGGCCGAAATCCTGTGTACCTCCCGTCGGACAGCGGGTGATCGCCTGGGCATCGTCACCAATGGCGGCGGCGCCGGAATCCTTGCCGTCGATGCGCTGGCCGGTGCGGGCGCGAAGCTGGCCACGCTCGCACCGGCCACGCTCGCGACCCTCGATGCCCGCCTGCCCCGGGGCTGGTCGCACGACAATCCCGTCGATGTGATCGGCGACGCCGGTCCCGATCGCTATCGCGATGCCATCCGGGCGGTCCTGCATGATGACGCGGTCGATGCCCTGCTCGTCATGAACTGCCCGACCGGCACCACCCAGGCGATGGACATCGCGCGCGCCATTACGAGCGAGGTCACCACCGCAGCCCATGGCGACAAGCCAGTCCTCGCCTGCTGGCTGGGTGATGCCAATGCGGCATCCGTGCGGGAAAGCATGGCCGATGCCGGGATTCCGATCTTCGCGACGCCGGACGATGCGGTGCGCGCCTTCGGTTACCTGCTCGCAGCTCGGCGCGCGCGTCTTGCCCTGACCGACGCCCCGGCAGCCACGCGGGAGCTGACGCCGGACATTGCCGAGGCCAGGCGGATCATCGCGCATGTCCGCGCCGAGAAACGGACCGCGATGACCGAGATCGAGGCCAAGGCGCTGCTTGGCGCCTATAATATTCCCACGGTTCGCACCCGCTTCGCAGCAGTGGTGGAGGCTGTCGACGAAGCCTGTGCATGGCTCAATCCGCCCTTCGCCGTGAAGATCGTCTCGCCTGACATCAGCCATAAGTCGGATGTGGGCGGCGTCGTGCTGGGATTGCCGGACCACAAGGCCGCATCCGCTGCGGCCTGCGCGATGGAAATGCGGATCACGCGCGAGCATCCCGAGGCCCATATCCTGGGATATGCCGTCGAGGAGATGTGCGAGCGCGCCCATCCCCATGAAATGATCCTGGGGATCGCGACCGACCCCACTTTCGGTCCCCTGGTGATGGTGGGCGCCGGCGGCACCGCGGTCGAGATTCTGGCCGACAAAGTGCTGGCGCTGCCGCCGATCGACGACGCGCAGGCGCGTGCTTTGATTGGCCGGACCCGCATCTCGAAACTGCTCGCCGGCTACCGCGGCGAGCCCGCCGCAAATATCGACGCGCTCGCCGCAGCATTGGATGCCCTGTCCGCCATCACGGTCGATCTCCCGGATATCGTCGAACTCGACATCAATCCGCTATTGATCGACGCGAATGGCGTGATCGCGCTTGACGCACGCATCCGCATCACGGCCGAGCCGCAGACGGTCTCGCGCCTCGTCCTGCGACCGGCGCCGATGGAATGGGCGTCCACCCTCGCGACCCAGAATGGTCTCAGTTTCTTCGTGCGCCCGGTGCGCGCCGATGACGAAGCGCTTCTTGCGGACTTCTTCGCGCATGTTTCGCCCGAGGATCTGCGCTTCCGTTTCCTAACGGGCCTGAGCATCGTCGATCATGACCGGCTCGCGATGATGACGCGGGTGGACTATCGCCGGACGATCAGCTTCCTGGCGTTCGACGAAGACCGCAAGACCGTGATCGCGACCGCGATGCTGGCTGCCGATCCCGACCGCACACGCGCCGAAGTGGCGCTGACGACGCGAGCGGACATGAAGAAGAAGGGCCTGAGCTGGACCCTGTTCGAATATGTCCTACGCTATGCGAAGGCGGAAGGCATCGGCACTGTGGAGGCGATCGAATGCGCCGACCATGACGCCGCGATCCGCATGGAGCGCGAGATGGGCTTCACGGCCATGGCCGACCCTGATGATCCCACCGTGCGGATCGTCCGGCGGGTGCTTGTGCCCGCAGCAGGGGCATCGTGAGCCCGAAACATCTCGCGATCATCGACGGCTACCCCGATCCGGACCTCGGACGGTTCGTTCACGCGCTCGCCGAAAGCTATACCAGGGGCGCAGCGGCGTCCGGGCATGACCTGCGCCATATCGAGGTTGCCGAACTTGAATTCCTGTTCATCCGCTCGCACCGCCGACCGATCTTCGTTGCGCGCAAGAGATGATCATTTAGGTCGAGCATCTGCTTGTCGGGAATGTCGAGGGGGACGTCGCGGCGCGCCAGGGCTGACTTGACGCACTCTTCGGCCTTGGCGAGGCCGGGCACCAAGGGCACCGCGCATCAGCACCAGTCCCGGCACCAGAGGAAGCCAGAGCGTCAGCAGGCGCAGGAGCATGGTTCCGGCGAACGCGGCTTCAAGGGGAACGCCGAGCAGGTGGAGCGTGGCGGTGGACGCCGCTTCAAAACTCCCCAGCCCGAGCGGAATGGGGCCAAGCGTCACGACGATCGACGCCATGACCAGCGCGATAAAGGCGGTGCCGAACGACACGCTTTGCCCCAGCGCGTGAAGACAGGCGAAAAATGTGCCGGCGTCTGCGAAAAAGATCAGTGCGTTACAGGCCGCGACACGGGCGAGCAGCGACTTGTCATTGAGCAGTTCGGCGGGTGCCTGCGCCGCCGTCTCGAGCAGCGATCGGATGAGTCCGATTTTCTCGACCCTTGGTGGCAAGGGCTTGCTTCCCCGGTGTCGCAACCACAGGGCGAGCCCGGGAATGGCGATCGCTACGGCCAGAAACAGGGTCACAAGTCCCGCCATCAAAGGTGTCGCCCGATCGTGCAGCCAGAGCAGTATGAGCATCACGAGCGCGAACAGCGCGTAGGCGGCATAAAAGCCGATCATGGACAGAAGCAGTGTCGCCACGGCGGTGCCACGCGGGATTCCGAGGTGCCGGAGCTGGTCGACGAGCAGCACATTGCCGCCCATGCCCGCACTCGGCAGGGCCTGATCGGCGAAAAGTTTCGTTACCGCGACCCGCATCAGCTGTAGCAGCGGTCGCGGCGTACCCGCGTGCCCGAGCACCGCCGACCAGCCCCCGGCCACGCTTGCATAGGTGGACAGCTGAAACATGACGGCCAAAGCCAGCCATCCGGGCTCGGCATGCTGCACCAGCAGCGCGAAACGCTTGATATCCCCGAACCGCAGAATTGCGCCGGCCAGCGCCGCCACAAGCACCAGGCTGAAGAACCAGCGCCGCCATCCCCCGGCACTCGGCGGTGCGCTGTTCTCAATGTTCGAGGACATAGGTTCCGGGCGCCATGTCAAGGCACGCAAAGCCTTTGTCGGGTGCGCCCAGCGCAGGGGGCGATGAACATAGGCCCGCATGCGATGCCAGCCACCGCCCCCATCCCGGCCACCAAGACCCGTCATGTCGTTCCGCCTGTGCGACCCAGCTTTCCGGATCGACATGCCCTCCGGCCCCCGCATGGGTCATCATCTGGAAATGCTGGCCGGAATGCCCGGGTTCCGAGACGATGCCGGCGTTATGGCCACCGCTCGCCAGCAGGAAGGTGACCTCGGTTTCGGTCAGGAGATGAATCTTGAACACTGATCGCCAGGGCGCGACATGGTCCCATTCGGTCCCCACCGCGAAGATCGGTACGCGAATGTCGCTGAGCGCGATCGACCTGCCCTCGACCATGTAGCGGCCTTCAGCCAGATCGTCGTCGAGGAAGAGTTCGCGCAGATACTGGGAGTGCATCGCAAGCGGGAGCCGCGTGCCGTCGCTATTCCACGCCATGAGATCATTCATCGGCTCGGCGTCACCCATGAGATAGTCACGGATCATCCGCGACCAGAGCAGGTCGTTGGATCGCAGCATCTGGAACGCGCCACCCATCTGCCAGCTGTCGAGATAGCCTTGCGTCCACATCAGATTCTCGAGAAAATGGATTTGCGCGGCGTCGATGAAGAGCCCGAGTTCGCCCGGCTCACTGAACTCGGTCTGGGCGGCAAAGAGCGTCATGCTGGCAAAACGATTATCGCCGTCGCGTGCCATCGCCGCCGCCGTGATCGCAAGCAGAGTCCCCCCGAGACAATAGCCCACCGCATGGATCCTGGGAGAACCAGTGATCGCGGCGACGGCGTCCAGCGCCGGCATCACGCCCAGGCGGCGATAGTCGTCGAAAGAGATGCCGCGATCCTCTTCGCCCGGATTGCGCCAGGAGATCATGAAGACGGTGAACCCCTGACCGACCAGCCAGCGCACCAGCGAATTTTCCGGGCTGAGGTCGAGAATGTAAAATTTCATGATCCAGGCCGGGACGATCAGCAACGGTTCGGAATGGACCGTTTCGGTGGCTGGGCGGTACTGGATCAACTCGATCAGGTGATTGCGATAGATGATTTCGCCGGGTGTGGCGGCAACCTCGATACCAGGGCGAAAGGCTTCGGCCCCGGCGGGGCGCTCACGCGCCAGGGTGCGCCGCATGTCATCGAACAGATTGGCGAAGCCATCCGAAAGGCACTGGCCGCCTGTCTCCGCAATGCGGCGCTGAATGACCGGATTGGTGGCGATGAAATTGGACGGCGCCATCATGTCGAGCATCTGGCGCACCGAGAAGCGCACCATGTCCTCATGGCGCTGGGTGACGCCGCCCACCGAACAGCAGGCCTGGTCCCACCATTGCTGGTTGAGCAGGAAGGCCTGGTGGATCAGGTTGAAGGGCCAGCTTTGCCAGGCCGGATCGTCGAAACGATGGTCCTGGGGCAAAGGCTGGATACAGGGCGCGATAGCGCCATTTCCCGTCGCGACCTGTCGGGCATAGTCGGCCAGCCGGGTGATCTTGCGCGCGGCCTTGGCGGCGAGATGCATTTGTCGGCCAGGCGAGATAGCGAGATGGGTTGCCCAGTCGCCGAAGGCGGCACCAACCGAGGCGGGAGAGAGGCCACTGGACAACTGTGCGATGGCCGCTCCTGTCGCCCGGTCCACCGCATTGGCAGGGCCGCTCAGCGGGCCGTCATCCGCCGTGCAGGGACAGGCTTCTTTCAACAGGCTGCCATTCATCGCACTGCTCCCAAACATAGGAACGCACTCCAGCTGGCCGATGGAGGATAGTCCCGCCCACCCCTGATGAAGGCCGCCGACAACCATACCTATGCGGAGTGTTACGTAGATCAGACGTCATGTAAGCCGTCGCGATCCTCGGGACGGCCACCTCTCGTAAATTGCGATCCTCGTTCAATCGCCGGTGCGAAGGGCGAGCCGCTTGAGCAATTCCGAACTGGCCAGATAACCGAGCACCAGCAGTGCGATCGCACCGAGGACGGCAACACTGGGCGACGCGAAGCCAAGCACGCCCGCCCAGGGCAGGAAAGGAAGCACCAATGCCGCCGCGAGACCGGTGAGTGCGGTCATGGTCAGCGCGACATGCGCACGACTGGTCCATGCCGGACGGACCGTGCGGATCACGAACACGACAAGGATCTGCGTCGCCATTGACTCGATGAACCATGCGGCGCGGAACGTTGCGACTTCGACATGGAAGGCCCAAAGCAGCAATCCGAACGTCGCGATGTCAAATATCGACGATAGCGGCCCCATGATCGCAGTGAAACGCACCAGTGCCGGCATATCCCAGCCATGCGGTCGCGCGAGGTCCGTGTCGTCCGCATCGTCGAACGGGATACCGATCTGCGACATGTCGTAGATGAGATTGTTGAGCAGCACCTGTACGGCGGTGAGCGGCAGAAAAGGCAGGACAAGCGAGGCCAGCGCCATGGTCAGCATGTTGCCGAAATTGGAACTGGTGCCCATCCGGATATATTTCATGATGTTGGCGTAGGTGCGTCGCCCTTCGGCGACACCGTCGGCCAGCACGTTGAGGTCGGGGGCGAGCAGGATCATGTCGGCCGCCTCGCGCGCCACGTCGGTCGCCCCGTCAACGGACAGGCCGATATCGGCGGCCCGGATCGCCGGCGCATCGTTGATCCCGTCGCCGATGAAGCCGACCGTGTTGCCCCGCGCGCGCAGCGCGCGAACGATCCGGGTCTTCTGGTCGGGGGTGACACGGGCGAACAAATCCACCGTCTCGACTCGTGCGGCGAGCGCCGGGTCGTTCAGCTTTGCGATCTCCTCACCCGTCAGCACCCCTTCGACCGGGAGAGCAAGCGCTGCCACCAGATGTTCGACCACCGCCGCCGCATCGCCCGAAATGACCTTGATCCGAATGCCGGCCGCCTCAAGGCGCGCCACAGCACCGGCCGCGCTCGTCTTGGGCGGATCGGCAAAGACGCAGTAGCCGGCAAAGATGAGCGCGTCGTCGCCATCGGCACCGATCCGTTCCTGCCTATCCGCTGGCTTCCAGGCGAGCCCGAGCAATCGCAGGCCCTGTGCGGC
Organism: Sphingobium sp. BYY-5; assembly: GCF_022758885.1. Classification (NCBI taxonomy): domain Bacteria; kingdom Pseudomonadati; phylum Pseudomonadota; class Alphaproteobacteria; order Sphingomonadales; family Sphingobiaceae; genus Sphingobium; species Sphingobium sp. BYY-5. Next base: position 1,026,178 of record NZ_JALEBH010000002.1, read on the forward strand.
ACGCTCGGCGTGCAAATTCACGAGCTGTTCCCGCAGCGTTGCATTGAGCGGGACGAGCTTGCCGGATCGATCCTGCGCCTGCTCACACAGGGCGATAAGGGTTTCGGGTGCCCCTTTGACGATCTCGATCCGCTCGCCATCACGCTCGGCCAGAACCGAAACGCGCCGCCGTTCGAAATCGAAGGGCCGCTCGTCCAGCTTGTGCCAGCCAGCGATCCGCTCGGCCGTCGCATGCTGCAGCAGCGCCTCGTCGAGCGGGCTTTTCAGGCCGGTCTCGAAGCGGGCATTGACCGCCGCCAATTCTGCCACGCGATCGTCATCTTCGCCGTCGATTCCGGGATGTCCGACCAATGTGATATGCGCTTCGGTCAGGGTTCCCGTCTTGTCGGTGCACAGGATGTCCATCTGGCCGAGATCGTGGATCGCCGACAGCCGCTTCACGACCACCTTCGCCGCGGCCATGCGTTGCGCGCCCCGTGCGAGCGAGACTGTCATGATCATCGGCAGCAGTTCCGGGGTCAGGCCTACCGCCAGCGCCATGGCGAACAGGAAGGACTGAAGCGGCTGCCGGCCCAGCGCCAGATGTGCGAGCAGTACGAACAGCACCAGGAAAATGGTGAGTCGCGCAATCAGGATACCGAGCTTGTGGATGCCACGCTCGAACGCCGTCGGCGGCTCGGTCCCGGACAAGGAAGCCGCGATCGCACCGAAGCGGGTGCGTGCGCCGGTCTCGACGACAAGCATCGTCGCGGTGCCGCCGATCAGCGAGGTACCATGGAACAATGCGTTGCGGGCTTCAGCCGGTATCGTCGCGGTCGCGACGGGATCGACCTGTTTCTCAACCGGATAGGGCTCGCCCGTCAGCAGGGCTTCGTTGACCTGTGCGCCATTGACCACCAGCGCGATGCCGTCGGCCGGCACCAGGTCGCCGGCAGCCAGCAGGATGACGTCGCCGGCCACGATGTCGGCGACGGGCACCTCGATAGTCTGTCTACCGCGCAGTGTGGTGGCATGGAGCGCAATCGAACGCTTGAGTGCTTCGGCGGTGGCCTCGGCTCGGTGCTCCTGCACCATGTCGAGCGCGGTCGACAGGATCACCACGGCCACGATGATCGCGAAGCTCGCCACATCACCCGTCACCCCCGCAATGGCTGCGGCGACAAGAAGTATGGCGACCAGGGGATTGGCAAGTCGCCGGAGAAGGTCAAGCAACAGGTGCCGTTTCCGAGCACCCGCTAGCGCGTTGGGACCGTCGCGCTCCAATCGCGCTGCGGCTTCCTCGACCGTCAAGCCTTCGCGCGACGCGCCGAGGCGTTCAAGGGTTTCGTCGAGCGTGACCTGCCAGAAGGCGATGGGATCGCTCATGGGCGTTTTTGCCCGGGGATCCTGACCCGCCCCTCCGCGAATGGGCGATCGAATTGACCCGCTGGGTCGAGCATGTCGCATCCTTCCAGGGTCAGTCAGGAAGACCCGCGGTTATTTCGGCACCGTCGAAGCAGGTGGCCAATCGAGGCACGATTGTGCACAGAGTCCCTTGCGCGTCCGGCCGGTGTACACTGACCACCGGCCCGACGCGCAAGGTGATGCGAACGGGTCAGTGACCCAGTATCATTGGCAGCTTGCTGTTGTTGAGCATGCGCTTTGTCACGCCGCCGAATGTCTCCATCAGGCGGCCATGGCTGTAGGCCCCCATCATCACATAGTCGGCATGCCATAGCCGCGCCTCCTCGGCGATGATCTGGTCCGCCGCATGAAGGCCGTCATCAATGATCCGAACGCTGGCATGGATGCCATGGCGCGACAGATATTCGGCTGCTTCAGTCGGTTCGATCTTCTCGGCACCATCGCGTGTCATGAAGATTTCGACTTCCGATGCCAGCCGGAGAAGCGGGACGCAGGCACGCATCGTTGCCGCCGCGGAAGACTGACCGTCCCACGCGACAAGCACGCGGCCACTGACGTTGAACCGCGGCAGGTTCTCGGGAACCGCGACAACCACCGTGCGGGTATGCATCAGGATCCGGCTGGCGATCGTGCGCATGTCCGGCAGGGGATAATCGTCGAGCGCGCGGTTGAGCACGATCAGGTCGGCAAGTGTCGCCGCATCCTCGATGCAGCCTGCGATGTCACCCGTCGCGTCGATCCAACTCCAGCTTACATCCTCCTGGGCCAGGCGGGTCGTCAGCGTAGTTTTATTCTTCGCCTCACTCTCCCGTTCATCGGACAGGATGGCCGCCTCCCCGAAGCCGACATAGAGATCGCCCGCAATCATCGGGTAAGGCGTCACGTCGAGACAGGTCAGATGGCCGCCAAGCGCCCGGGTCAAATCGAGCGCCGCCTGCAGCCGCGCCTCCTGTCCTTCGTCGTCATGCACCAGCAAAAGAATATTCTTCATGGTCGCCTCCATCGTTGCAAGGCTCACGCTATTGCCCCGGCCATTTGGTCGATATGCGTGATGATACGGATGCAAAAACGGCCGCCCGATTACTCGGGCGGCCAGTTAACTGAGCTGGGTCGCGAGGCTCAGAAGGCAACGATGATATTGTCCTCGATCCTGGTGACGCCCGGTGCCGCCCAGGCTGCGCGCTCGGCGATGCCCCGCTCGTTCCAGGCCTTGACCCTTCCGCCGAGCCGCACCGTGCCGCCATCGGTGACGACCGTGACCGATCCCGCATCGAGGTTGGCCTGCCGCTTGAAGGCCTCCATGATCCGGTCCTTGATATCGGACGCGATAGGCAGCTTTTTCACCTCGAGCAGGTTGTTGACCCCGATGACGCCCGTGACCCGGCCTGCGGCCTTGCGGGCCTCGTCGCGCTGGTAGAACCAGTCGACCGTGCCGGTCAGCGTCACCCAGCCATGCTCCACCTTTACCTTGATCTGGTCGTCGGGGACCCAGACGTTCCAGGAGAACAGGTCGAGGATGCGCTTGGCGATTTCATGGTCCGCGGTCTTGGGATCGGAGGCGAAACGCACCTTGATTTCCTCGGCGATCGCCTTGACGCCGGCGACGCGGCGGGTCGCTTTCTCGGCCGCCATCTTCTCCGGATAGGATTTGACGAAGCCGGAAAGGGTGACGACGCCGTCATTCACGGCGACGCCGATATCGGCGTGATCGACGCTCGGTTCCCATTCCAGCTCGGCCATCACATCATGCTGCAACTGGCTGTCGGATTTCTTCATCGGTCTTCTCCTTCATGGTGAGGGGGAGGCGCCCGTTCCGGGCACCGGGCTCGCCCGCGGCCAGTTTCAGGACCGTCGGCAAGTTCAGGGAAATCGTCGTGCCGGCACCAGGGCGGCTCTGGATCAAGAAATGGCCATGCGCCCCGCGCATGAACTGCTGCACGCGGCAGAGCCCGGTCCCGTGTGCGCGACCGGCGTCAACGCTGCGGCGCGCCTGCTCGAGCTTGGCCCGGGACATACCGCGTCCATCGTCGGCGACCAGTATCCAGATCCGCGAGCCGATCCGCCGCGTGCGAATGACGACCGTGCTGGCATCGGCTGCACCTGCGTTGGCGACAAGCTCGAGAATCGCCGCATCGAAGTCGGTGGGGACAAGTCTGACTTGGGAAACCGGGCTTTCAAGCTCGAGATCGACCTCGATGCTGGGGCCGGCGAGCGCCCGGATCATCGACGCCAGACCCAAAATCCTGGTATTCACGTCCATCGACTTGCGACCACCCGCGCCACGGCTGCCGGAAAGCAACCCGGTCGTCAGCTCGCCACCCCGGATCGCCGCGTCTTCGATAGCCTCGAGCAGCGCGATGCGCTGAGACCGGCCGGGGTCGCGCTCGAGCACATGCTTGGCCGAAGCCACGACCCCGAACAGATTGCGGAGATCATGGATCGTGCCGCGTTGCGGGTAGCTGGTTGAGATTGGGGTCGGTTCGATCTGGATTGGCATCATGCTCTCCCAAGGCTGTCGAGCCTTGTTGTGGAGCGCCGGGCGACGGCCCCATATTCGCAAACTCCCGTAAGGGTCCGGCACATCAGCCCATATGCTGCCCCCCATTCACGTCGATCGTCGCGCCCGTGATGAAACCCGCATCCTCCGCCACCAGAAAGGCGACGCACCGCGCAATCTCGGCTGGCGCGGCCAGACGCCCGACCGGGATCTTCGCGATGATCGAAGGCAGGATATCCGCCGGGATGACGCGGACCATCTCGGTATCGGTATAGCCGGGCGCGATCGCATTGACCGTGACGCCTGCATGGGCGCCCTCAAGGGCGAGCGCCTTGGTGAAACCCAGGATGCCAGCCTTCGACGCGGCATAGTTTGTCTGACCGAACTGGCCGGCTTCGCCATTCACCGAGGATATGTTGACGATCCTGCCCCACTTGCGGACGCGCATGGCCTGGAACACCGACCGGGCCATGTTGAAGCAGCCGGTCAGATTGGTGTCGAGAACCGCTTGCCAGTTCTCGGGGGACAGTTTCGCCAGGCTGGCGTCGCGAGTGATGCCGGCATTGTTGACCAATATGTCTATGGGGCCAAGCGCGGCTTCGACTGCGGCGACTCCCGTCGTACAGGCTTCGTGGTCCGCTACCGACCAGCGCCAGCTCCTGATGCCTGTTCGCCGGGTGAACGCGGCAGCGCGATCTTCGGCGCCGCAGAAATTGGCGGCGACCCGATAGCCCAGCGTTGCGAGGGTCTCGCATGTCGCGGCGCCGATACCAGCCGTCCCGCCCGTCACCAGCGCGACGCGCACCTGTGTTGTCGTCATGATCCTGTCTCCGCACAGCATTGTCCGGAGCGGAGATGCTCCTGCCAGGGGCCTGCGGTCGTTACGCAATGTCCCGGACGGACGGATGTTCGTCCGGGACATCGCTGGACACCTGCAACCGGTCGCGAAACTCCTCGAGACGGCCGCGATAGCCTTCGGCGTCGCCATATTCGAGGAACGAGATGTAGCGGTCGTGCGGGGTGGGAATGCGGAGCGCGTGCTTGATCGGACACCAATATTGCTCGGTGCGGCTGGCGACTTCGCGGACATAGGCGATGACGCCATTGCCATAGCCGCAAAAGGAGCAGTTCAGCGCCTCGATCCAGTTGAGGTAGCCGAGTTGGCTCCTGTCGAGCGCGATATAGTCCGCCCGCCTGACTCTCGGGATCGAATAGGCACGAAAGCAGATCGCCTGGTACAGGCTCGTCCAGAGATCGATCAGCACCAGCGGGATGATCATCGAATAGATGATGGGTGCCGAGACCACGGACCCGATGGCGGACCGAGCAAGGAAGTGGGCTACACTGGTCCGCAGCGCGCGCTGCTCGGCAACAAGCCCCTGCTCGAACTGCACGAGCCTGCCTTTCACCGCCCAGCCGAGCACCTTGCGGCGATGCTCGATCTCACGATCCAGATCCGTCTGGAGCCGGACGATTTCGTGCGCCAGCTCTTCCATGCGCTTGGTCACGGCGCGATCAGTACCTTCAGCGCCTGCGTCTCTGACGCGCGGCTGAATATGTCATAGGCTTCGAGTATATTCTCGAGACTGAAACGATGCGTGATGAGCTGGGCTGGCTCAAGCTTCGAGCCCATCACTGTTTTCAGTAGCATCGGCGTCGTCACCGTATCGACGAGCCGGGTCGTGATGGTGATATTCTTCGACCAGAGCATTTCCAGATGCAGGTCCGCCTTGGCTCCATGCACACCGACATTGGCGATGGTTCCCCCGGCGGCCACCAGGGCCTGACAGAGTTCGAAGGTCGTCGGCACGCCGACCGCCTCGATCGCGGTATCGACGCCCCGACCATCCGTGACGGCCATGATGGCGGCAACCGGATCCTCGGCCTTGCTGTTGATGATGTGGGTGGCTCCGAACCGCTGTGCCGTCGCAAGCCGATTGTCGTCGAGATCGACCATGATGATCTGGGCAGGCGAATAAAATTGTGCGGTGAGCAGCGCCGCCAGCCCGATCGGACCCGAGCCGACGATCGCGACGCTGCCTCCGGGTTGGACCTTGCCATTGAGGACGCCGCATTCGAAGCCGGTCGGCAGGATATCGCTCAGCATCACGAGAGCTTCTTCGTCGGCACCTTGCGGGATCGGATAGAGGCTAGTGTCGGCATGCGGAATACGGACGAATTCCGCTTGCGTCCCGTCGATCGCGTTGCCGAGGATCCATCCACCGGTGGTGCAATGCGAATACATGCCGCGGCGGCAATGATCGCAACGACCACAGGCTGTGATGCACGAGATCAGCACATGATCGCCCGGCTTGAAGGTCGAAACTGCGGCACCCACGGCTTCGACGATACCCACGCCTTCATGTCCGAGTACACGTCCGGGCTGGCAGGTCGGCACATCGCCCTTGAGGATATGGAGGTCGGTGCCACAAATCGTGGTGTGCGTGACGCGGACGATGGCATCGCCGGCATCCTTGATGTCGGGCTTGGGATGGTCGTCGAGGCTCTTCTGCCCGGGGCCGTGATAGATCAGCGCTTTCATGTCGCGTCTCCGCATGCTGCCCTGTCGAAGGGCGTTGTGCTCGCGGTGATGGCGCCTCCGCCATTCCGGACAAATCCGTAGATTCACGGACGGCGACGCGGTCCCAGCAGATCTATCATCACGCCCATCGACCAATTCCCGCGGGAAAGGACTTCGCAGTGATCACACCTGCCATGCGACAGGCGCGCGCGTTGCCGACGATCGAAACACGGACCCGGGTCTGTTTCGTCGGCGTCGGCACAGCGCTCGCGCTATTGGGCCTGACCACCTCGGTTACCCTTGTTTTCGCAACGATGACGGCGACCTGTGCGATAGGCGCCATGATGTTCGCCGGCGGGATCGTCCAGTGGGTCTACGCCTTCGGTGCGCGGAGCCGTGGCTGGATCGTCTTCTGGATCGTCTCCGGCCTGCTCTATCTCGCGGCTACGGCTTTGGTGATCTGTAGTCCGCTGTTTGCCGCCGGATTCCTGACACTCTTTCTGGCGTTCCCTCTCGGAGCCTCCGGACTCGCGCGCATCAGGATAGCGCTGGGCTGGCGCAACCAAGGCTGGGGCGGGATGCTTGCCTCGGGTATCGTGAGCATCGCCGCTGCACTGGTGATCGCGCTCGGATGGCCAATCAACGCCGCCTGGATGCGGGGCCTGCTGCTCACCATTGATCTGTCGTTCCAGGGTGTCATGTTGATGCTTATCGGCTTCACCCTTCCCGACGCGGGCGATTGATCCATGATGTCAGCCATCGGGTCGGGCAGGATCACGACATGACGACGATGATCGCGATGCAGATCGACGCGCCGGGTGCACTGCTCCACCGAATCGAGCGCGCATTGCCGCGCCCCGGCCCCAATGAACTGCTGGTGGAGGTTGCCGCATGCGGCGTATGCCGCACCGATCTCCACGTCCAGGACGGCGAGATCGCGGCGCACTATCCGATCGTGCCCGGCCACGAGATCGTGGGCCGCGTCCGTGCGATCGGCGCGATGGTCCAGGGCTTCACGCTGGGCCAGCGCATCGGCATTCCCTGGCTGGGCCGTAGCTGCGGCTCTTGTCCCTTTTGTATCTCCGGCCGCGAGAATCTCTGCGACCATCCCGAGTTCACCGGGGCGACGCGCGATGGCGGCTATGCGACCCATGTCGTTGCGGATGCCCATTTCTGCTTCGCGTTGCCCGACCGCTTCTCCGACATTGAAGCCGCACCGTTGCTGTGCGCGGGTCTGATCGGATGGCGCGCATTGCGGCTTGCCGGTGCCGGCAAGCGCATCGGACTCTATGGCTTCGGCGCTGCCGCACACATCCTCGCACAGGTCGCCGTGGCCCAAGGCCGCGAGGTCCATGCCTTTACCAGGGAGGGCGACAGCGCAGGCCAGGCCTTTGCGCGGTATCTGGGCGGGCGCATCGACCGAGGCACCGCCGGAGCCGCTCGACGCGGCCCTGATCTTCGCGCCGGTCGGCAGCCTCGTGCCGCTCGCGCTCAAGGCGGTCGGCAAGGGTGGCAAGGTGGTCTGCGCCGGCATCCACATGAGCGATATCCCGGGCTTTCCTTATGCCGATCTTTGGGAAGAGCGGCAGATCCTGTCAGTCGCGAACCTCACGCGGGAGGATGGACTGTCCTTCTTCGAGATGATCGGGAATTCGACAATCAGGATAGTGACGGAGGAATTCCCGCTCGACGAAGCGAACGTCGCGCTGGCGCGTCTCAGGTCCGGCGCGCTGGTCGGGGCGGCAGTGCTGGTGCCGATCGCTCCCTAAGTATCATCACCGATATTGACCGCCATCGCCTCTTCCTAATCTCGAGTCACGCGAGAAGGAGAAGATTATGGCCACCGCAGTTTCTCACGATCTGGATGCTCCGACGCCCGAGTTGACATGGCTTGCGATCCAGCAATTCTGGCAGCTCCCGCTGATCGTGACGACGAGCTGGTGGAATGCCCTCACCGATGCGCTGTGGCCCTGCGCCCCGGCCGACCGGTCTCCTGCAGACGACCATGACCAACTAGTCGTGCCCGAACCGTTCGAGGTCGAAGGCGAGCATGGGCTCTTCGCCTGAGTTTGTGAGTTTACCTGACGATGGAGATGATGAAATGAATGAGATGATCAAGACACCGCCAGCCCGGACCCCCGCCAACAGCCTGTCATTGGCGGAAGATGGCCCGATGGGCTGGCTGCGCGGCGAGATCGATCGACTGTTCGATGATCTTGGCGGGCCGGTGCCCGCGTTGGAACTGACGGATGGCGGCAAGGCGTATCGGCTCACGGCGGAACTTCCCGGTCTCGCCGACAAGGATGTCCAGATAGAAGTCGCCGACGGCGTGCTGACAATTTCCGGCGAGAAAAGGGAGGAGAGCGAGCACAAGGACGATGGCTTCCTGCTGAGCGAACGCCGCTATGGCAGCTTCAAGCGCCAGATCGCACTGCCCGCAGACGTCGATGCCGACGCGATCAAGGCCAAGTTCAAGCATGGCGTGCTCTCGCTTACCCTCGGCAAGGACGAGAAGGCGGCGGAAAGATCGCGCAAAATCGCGATCGAAAGCTGACCCAAGATGGCGGCGACATCTCTCGATCCGCTCATGACGGGTGAATCCGATGTCGCCGCCTGGCTCGCCTCCGGCGAGGCGTTCGAGGCACGCAGCCCCGTCCGCAGGATCGACACGCATGCCGCGAGCGTATTCCTGACCGGCGACCGGGCCTGGAAGCTCAAGCGCCCCGTTCGCTTCAACTATCTCGACTTCTCCACCGCCGACCGTCGGCGGGATATACTGAAGGCAGAACTTCGCCTCAATCGCCGCACGGCGCCGACACTCTACCTGGCGGTGCATTCCGTCACCCGAAACGCCCGCGATCAACTGGCGATCGATGGGGACGGCGAGGTCGTCGATTGGCTCCTGGAAATGCGGCGCTTTCCTGACGACGCGCTCTGGGATGATCTCGCCCGGCAGGGACGGCTCGATGACGGGGCGCTGAGCAAACTGACCGACCGGCTTGTCGATTTCTATCGCGGCGCCGCCATCACGTGCACGGACGGGGGTGCCGAGCGCCTTGCCAGCGTGATCGCGGGAAACGCCCGCAGCATGGCGGCATTTCCGGACGTGCTCGATACGCACCGCGTTGATGAGCTTACGTTCGATCTCCGCGCCCAGGTCGCACGCCATGCGTGCCTCCTCGACGCGCGGGGACAGACGGGGCGGATACGCCATGTGCACGGCGATCTGCACCTCGCCAATATCGCAACCGTCGATGGCGTTCCGACACCGTTTGACTGCCTCGAATTCGACGAGCAGCTCGCGACCACGGATATACTCTACGACATCGCATTTCTGCTGATGGATCTATGGGATCGAGGGTTGCGGCACGAAGCGAACGTCGTCCTCAATCGCTATCTTGATCGCTCGGCAGCGGACGAGGACGGCATCGTGCTCGTCCCACTGTTCATGGCCATTCGAGCCTCGATTCGCGCACATGTGCTGGCCGCCCAGGCGGCGCGGGAACCGCGCGATGGTCAAGCGGCGGCGCGCGCAGCAGAATATCTTGATCTTGCGAGGGTGTTGACGAGTGGCGGCCCGGCGCGCCTGATCGCCATCGGCGGTCTGTCGGGCACCGGCAAGTCGACGCTAGCGCGTGCCCTCGGCGGGACGGTCGGCACCCCGCCGGGTGCGCGCATCCTGCGAAGCGACGTGCTGCGCAAACGGATGGCCGGGGTCGAGCCGGAGACCCGACTTCCGGCGTCAGCCTATACCGCATTGGCCAGCCGGGGCGTGTATGGGGAACTCGTCCGGCTGGCGAACAAGGCTCTGACCGGAGGACGGGCGGTCATCGCCGACGCCATGTTCAGCCAGCCGGCCGAACGCGATGCTATCACCGCCGCAGCCGAACAAGCCGCATGCCGGTTCGATGGCATATGGCTGACTATTTCGGACGAAAGTCGCGTCGACCGCGTCCGTGCACGTCCAATCGACGCTTCGGATGCGGATGCCAGTATAGCCATCTCCCAATCCACAACACATGTCCCGCCGCCTGCGAACTGGAAGATTCTCGAGACGGCCGGCGAGACCACCGAAGTCGTCAGGAGGGCCTGTGGTCTGCTGGGCCTGACAGGATTCTGACCATCTGTTCAGATGGCCGGCGCGATCTTTGGGGCGGGCTGGGACGGAACCGGCCAATTGTGCACAAACCAGCTGCAAATGAGCCGGGCCGCTTCTTCGACCTGAAAAAGATTCTGGTCCACGAACATCTTCTTCAACCCTTCGGCGATCGCGTCAAAATGGATATGTTCAGTGGCCTCAAGCGAGAAGGCGTGACGCATATAGGTGTCATAGAGCGTCCGGAGCGACAGCCAGGCCCCTTGTTCTTCCAGCCAGGCCCGTGTCGTTCCCGACGACGTAAAGGACACCAGGCGTTTGCCGGCCATTAGGGGATGGAAACGCCTGTCGCGCACCGCCCCGTAGGGGAAGCCGGCACCAAGCACCCGGTCGATATATCCCTTGATCATGGCCGGTGGCGAACCGAACCAGATGGGATAAACGAGCACGAAGACATCACTACCGGAGAGCAGTTGGAGTTCCTGGGCGACATCATCTGAAAGTGCGTATGGGATCGAGGTGGGACGCTCGTCCGCCTTCAGTACCGGATCGAAGCCGAGGCGATAGAGATCGCGCACCACGACATCGTGCCTCAATGCCTCGACCGACTCTCGGTAACGCCTGGCAACAGACATTGTGAAACTGTCTTCGGCAGGATGGCAGACGATCACAGCATGCTTTGGGGCTCTGCGGTTGATCATGGCGATTTCCTTTCATGGATCACAAGAAGGATATCGCACCATTCCGGCCTCCGATTTCAGGAAGTCTACGTAGACGTTGCGACAGGACTACTTACGCAACTCTCCGAATATGGGACGGACGGCAAAAGGCTAGGCTTGTCCTGACGAAACGGAGATGGGACATGCGGACGATCAATAAGGAAATGCACGCACGGGCCGCCGAGCAAAGGCTGCGCCTTCGCGTCGGTGGCACGCTCCTGTGCGTGATCGCCCTGATTCCTGCCCTGAACGCCCTGCTGCCGCTACGCTGATACGGGATCGCCGTCGCCACACCAGTAAACTCTCTATTCGAGAGTGGAATCGGCATAGGCCAGCATTCTATCCAGGAGACCTGTGATGCTGTCATTCATCGGAGCACATTTTCCGTATCTGGTGGTCGCCGCCATGTCGCTGTTCGCTGGCATCATGCTTTTCGTGTCGATTGAGGAGGGCATTCTGGCGCGGCGCGAGCGGCTCGCACGCTCTGCCGGCTCGACCGCATCGGAAGCAGCCGAAATGGAAAGCAAGGGAGCGCAGACTGTCCCGACAAGCAACGAAAACCCGTATCGGGCTGTCGCATAATCCGTTGAAAGGCTTCAACGCGCGGTTAGCTCTGTTGAAATCGGGCGTGGCGTAACGGGGAAGCACCAGTTCCCGGCAAGGATGGCATGCGCCAGGCCCCTCTGGATCGCGTTACGCAAGAACGGCGCACCATCATCATCCAACCATAGTCTGTAGAAGCAGAGATCACGGTCCCGCGGCATTTGGCCAATTGCACGATCTGGTGCGCGCCATGACGATCTCACGAAAGCGGCCGTCCCAGCACCAAGGGGAGCATGAGCAGCCCCGCCGCGACGCTGGCGACGAGCGGCAAGGCGGCGCGCCAACCCCGCCGCCAGCCGGCGAGACTGATCGTCACTCCCGCCTTGACGAAGGTGTTCAGCATGACGGGGACGGCCAATATCAGGCCGGCGGTCTGACCATCGAGCGTTCCATGTGGCAATCCGCCCATGGTGATGATGGCGGAATCGACATCGACCATGCCGGACAGCGCGAGGACGGTAGCGAGGCCCGCGTCGCCGAACCTATGCAGCACCCAGCGCGAGACCAGAGACAGGACCATCACCAGCGCCATCAATGCCAAAGCGGGCATGATGTCGAACGGGTTGTGAACGGTTACTTCCTGCGACGGCTTGGCCGGATGCCGCTTCGCTACGCCCAGATACCACAATGTCGCCAACGCGCTGACGAGCGTGGCGGGAACGACAAGCAGCGCGAGCGCGGGAAGTGCGAGGGGCGCCAATATGCCCACAAGGATCAGAACGCGCAGGAGCATGACCGTCGAGGCCGCGGCGATCCCGGCGACGAGAATGGGCGCTTCCTCTGCGTCGTTGTGCAATCGGGTAGCCAATGCTGCGGTAACGGCGGTGGATGACACCATGGCGCCAGCACCAGCGGTCGCGATCGTGCCGCGCGATGCGCCCAGCCGTTTGCTCGCCACATAACCGGCGAACGAAAAGCCTGAGACCATGACCACGACCATCCACAATTGACGCGGGTTCCAGGCATCAAGGGGGCCGTAGGCGCGGTCCGGAAGCAGCGGCAGGATCACCAGGGCGATCAAGGCGAAGCGGGCAATGGCGTTGACTTCGACTTCGTTCAGTCGTCCGATCCAGCCGTGAAGCTGGGTCCGCAACGCCAGTACCAACGTCACCACGACCGCGATGATCGTCGCAAGCATCTCTTGCTGGGTGGTCGCAAGAAACCCGCAGCCGAGGGTCAGCAGCCCAACCAGGCTCGCTGTTCCGCTGATATTGCGGCCATGTCGCGCTGCCCCGGCATATCCAAGCAGAATCAATATGGCCGCGGCGGCGATGAGGACGGTTCCGAAGTCGCCGTCAATTGCGCGAATGGCTCCGGCTAACCCGCCCACCAGTCCGAGCAATCCGAATGTCCGGATTCCCGCGAAGCGGGATCCTCTCTCTTCGTTGCGCAGCGCCCATCCACGCTGGATGCCGATTAACAGGCCTAACGCCAAAGAGAGCCCAATCGCCCCGATTGCATCGATATTGACCATCCCGATCGCTCTCTCCCGGCGAGTCTCCCGGATCAGTATCTTGCCCGTGATCGGTCTGCATGCTGCACGCGGGTATGTTTGTAGCTCTCAAGCACTGCGCGCATGTCGGCAACGGCCTTCTCGCGGGCCTTGGCATCCCGGATTTGCGAGAGTTCCCGTTTCAGCTTTGTGGCGAAGTCAGCATAGCTGTTTTGCCAATCCCGCCCGATCACCTCCTGAAGCTGGGGATCTCCCGTTTTCGTGCGTGTCGCTGGTACCGCCGGCGAAAGGCGATAGACTTCGCCGATCTCGGGCACGAGGACCGAGGACGCGATCTCCTTGGCTTGAGCCATGCGCCGAAACGTATCGATCGCGGCCGATTCCCCGTGCGAAAGGAACAGGCTGCCGCCGATCGGCCGACGGGCCTCCATCCATGCGAGGAGACCGTCCTGGTCGGCATGCGCGGAATAGCTTTCGATATGCCGAATCTGCGCCCGAACCACGATATCTTCACCCCAGATCCTTACCCGTTCCGCGCCTTCGACGATGACCCGGCCCAGCGTTCCCTCAGACTGGAAGCCGACGAACAATATGGTCGCTTCACGCTTGAAGAGATTGTGCTTCAGGTGGTGTCGGATACGCCCCGCCTCGCACATGCCGGAGGCCGCCATGATAATCGCCCCCGAGACGCTGTTCAGCCGGATTGATTCGGCAGTAGCGTCAACGAAGTGAAACGCCGTGTTTCGGAAGATGTCCTTGCCATCCATATCCTCAAGCGTGTCTGCATATTTGGCGAACACGCTTGTCGCTCTGTTGGCGAGGGGCGAGTCCACGAAGACGGGCACCGAAGGGATGCGCTTCGCGTCAAGCAGAGCGGCCATGTCTAACAACAGCTCCTGCGTCCGCTCGAGCGCGAATACGGGGATGATCAGATTCCCGCCGCGCGCCAGCGCACCCTTGATCTCGGCCTCGAGAAGAGCGCGGCGTTCGCCGATGGTCATATCGTCGCGCTTGCGATCTCCATAGGTGGATTCGCAGATGACATGGTCAAAGCCAGCCGGACTTTCCGGATCGGGATGAAAGGCCTTGTGCGGGGGCCCCAAGTCGCCCGAGCACAATATGTGCGTGCCGTCGACAAGAAGCTCGAGCGAAGCCGACCCCAGGATATGCCCGGCATTCCAGAGGCGCGCCCGGAAGCCGGGGACAGGTTCGAACCAGTCTTCAAGCCCGACTGGCCTGGTCTGCTTCCAGGCGGCGATCGCGTCCTGCTCGGTATAGATGGGCATGATCTCGGGCTGGTCGGCGCGGTCCTTGCGCCGGTTGCGCCGCGCGGCGTCGCCCTCCTGGATGCGACCGGCGTCCGCCAGCATGAATTCGAGCAGAGCCCCTGTCGGCTCGGTGCACCAGATATCACCGGTGAAACCTTCTGCGACGAGCCTGGGCAGCAATCCGCTATGGTCAATATGAGCATGCGTCAGGATAACGGCATCGACATGTCGTGCATCGAATGCGAACGTGCTGTGATTGAGTGTCTCCAGCGTCCGGGAACCCTGGAAAAGACCGCAGTCGACGAGAAGGCATTTTCCCGCGTGGCAGAACTCCATGCAGGATCCAGTGACCGTGCGTGCCGCGCCATGAAACGCGAGCGTGAGTTCGTTAGCCATGTCACCTCGTTTCGCGGTCGCCTCGGTTAAGTGACCGCTACGCTGATCCAGCGACGCACAAACTCGGTATGTATACTTATGTTGTCAGAAACCTCATGATCTTGCCCAAACCCACGCCGAAGCAGTGGCAGTTGAAGTCGAGCGGTATTTTGGATCTACATAGCCTGCCCTTCAACGCGGGCATGCCCCCCGCAGCGCGCGTGCGCTCAGGCCACCTCCCCAGTGGGCAGATCATTTCTAGCGGAAGAGTCACATGAGCAACGACCCCTGGTGGCCATTCAAGCGCTAAATTCAGGCGCTCAGGTGCGGCCCGTCTGCTTTCAGGCAGGTCGTGAACACCTGAAGCATTAAGCGGGCAGAGATATCATTGCCAGCCTTTGCCGAAAGCCTTCGACAGATCATAGCTCGGCGGCTTCACCAGGGCCCGCCGGTGGAGGATGCGTGGGGTGACGGTTCTCCGCAATTTTAAGTCTCAATTCGACAGGGATTCAGTGGACGGTCATCCGGCCAGTTCTCGATCTTGCCACCGATGAACTCCTGCTGGTGGTCGATAAAATATATGATTTTCCCAATAGGGCCAATAACAAGGAATGGTGGAAAATGTCTGAGTAATGCCTTAGAGATAGCTGTATCACAGAATAGCGAAATGGCGGGAGAGATCGGGCAGTGAGGTTAAATCCCATATTGGCATTGGCTTGCGCCTTCAGTCCCATGGCGGCCGTAGCCCAATCAGCGCCCGTGACGATCACCATCACTGCCGACAGCACCGGGCCAAAAATCAGTCGCGATATTTTTGGGCAGTTCGCTGAAAACCTAGGGAACGGCATCTATGGCGGTGTCTGGGTCGGAGAGGCTTCGCCGATACCGAACGTCCGCGGTATCCGGAGCGACGTGGTTCAGGCGCTGCGAGAGTTGAAGGTTCCCAGCGTCCGCTGGCCCGGCGGTTGCTTCGCGGACGAATATCACTGGCGCGACGGTGTTGGGCCACGGGACAAGCGAGCGGTAACCGTCAACGGCAGCTGGGGCAACGCGCTCGAAAAGAATGATTTCGGTACCGACGAATTTTTCGACTTCATCGACCAGATTGGGTCCGAAGCCTATATTTCCGTCAACATGGGGTCGGGCAGCGTCAAGGAGGCTGCGGACTGGCTCGGCTATATGACCGCCGACCCTAAAACGACGGCGGGAGCGGAACGTGCCGCCAATGGCCATCCAAAGCCCTATCGGGTCAAGTTCCTGGGCATCGGCAACGAAAGCTGGAGCTGTGGCGGCGCCTACAGCCCCGACTATTATGTCGATGAAATGAAGCGCTACGCCCGCTTCACCCGCAACCTCAACCTCGAACAGCAGGGCACCGACAATCCCGCAGGCGGTTCGGTGGCCGGTTCCGACCCGATGCAGCGGATCGCCGTCGGTCCGGGCGGGATGGACACGGCCTATACCGATGCGGTGATGAAGGCATGGAAGAGCCACGACTGGAGCTGGAGCATCGAGGGGCTGTCAATGCACAATTATACCTGGATCAGCTGGCCCCCGCCCTTTTCCAGTATCGACTTTGGCGAGCGGGAATATGCCATGCTCATCAAGGATACGCTGAAGATGGAGGATATGATCCGGGTCCACGCGGCGGTGATGGACAAATATGACCCGGACAAGAAAGTCCCGCTGGTCATCGATGAATGGGGCGTTTGGCTCGCAAAGCTACCCGGCAGCAAAGACGGCTTCCTGCACCAGCAAAACTCGATCCGTGACGCCATCATAGCATCGATCAACCTCAACATGTTCACCCGCCATGCCGATCGGGTGAGGATGACGGCGATCGCCCAGATGGTGAACGTGCTTCAGGCGATGATCCTGACCGACGGCCCGAAGATGGTGCTTACGCCAACTTACCATCTCTTCAAAATGTATGTGCCATTTCAGAATGCCACGCGATTGCCGATCAGCTTCGACGCCGGCACGTACATGTTCGGCGACGTCAGCGTGCCACGCATCGATGCGATCGCGGCGCGCGGTAACGACGGGAAGCTGTGGATCGCTCTCACCAATGTCGATCCCGGCAAGACGGCCGACATAGATGTGGAATTAAAGGGTGTTCGGGCTAAGCAGGTTTCAGGCAACGTACTGACCGCTGCACGGGTCGATGCCATCAACAGCTATGAAGAGCCCGACACCGTCAAACCGCAGCCGATTTCCGCCAAGGTGGTCGGCGGCCGACTGAAAGTGACGCTGCCGCCCAAATCGGTGACCGTGCTCAGTGTTTCCGAATGATGGACCTGCCCCTGGATCGAGCGATTGCCTGCATGAAATCGGACCGTGTCGCATGAAAATTATCGTTGCCTGGGCCGCAATTGCATCGGCGACCCTCCCCGCCGCTCTTCTTGCGGCTTCTCCTACAACCCCGTCCATCGCATCGCCGATGGCGAAGCAGCGCCTCATCGTGCTGAGCGACATAGAAGCGGATCCTGACGATAGCCAATCCTTCATCCGCCTGTTTCTCTACGCTAACCAGATCGACATAGAGGGGCTGGTCGCGACGACCTCCACCCATATGAAGACGGCGATCCATCCGGATTCCATCCGGCGGATCATCGAAGCCTATGGCAAGGTGCAGCCTAATCTTATGCTGCACGAGCAGGGATATCCGGCTGCTTCGAAGCTGGCGTCTCTGGTACGAGACGGGCAACTGGGCTACGGCATGGCCATGGTCGGAAACGGCCACGATACGGCGGGCTCACGCCTCATCGTGGAGGCGATGGCGCGGGACGATCCGCGTCCGCTATGGGTGTCGATATGGGGCGGCGCCAACACGCTGGCCCAAGCGCTTCATGGGCTCAAGGCAAGCCGATCGCCGGAAGAGGTCAAGCGTCTGGTAGCCAGGTTGCGGATCTACACCATCTCGGACCAGGACGACAGCGGCGCCTGGATTCGCAAGACCTTTCCCGATCTCTTCTACATCGTCAGCCCCGGTGGCTATGGCGCGGGCACATGGACGGGCATTCATGCCCGGATAGACGGCGCAGACAATGACGTCATCTCGAACGACTGGCTGCGCGATCACATTCAGCAGGACCATGGCCCGCTCGGAGCGGCCTATCCCGACGTCGCCTATGGTATAGAAGGCGATACGCCCGCCTATCTCTCGCTGATCCCGAACGGCCTCAGCAATGCCGAACGCCCAGACTGGGGGGGATGGGGCGGACGCTACGAACTCTATACGCCTTCCCCTCAGATGACCGATCCATCAGGTTTCACTGGCGGCGTGCCGATTGAGGTGGAGACACGGCCGATCTGGACGAACGCGACGGACAATTTCACGCCGCTGGTCGACAGGGATGTGGGCCGGGCTAGGGTGCCGGGCGATCGATCGTACAAGGATTTCCGCGCGACTCTGTGGCGCTGGCGTACCGAGTTCCAGAACGACTTTGCCGCCCGCATGGACTGGTCGGTCAAGGGCTATGAGGATGCCAACCATCCGCCGGTCGCCAGGCTGGCTAGCCCGGCCCGCATGACGGTGAAGGGCGGGCAGCGCTTCGTGCTGAGCGCTGCCGGATCGACCGATCCGGATGGCGACAATCTCAGCTACTACTGGTCTCATTACCCTGAGGTCGGCGGCTGGAGCAGCGCGATCGCATCCGGCATCTCGCCCAATATCCATACGGTCGATTTCACCGCCCCCAAGGTTGATGCGCCAAGGGATGCGCATTTCATCGTGGCGGTGACGGACAAGGGATCTCCGCCGCTGACGCGTTACGCCAGGGTGGTCGTCACCATAGAGCCATAGTCGATAAAACCCGGTTGCAGACGGACCAACGCGGTGCCGCTCGGCAAGATATGTTCACGTAAACACCGGTCCAAACTCACGCCGGTGCAAAAGATGGAGGGGCGGTTGCGTCCAAAATATCGTTTGTGGCGGTCGGCGGCTCTGCTGGCGATCAGCACCGCATCAATTACAGCAGTCGCATCGCAGCCGGCTCGGAACACCTCGTCTACTGGCCTTGATGCTCGCGGTCACATGCAAAGCGTCGTGCCGGCCGCAGCGAAGGGTTTTGCCTTCACGCGCCTTGCCCAGGGGGTGCAGATCCGGGTCGGCGACGTGACCAAGAACCTGATCTTCTACGGTCCTGAAACGCTCCGTGTGAATGCCACGCTCGGTGAAAACTATTGGACCGCGCCCAGCCTGGCCGTCATCGCCAAGCCGCAGCCCGTCGCTTTCACTGTCTCGCAGACCGCCGACACGCTGACGATCAGGAGCGCAAGACTGCGCGTCGAGGTCAGCAAGGCGAACGGCGCTCTGCGCTTCTATGACGCCGTTGGGAAACTATATACCGAGGAGAATGCATCCGCGCCGCAGTCGCTGGCAAAGCGCACCCTATCCGGCGCGCCAACAATGGAGGTCAGCAACAGCTTCACCCTGCGGCCGGACGAAGCGATCTACGGCCTGGGCTTCAACGGCACCGACACCAGCAATCGCCGGGGTAAAGAACTGCTACTCGTCCAGACCAACGTCGGCATCATCATCCCGGTATTGATGTCCTCCCGCCGCTACGGTGTCTTGTGGGACAGCTACTCCCAGATGAAATTCAGGGACGACGCCAACGGCGCGTCGATGTGGGCCGAAAGCGCGCCGGGGGGCGTGGACTATTATTTCATGGCGGGGGATACGCCGGATGCGGTGGTCGCGGCTTATCGCGGCCTGACAGGCCAGGCGCCGATGTACCCCAAGCAGGCGTTCGGCCTCTTCATGAGCAAGGAACGGTATAAGACGCAGGCGCAGCTTCTCGATGTCGCCCGCACTTTCCGCAAGGATGGTTTCCCGCTCGATTACATCGTCCAGGACTGGCAATATTGGGGATCGGACAAGGACGGTAGCTGGAGCGGGATGACCTGGGATCGAGCCCGCTATCCCGATCCCGCTGGCATGGCGCGCGCCGTGCACGACATGCACATGAAGCTGATGGTGTCCATCTGGCCATCGATCGGCAACGATACCGCGCTTGCCAGGGAACTTGATAGCCACGGATTGCGCTTCGAGCCGCTGCACTGGATATCCCGACATGCCCGCGTCTACGATGCCTACAGCCCGCTTGGTCGACAGATTTATTTCAAGCATATTAAGTCGGGGTTGCTCGACCAAGGCGTCGACGCGCTCTGGATGGATGGCACCGAAATCGAAGTGTCAAGCGCGATGTGGAATGCTCAGGACAATATCCGCGACACCAAGGCGTTGGGCAGAAACGCGTTGGGCGACTTTACCCGCTACCTCAACCCCTATTCGCTGTTGACGACGCAGGGCACCTATGACGGTCAGCGCGCGACGAGCGACAAGCGGGTATTCACGCTCACCCGATCTGGCTGGGCGGGCGCGCAGCGCACTGCTGCGGCGTCGTGGAGCGGGGACATATTCGCAAGCTGGAAGACGCTCAAACAGCAGGTGGCCGACGGCATCAACGTGACGGTGACCGGGAATCCCTATTGGACGCAAGACACGGGCGGCTTTTTCGTCGCGGAGTTTCCGGGCGGTGAGAAGAACCCGGCCTGGCGCGAACTGTACGCCCGCTGGCTGCAATTCTCGGCCTTCAATCCGCTCATGCGGATTCACGGCACCAACGTCGAGCGCGAACCCTATCTGTTCAAAACGATGGATCCGGCCGTCTACGCCTCGCTGCTCAGGTCCACCCGGCTGCGTTACCGTCTGCTGCCCTATATCTACAGTTTAAGCGCGAAAGTGACGACCGAGAGCTATACTCTGATGCGTCCCTTGATGATGGACTTTCCAGACGATCGTGCGACCGACAGGATCGACGACAGCTTCATGTTCGGCCCTTCGATCCTGGTCCATCCCGTGACCCACGCGATGTATAACAACCTGCCGCCACCGGCCGCAACAATCCCCGCGGAATATCTGCGCACGCCGGACGGCCAGCCCGGGCTCGCAGGCCAGTATTTCGAGGGCCAGAATTTCGAAACGCCGAAAAGTCGCTTTCTGGATGTCAGGGTCGATCACACCTGGCCCGATCCACCGCTTGCCGAAATTCCGGCCGGGCTTTCCAGTCTCCAGCATTTCTCCGCCAAGTGGGAAGGCGCGATCATGGCGCCCGAGGATGGCGAATATGAGATAGGAGTGGAGGGCAATGACGGTTTCCGCCTGAAGCTGGACGGGAAAACAGTGGTCGAGGACTGGATCGCAGGTTCCGCCCGCTACAAAAGCACGACCGTCACGCTACGCAAGGGCCAGACCCTCAGGGTCGGGATCGACTATTATCAGGTGGACGGCAATCGCATGCTCCGCCTCGCTTGGCGTCGGCCGAGCGAGCGAAAGGCGATCAGTGAGCCCGGGGCGGCGATCGACGAGAGGATGGAGACTTATCTGCCCGCAGGCGCTGGGTGGTATGATTTCTGGACTAACGCGCGGTTCGAGGGCGGACGCCGGGTGACGCGCCAAGCCCCGCTCGATCTGATCCCGCTCTATGTGCGCGCCGGATCGATCCTGCCCATGGGGCCGAATGTCCAATATGCGACGCAGGATCCGGGGGCTCCCTATGAGGTTAGGATCTACCCCGGCGCTGACGCCCGCTTCACGCTTTACGAAGATGACAACGAAACCTACGCCTATGAAAAGGGCGCCAGCGCCACCTACGATCTGGTCTGGAACGATGCGGCCAGGACTCTGAGCGTCGGCGCGCGTAAAGGCAGCTTCCCCGCAATGACAGCACGCCGCAGCCTCAAGTTGGTGCTTATGGACGGGACAGGAAAGGGGGGCGTGGACATGCTGCCCGAAACCAGGGTCATGTCCTATACCGGCAAGGCAACGAAGGTGCAGTTCTGATGAAGGCATTGTTTCGCTCATGGCGACTGGCCGTTCCCGCGCTTTGCGGCCTCCTCTTGACAGTGCCGGCCATCGCCCAGCCCGGCCCACCCATCATACAGACCCGTTTCACCGCGGATCCCGCGCCCCTGGTGCATGATGGCGTCGTCTATCTTTATACCAGTCATGACGAAGACGACGCCACGGGCTTCAAGATGCGCGACTGGCTGCTGTACAGTTCGACCGATATGGTCAACTGGACCGATCGCGGTACGGTCGCCTCGCTCAAGACCTTCCCCTGGGCAGTGCAAACCAACGATGCCTGGGCGCCGCAAGTGATCGCCCGTGGCGGGAAATTTTATCTCTACGCGCCGATCAGCGTGGCTGGCTCGCCCAAGAACGTCATCGCCGTGGCCGTCGCAGATAGGCCGGAAGGGCCATTTGTCGATGTGCTCGGCAAGCCCCTGATCGCTGCTCAAGACGGATTCATTGATCCGACGGTCTGGATCGATGATGACGGGCAAGCTTATCTCTACTGGGGCAATCCTGATCTTTGGTACGTCAGGCTCAACAAGGACATGACTTCCTATTCAGGACCGATCACCAAGATCGACCGCATCCTCGATTATCAGGAGGGGCCTTGGTTCTATAAGCGCGACAACCGCTACTACATGGCCTTTGCATCGACCTGCTGCTCCGAAGGGATCGGCTATGCGATGAGTGACAAGCCAACTGGACCCTGGACCTACAAGGGCCCGATCATGGATCATGATGCGCGCGCGACGGGTAATCATCCCGGCATCATCGATTATAAAGATGGCTCGTATCTGTTTGGTTTTAACTATGAGCTGAACTTTGCGGTGACGCCTATTCATCATGAACGGCGCTCCGTGACCGTGGCGAAGTTCACCTATAATCCGGACAGCACCATCCCCAACCTACATTGGTGGGATGCAACCAGTACGCCGCAACTGGAGACCCTCAATCCCTACCAGCGAGTAGAGGCGGAGACGATCGCTTGGACTTCGCGCATCAGTCGTAATCGCGATCGGTCCTATTCCTGGCAGCCGGGGGTCACGACTGCCGGCGCCCCCCGGACGGGCATGCACGTAACCCGGACGCTCGACCGCACCTATATCAAGGTTGCGGGTGTGGATTTCGGAACTACCGGCCCAAACCGCTTCTTTGCATCCGTTACAAACGGCGTGCCGGGCTCGGCCATGGAACTGCGCCTGGATCGCGTTGATGGGCCCGTCATCGGAACGCTTCAAGTTGGCGAAACAGGCGCGGCAGGTCAGTGGACGGAACGCGTAACCCCGATTGAAGGCGCAATTGGCCTCCGCGACCTCTACCTCATTTTCAAAGGGGACGGAGATCGCGCCCTGTTTGATTTTGATCATTGGCGCTTTGCACGATAAAGCGGCACCGGGATGTCGGCTAACAGCAAGCTCCAGGCTCGGCAAAGCGGTTCTACTGCACGGGCAATTCACATGAAGGGCGGGAGTTAGTTGAAACCGTCATCTGAACCGGGCAGACCTAACTGTTTCCAAGATGAGCCTCTGGGGTCGACCCATGCCGGACGTTCAGCACTGATTTTGCCGTTCCCAGGTGTTGCCCGTCCGCTTTCCCATTCTGGATGCACAAGTCTGGCCGTAAGGAGAATGGCGGCTTTGCACTCATGCTACAGCTATAGCTGTCATAGCCTGTATTACCGGGAAAGTGGGGTGCCCACAAACCCCGACATTCGCCTGAGCGGCATAATGATCAACCCTATAAACTTCAGTAACGGCTTGCACAGAAACAAAAATACACAAAAATCCATTTGACGATATACCATATCATATCAAATCGACCCGCTATTCGTTGCGGGGGTAAATTGTGAAAAATATCAGACCGAAAACCGTCGCCATGCTTCTTGCAGCTGCGTCCTTTCCTGTGGTCGCCTGGGCGCAAGAGCCTGCGGCCGAAAGTGAAGACGAGCGTCGCAGCGGGCGACAGGGCTATATCGTGGTTACAGGCCAATCGCTTGCCACAGAAGAAATCGCCTCACCTCTTCCGGTTCAGGTGCTGGCCGGTGAGGAGTTGGTTCATCGGCGCCTAGGTGGGCTTGGCGAGACTCTGGCCGGCATGCCCGGTATCCATCTCGACAACTTCGGCGGTGGCGCATCACGTCCGGTAATCCGTGGCCAGACGGTCCCGCGCATTGAAGTGCTGAGCGACGGTGCGAACCTATTCGACGTTTCCTCAGTCTCGCCAGACCACGCCATCACCACCGATCCGCTGCTGCTCGATGCGATCGAGATTCAGCGCGGCCCCGCCGCGGTCCGCTACGGCGGCAACGCGACGAACGGCGCAATCAATCTGATTGATAGCAAGGTGCCGAAGGCTGTGCCCAAAGGCGGCCTGACTGGTGCGACCGAGGTGCGCTACGGCACCGGCGACGAAGAGAAGACAGTTGTTGGGCGAGTCACCGCCGGCATCGGCCAGTTCGCGGTACATGCCGAGGGAGCCCGCCGCAGTGCCGATGATTATGACGTGCCGAACGCTTACGGCTCTGACAAGCTGCGCGACTCCTTCGCGGAAAGCACCAGCTACAGTGTGGGCGCGTCGTGGATCACCTCGAAGGGCTATCTTGGCGCCGCCTTTACTCGCATGGAGAGCGAGTATGGCCTGCCCGGCCACAGCCACATCAACGGCGTCTGCCACACTCACGGACTCGACCTGCATTGCGAGGCGCATGGCGGGTTCGAGGACCCATTTGGCGGGTCCGATGACCACACTGCGTACATCAAGTTGCGTAGCGACCGCGTAGATGTCCGCGGCGACTATGACGACCTGCTCCCTGGCTTCGCCCACACGCGGCTGCGCCTTTCCTACACCGACTATGCGCATGACGAGATCGATGGCGAGCTTCTGTTCTCACGCTTCATCAACGAGGTCTATGACGGTCGCTTCGAGCTGACGCACAAGCCGGTCTTAGGTTTCACCGGCACGCTAGGCGTTCAATATACCGACGGCAGGTTCGACGGCATCAATGTGAACGATCTGCACCGGCCGTTCCCCGATGGTGCCTATGGCTTTGACGGCAGTCCAGACTATTCCACTGAGAATGTTGGCATCTTCCTGAGCGAGCGTCGCTCGTTCGGCTCGGTCGATGTTGAGGCCGCCATGCGCAAGGACTGGCGGAAAATGGAAGTCGGGGTGCCGTCCTGGCGGTCCACCGTGGGGCCGGAACTCGCGGCGTTGTTCGTCGAGTGGTACGGAACCGATTGGCAAGCGATGCTCGAAGACGAGGACGTCGAGCGGTTCCGCTCGAGGAACCCGACTGTTCGGCACGCCCCCTTCTCGGCATCATTGGGCGCCACCTTGAACGTTAAACAGGGATATGCGCTTGCCCTTTCGCTCGCGCATACCGAACGCGCGCCAAGCGTGCGTGAGCTTTATGCGCGCGGCAACAACCTGGCGACCAACAGCTACGAACTTGGCCTGGTGGCCGAGGTCGAAGGTTTCGCGAACAGGGGCGTGTTGGCGGAGGACATCCTGGAGTCAACGGATGCGATCAACCTGACCTTCCGCAAGACGGGCGGCGCGCTGGGTTTTGAGATTGGCCTATTCTACCAGGATGTCAGCGACTATGTCTTCGCGCGACTGATCGAAACCGAGAACGAGACTGGCGTTCCGCATAACTTCCTGGTCTACACCGCGGCCGACGCGCGTTTCGCCGGTATCGACGGGCAAGTGAGCTACCAGCTTGCGCCCGCATCGCGCGTCACGGTTTTTGGCGACTATGTCCGCGCGAAGCTTAAGAGCGAGAACGACAATCTTCCCCGCATTCCACCGGGGCGTCTGGGCGTGCGCTACGAACACAGCGCGGGGCCGCTTTCAGGTGATGTGGAATATTATCACACCTTCGCGCCGGATAAGTTCGCGTCCTACGAAACCCACACCGGCGGCTACGACATGGTCAACGCCACGCTCAGCTATCGGCTCGACATCGGGCAGGGTGACAAGTCCGTTGAGTTCTATGTTCGCGGCACCAATCTGCTCAATGAACTGGCCTTTGCGCATACGTCCTTCGTGAAGGACCAGTCACCTCTGCGCGGACGAAGCGTCGCCTTTGGCATGCGACATTCCTTTTGAATGAAACTGTGTCGGTCAGCGAGGGCAGCCCCTTGCCGGCCGGCACAGTTTCAGCGCATTCATTGCGCGCATCTGGAGATCAGCGCCAACGGTTTTCGATATGGCTCGTTTCGGGCGACCCCAGCTACTGCGGGGATAGCTTGAATGGACGCCCAGCAGCAGTTTCCGCGGTCGACCCATTTGTCGCCACTCAGCCGCCGATTTTTGATCTCCAGATGCAGACCAGCGGCTTTCGCCCCGCTAGTCGCCGTTGGCATCGACCGTGAAAATCATCGTCTTGCCGCGTGACGCTGGATCCCATCCAGCCAACAACGCCGCCCGTACCCCCCCTTGCGGCAATCGCGTCGTTGATGTGGGAACGCCCTTTGGGCAATCCTTTCATCAGGCGCTTGGGTGTTGGAAATTCGAGCACGGCTTCGCGCGGCATATCCTGCGCGCGCAATGAGACAGTCATGCCCTTCCACCCATCGTCAGAGGATAGCCGGGGCTCGCTCAGGAGTTGCCAATCAAATTTGGATCCGTCGATTTCGACAGTGCCGCCAAGGCTGCGGGTATTGGACATGCAACGGCCCTAGCATGCCGATGGCGGCACTTCATTCTTTTCACTGATAGTGCAGCGTCTTCTCGAACCCCTCATTTGCCTTTGTCATCTTGACGAGCTTCCTGAGGTGGCTGCGAACATACCGTTCGAACCGGACATCGTCATGGATGCTCGTCGCCGGGTATTCATCCTGGCCGATCAGTTCCTTAAGGCGTCTGGCGAACGCGGCCTGTTCATTCGTGCAATCGACAGCCTTCAGTGCGCGGCAAACCCACTCTTCGGCAGCGGCCTTGTCATAATCGTCCCGCGCGTCATAGCCGCGCTGGTCCGCCGCAGCCTGATCCAGCCTCGACGCTTCGAACCGGCGCTCCAGCCATTTGCGGACCCGTTCGCCATCCCACGGTTTCAATGGTTCTGTCATTGCTGTTTCCCATCCCGATTTTTCGGCAAAGGGCCGATTTATGTACTTGCCAATATGATACCGGCGTTCGCATCGCTATAGCCGAACCGAAATCAAGGCAGTTAACTCGAGCTATGGCCCGCAAGCGTTCGAAACACGATCCCTATGATCATCTTCCGCAGGAAGACGAAGCTCCAGAAGCGCCGGTGGCCTGCTGGCTATGCGGTCGCCCGACCGGCAAGACCATAGTCTGGCATCACCCCATACCGAAGAGCCGTGGCGGTCGCGATGTCGTGCCTATGCATTCGATCTGCCAGCAAACGCTGATTGCCAATTTCACCAATTCCGAACTGCAGCGCCATGGGATGGAGGTGGCGGGTCTGCTGGAAAATCCGAATGTTCGCAAATTCGTTGACTGGGTCGCGAACAAGGATCCGGACTTCACGGCGACCATCGCGAAGAAGCAACGCTGATTGCGCTGATCATCACCATGCCTTCGACCCGGCCAATCTGAACGCCATGGCCGATGACGAACGACGGTTTTTGAGACTGAGCGATTTCCCGTGAATGGGAAGGATTGTGCGCGAAGTTGTCTCCCAGGCCTTGCATCCGCCGTCGACCCGTTCTTGCCGTTTAGCCGTGAAATTTCGATGCCCAGTGCGGTCGGTCCGGTTTTTTCTGCATTCCCCTCCAAGAGATGGCGCAATGCGGCCGCGCCGCAGGAACTAATTGGACGAGTTTAAGCCTGATCGAGATTTTCCAGGAGTCAGAAACCCCGGAACCGCGTTCATCGCCGCAGGGACATCATCTACAAGGAGCGTACCGCATGGCCAACTATGATCTCTTCTACTGGCCGGTGCCTTTTCGTGGGCAGTTCATACGGGCCATTCTCGCCTTCGCCGGCAAGAGCTGGGTCGAGTACAGCTCCGACGAGATCGTTGAACTGATGCAGCAAGATCCTTCCAAGCAGCCCGTCCCTTTCATGGGACCTCCCGTGCTGATCGAGAAGGCCACGGGCTTCGCTATCGCGGAAATGCCTGCGATCGCCCTCTATCTCGCCGAGACCCTTGGCCTGCTGCCAGACGATGCGCAGCTTCGCGCGCTGACGGCAAAAATCGTCAACGATGCCAATGATGTCATTGATGAGCTGACGCTCGATGGCGGCCGTGAAATGTGGACGAAATCCAAATGGGAAGAATTTGTCCCGCGGCTCAGAAAATGGATGACGATCTGGGAAGCGACTGGCGCACGCCATGGTTTGGGGAAGGAGACGGGATATCTGCTTGGAACGGACAGGGCAGGCGTGGCCGATATCGTGACCTCGACCTTATGGACCACTATGGCGGATCGCTTTTCCGTCGTCGCCATCACCTTGGACGAAGCAGCGCCCCACGTCGCGTCCATGTCGCGTCGGTTGCAAAATGAGCCTGCCCTGGCGCAACTGAACAAGGCGTCAATCAGGGAATATGGCGATGCCTATTGTGGCGGTGAGATCGAGAAATCCTTGCGCAGGGTTGCTGTGAAACAAAGGTAGCGAGGAAATGCTGGCAGGCACCGCTTTTTGACAGACAGGGCCAAGAAGGGCGGTGCTTTCAAGCTCACCTCTTGAATGGAAATCGCATTCGATCCATCTGACCGTCGCACAGTCTGCCATATGAGAGAGCAAAGACCCATGACAACCGACACCGTGAGCGCCCCTGAAACTCATGCCTTCGAGGCGGATGTTTCCAAGTTGCTGCACATGATGGTGCACTCGGTCTATTCCGACAAGGACGTATTCCTGCGCGAGTTGATCTCCAACGCGGCCGACGCGTGCGAGAAACTGCGCTATGAGGCAATTTCCGATCCGGCCCTGTTCGGTGACGATCCGCAGCCGCGCATCACGCTGGCGCTCGACAAGGAAGCCGGGACAATCGTCGTCGAGGACAACGGTATCGGCATGAGCGCCGCTGACATGGGGGAGACGCTGGGCACCATCGCGCGGTCGGGGACCAAGGCTTTCATGGACAAGCTGACCGCTGACAAGAATGGTGAGGGCCAGCAGTTGATCGGCCAGTTCGGCGTCGGCTTCTATTCCGCTTTCATGGTAGCGGGGAATGTCGATGTCGTGTCGCGGCGTGCAGGAACTGATGAGGCCGCCAGTTGGTCGTCGGATGGCCTAGGAACATACACGATCGCGCCAGTCGACACCGCGGAGGCGCCAGCGCGTGGCACGCGGGTGACCTTGCATCTGCTGGACGACACGAAGACCTATGCCGAGCGTTACACGGTCGAGCGGATCGTGAAGGCGCAGTCGGGCCATGTCCCCGTGCCAATCTTCATCAAGGAGCTGGGCAGCGAGGAGGAAGAGCGCCAGGTCGCTGATGGGGCGGCACTTTGGACCAGGGCGAAGTCGGATATCAGCGAAGAGGATTATGCCGACTTCTACCGCAGCGTCGCGGGCCAATTCGACAAGCCCGCGCTGACGCTCCACTATCGCGCGGAGGGGCGGCACGAATATTCTGTGCTGACCTTCATTCCCGAAACCAAGCCGTTCGACCTGTTCGATCCCGATCGCAAGGGTCGGATCAAGCTCTATGTCCGCCGCGTCTTCATCACAGACGAGGCGGAAATCCTGCCTCGCTACCTGCGCTTCGTGCGGGGTCTTGTGGACTCCGCCGACCTGCCGCTCAACATGTCGCGCGAAATGATCCAGGACAGCCCGGTCTTGTCCGCGATTCAGAAGGGCGTGAGCAACCGCCTCCTGTCGGAACTGGACAAGATCGCAACCAGCGATGCTGACCGCTATGGCGCGATCTGGGAGAATTTCGGGGCGGTGCTGAAGGAAGGCCTCTATGAGGATTTCGAGCGGCGCGCGCAGTTGCTGGGCCTTGCCCGGTTCAAGACCAGCACCTCGAACGGCGAGTGGCGCTCGCTCAAGGACTATGCGGCTTCCCTCAAGGACAACCAGACCGCGATCTATTATGCGACCGGGACCGATCTCGATCGCATCGCCCAATCGCCGCAGCTCGAGGGCTTCAAGGCGCGTGGGATCGAGGTTCTGTTGCTCCCCGACCAGGTCGACAGCTTTTGGACGACCGTTGGCGCGGATTATGACGGCAAGCCCTTCAAGTCGGTGACCCAAGGCGCGACCGACCTCAGCCTGATCCCGCTGGCTGAAGGCAGCGCAGCGACGGACACGCCGAGCGAGGAGGTGAGCAGCTTCATCAGCTTTGCCAAGGACGCCTTGGCCGAACAGGTGTCCGATGTCCGCGTTTCCGACCGTTTGACGACCAGCGCCGTCTGCATCGTCGCGTCGGAAAGCGCGATGGACCTGCAGCTTGAGCGGATGCTGGCCGCAGCGGGGCAGGCGCCCGAGCGGGCGAAGCCAGTGCTGGAAGTTAATGCCGGCCATACGCTGATCGCGAAGCTCGGCCAGACCGGGGCCAGCGACGAAGAGCGGAGCGACCTCGCCTTCCTGCTCCTCGACGAAGCGCGCATCGCCGAAGGTCAGCCACCCGCCGATCCTCGCGCTTTTGCGGAGCGGCTGGAGCGGTTGATGGCGAAATCGCTGAACTGACGCATCATGTCCCGACAGCGAGGTTGGCACTTGGCGCATTGGCCGATGCCCCAGCGCGTGCCTGTCCCGGGATTGAACAGGGCGTAGCGCATACTGGGCCGCAAGGCCAACGCCGCTCGCGGTCTGACGCCCAGCAAAATCAAGCTAATTCAACCAATAATGGCACCTCCGGCGCGGCAACGCCTACCAGCCAGGACCATGCCAAAGCCTATTTACCCATAGACCAGTGCGTGGGGCCCGCGGGTTCCTGCACTGGAGGCTTTCGTACGCAAGCGCCCGAAACCTTTCACACATCCGGTCATTCATGCGCGGTCCCCTCGGCGGCGGCTCTTTCCAAGAGTTGCCGTTTACCTGAGTGTCTGATTGGGAATCCGGCTGTCTCCGGATTTCCAATCAGACATTAAAGACTAGCCAAGTGGATCAACGGGAATGGCCGCTCTGACTTTTACTGCGTGTTCAACGAGGGTCCGTGCTCCCCGAAGCGCACATCCGTAGAAATATATTCCAACGAATCGAGAATACCATCTCGACGTCGTTCTCGAAATTGTCTCTCAATCTGAGCCGGTTGGCTGCACCGTCGAGAAGATCGATCAGAATCTCGCACTGTTCGTTCGCATCGCCCCCCGGCATGGCTGCGGCGATAGCGCTTCGCAGCGGAACCAGCGCTTCGTTTGCCCACTGCGATGCGTGGGCGCGTATTTCCGCAGATGTGGTCGCCTCAAGGGACATGGCGGCATAGAGCGCAGCATGGTCCCGAGATGCGCCAAACCCGAAGTAGGCCCGGGCCACGGCGCGCAGCCTTCCGAGAGGATCTGAAATCGCTGCGCAGGACGTACCAAGGCCGGCCACGAAGCGGGTGACGTCGCGATCGACGACGGCGACGAACAGGGTCTGCTTGTCTGCGAAGCGGCGATAGATCGAGTGCTTCGAGCAGCGCAATCGTACCGCCAATTCATCCAGCGTCGCGCCCGCGTAACCGCGCTCGCAGAACAGGGCGCGAGCTTCGTCCAGCAAGCTCTGCGTCCAGTTCTGCGCCTGCGCTTTGGTGGGTCTTCCCATGCTTGCCAGCACTCCACATTGTCCCGCCGTTGACCGGACCGGAATAAAACGACACGATATAGTGCTGTTTATTGCAAAGCGAGTCGCATTTGTCGTCCATTTCTCTCACAGGCATCGGCTGGAGCACGCCGTCGGGCCATTCCGTTCTGCAAGGCATAGACCTTACCCTGGGCGGACGGCGCACCGGGCTGGTCGGATGCAACGGCGTGGGCAAGAGCACCCTGCTGCGGCTCATGGCCGGCGATCTGACGCCTGCCTCGGGGACCATAACGAAGGCCGGGTCGCTGCACCTGATGGGGCAGATCATCCAGCCTGCCCCCACGGATACGATCGCGGACCTGTTCGGCATTCGGGGAGCGCTCGAGCTTCTGGCGCGTGCGGCGAGCGGGGAAGCGACGCTGGAGGATCTCGCCGATGCGGACTGGACGCTGGAGGAACGGGTTGCCCTCGCTCTGTCTCGTCTCGATCTGGAGGCCTGCGCCGCAACGCCGCTTGCAGGCCTGTCAGGCGGGCAACGCACGCGCGCGGCGCTGGCGGCGGCGCTTTTCGCCGAGCCGGATTTCCTGTTGCTGGACGAGCCGACCAACCATCTCGACCGGGCAGGCCGCGACACGGTGCTGCGGCTCGTCGATGGGTGGCAGGCCGGCCTGGTGGTAGTAAGCCATGATCGCGAACTGCTCGAACGCATGGACGCCATCGTCGAACTGACCAGCCTGGGCGCCACGCAATACGGCGGCAACTGGAGCCACTATCGTGCAAGCAAGGCACTGGAACTGGAAGCTGCGGAGCAGGATCTGCTTCACGCCCGGAAACAGCAGGCCGAGGTAGCGCGTCGCAGCCGCGTTGCCGACGAGCGCCGGCAGCGCCGCGACGCGGCCGGCGCTCGGAAAGGCGCGCGCGGGGATATGCCGAAAATCCTTGCAGGCGCGCGGCGCAACGCCGCCGAGGTCAGCGGTGGCGGTGACCAGCGCCTGAAGATGCGGCTGGCCGATGACGCTGCCCGGCATGTCGCGGCGGCGCAGGCGAGGATTGAAGTGCTGCAGTCCCTGTCGATCGTGCTGCCTGCAACGGGGGTGCATTCGGGGCGCACGTTGGTGGCGATGCACGGGGTGGCGGTCGGCCACGATCCTGCCAGTCCGGTTCGGCGAGGCATCGACTTGACGATCACCGGGCCCGAACGCATCGCGGTAATCGGACCGAACGGCTGCGGCAAAAGCACGCTGCTCAGGACCGTGGCGGGCGATCTTCCCCCTCTTGGCGGTATCATCGCCATTAACACGCGCGTGGCCTATCTGGATCAGAACGCCTCGCTGCTCGACCAAGGGGCCACCATTCTCGACAACTTTCGGCGCCTCAACCCGGGCAAGGACGAGAACGCCTGCCGTGCCATGCTGGCGAGGTTCCTGTTCCGAGCGGACAGCGCACTGCAGATGGTCGGGACGTTGAGCGGAGGCCAGGTGCTGCGCGCGGCGCTGGCCTGCCGTCTCGGTGGCGATACCCCGCCCGAAATCCTGATCCTGGACGAACCGACCAACCATCTCGACCTTGATTCCGTCCATGCGGTCGAGGCGGCGCTGGCGGCCTTCGACGGCGCGCTGCTGGTCGTCAGCCACGACGAGGCTTTCCTGCACGAGATCGGCATAGAGCGGCGCATCGTGCTGGCATCCTGATGCGCGCAGCCTTCACTTCGGACGGGTTCTGACAGGAGCTAACGCGCGATAACGGGCGGACGCGGCAAGGCGGGGCTATCGTGGGCTCCATAACAAGGAGACCCATCATGTTCGATCAATCGCCCCTGCCATGCCCCACGCCACGCCGCCGCGAATTCATCGCCGGAGCCGCCACACTCGCCTCCGCCATGATGGCGGGCCTCGCGCCGACACGCGCTGCGGCCGCCACGCGCGCTCCGGCGGCTTTGCCGTTCGGGACGGTGCGGCAGATCGCCGTAGGACCTCTCGATATCGGCTATGTCGAAGTTGGACCGTCGACCGGTCCTGCTGTGCTGCTGTTTCACGGCTGGCCATATGACATCCACAGCTTCGCCCAAGTCGCTCCCCTGCTCGCGGGGCAAGGCTATCGCGTTATCGTCCCGCACTTGCGCGGCTATGGCACCACGACCTTCCTGTCGGCGTCGGCCCCGCGCAACGGCCAGCAGGCCGCGCTGGCGGCGGACGGGATCGCACTGATGGACGCCCTCGGCATCCGGCAGGCGATCGTCGCCGGGTTCGACTGGGGCGCACGCACGGCGGACATCATGGCGGTGCTCTGGCCCGAGCGGTGCAAGGCGCTGGTTTCGGTCAGCGGATACCTGATCGGCAGCCAGGCCGGCAACGCCAGGCCGCTGCCGCCCAAGGCCGAACTGCAGTGGTGGTATCAGTTCTATTTCGCCACCGAGCGCGGGCGCGAAGGCTATGCGGCCAATACTAGGGCGTTCAACCGCCTGATCTGGGAACAGGCATCGCCCCGCTGGTCGTTCGATGATGCGACGTTCGAGCGGTCTGCCGCATCCTTCGTCAACCCGGATCATGTCGCCATCGTGATCCATAACTACCGCTGGCGCCTGGGTCTTGTCGAAGGCGAGCATCAGTACGACGCCGCCGAGGCGAAGCTGGCATCCGCGCCACCGGTGTCCGTGCCTGCGATCACCATGGAAGGCGATGCCAACGGCGCTCCGCACCCCGATCCCGCAGTCTATCGGGCAAAGTTCACTGGCCCTTACGAGCACCGTCTGCTCAGCGGCGGCATCGGTCACAACCTTCCGCAGGAAGCGCCGGTCGCCTTCGCCAAGGCAGTGCTGGACGCAGGAAGGATGAGCGCATGATCCGCCTTTCCACCTGCTGCCTCGCAATGGCCACGGCATTGCTGGGGGCATCCACCATGGTAGCGGCGCGGGGCGGGGCTTCGGCCCCCGCCCCGGAACAGAGCGTGACGCTGCCTGCCGGATACCGCGACTGGAAACTCGTCAGCGTCGCCCATGAGGCGGGCAAGAACAATGACATCCGCGCCATTCTCGGCAACGATATCGCCGTGCAGGCCTTTCGCAATGGCAGGCGTCCGTTTCCCGATGGCGCGGTGATCGTCAGGCTGGCGTGGCGGTATCAATCCTCGCCCCGCAACGATGCCGTGTTTCCCGCACCGCAGTCTTTCGTAGCGGGCGACCCCACCAATGTGCAGGTTAGCGTCAAGGATGCGCGGCGTTATGCCGCCAGCGGTGGGTGGGGGTATCACCAGTTCGACGCGGGCAAACCGAACACGGATGAAGCCCTGAACCGAGCTTGCTTCGCCTGCCATTCCAAGCTGGAGAAGGACGACGACCAAGTCTTCACGGCCTATTCGCACTGAGGTGAGGTGTCGCCCAGGAAAAACCCGCAACCGGCATCGCCCAAGGTGATGCCGGTTGCGGGCGATTGCGCGCCGGGCCGGAGGATCGGGGGCGAGGCCCAGCGCGCGACCAGTCACTCCACCGCGGCGGCGCGCTCGATCAGTTTGGCGACGCGGGCCGGATGCGAAACCATGACGACGTGCGAGGCGCCCTTTATCACCACCGTTTCGCGCGCTCCGGCACGCTGCGCCATGAAGCCCAGGGCTGCCGGGGGAATGTTGCGGTCCGCCTCGCCATAGACGAACCACGAAGGGATGTGCTTCCACGCCGGAGCGGTAGACGCTTCCGACAGCGCCGCTTCGGCGATCGGGCGCTGCCCGGCCGCCATCAGCAGGGCGTCGGCCTCCGGCACGTCGGCGGCGAACTGGTCGTGGAAGCGTGCCTGCTGGATGTACAGGTCGTTCCCGCCAGCAGGCAGCGGCACCGGCGGCGCCAGGGTCGGGCCGAGGGTGCTGCCCGGGAACTTGCCGGTCAGCCCCAGCGCGGTCTCGCCCGCTTCGGGCGCGAAGGCAGCGACATAGACCAGCGCCTTGACGTTGGGGGCGCCCTCGGCGGCCTCGCTGATGACCGATCCGCCGTAGGAATGGCCGACCAGCACGACAGGCCCGGCGATGCTCCTGATCACACCCGCCACGACCTCGGCATCGACCCGGACGCCGCGCAGATTGTCCGGCGCGGCGACGACCGTGTAGCCGTCATGCCGGAGCGCGGCGATCACCCCGTTCCAGCTGGAGGAGTCCGCAAAAGCGCCATGGACAAGCACCACGGTAGGTTTCTGCGGCTCCGGTGAAGTCTGGGCCTGAGCCTGCGCTCCCGGCGCAAGCAGCCCTGCGGCCAGCGCCAGCGCGCTTGCTACGATGGTTCTCATGGACGTTTCCTTTCGTTTCATGCCAGGGCCACGACGGTTTCGATGTTGCCCTTCACCGCCTTGGAATAGGGGCAGGTGCGATGCGCCGCTTCGATGACCTGGCGCGCGAGTTCAGGGGCGAGGCCCGGCACATGAACGTCGAGACGCGCCGCCAGCGCATAGCCGTCCGCGCCGTGATGCAGTTCCACACGCGCGTCGATCGCCAGCGCTTCGGGAAGGTCGATGCCCTTCGCCTTGGCAGCGATCGCCATCGCCCCCTCGAAGCAGGCCGACCAGCCAGCGGCGAGCAGCTGTTCGGGATTGGTGCCCGCGCCCGAAGTGCCGGGGGTGGACAGCTTGAGGTCGAGGCGTCCATCGGAACTGCGCGCGGCCCCTTCGCGCCCTCCGGTCACATGGACATGGGCGGCGTAGAGGGTCTTGCTGTCGGTCATGGGTCTTCTCTTTGGAACAGAGGGGTCAGCGCAGGGGAAGGAAGGCGGCGCGCACTTCGCGGGTGAACAGCTCAGGCTGTTCCCACGCGGCGAAATGGCCGCCGTCGCTCGCTTCGTTGAAGTAGAACAGGTTGGTGTAGCAGCGCTCCGCCCAGCTTCTGGGGGCGCGGAAAATCTCGCCGGGGAACACGCTCACCGCCACCGGCAGATCGATCACCCCGCGCGCGTTGAAGTTGTTGGAGTGGTCCTCCCAGTAGATCCGCGCTGCCGATGCGCCCGTCCCCGTCAGCCAGTAGAGCGACATGTCATCGAGGATCGCGTCACGGCCCAGCACGCGCTCGGGCTGTCCGTCGCTGTACGTCCACTGCGCGATTTTCTCGTACATCCACGCGGCCATGCCGACGGGCGAATCCACCAGCGAATAGCCGATGGTCTGAGGGCGCGTGTTCATCATCGCCGCGTAGGCAGCGTTGTCGCGATAGAACGCTTCCAGCTGGTCGAAGGCCCCGCGCTCTTTCGCGGAAAGGCCTACGGGGGCCGGATCACTTGCGGCAAGGGTATGGGCGATGTCGGCGGGCACCACCGCAGGCATGTTGAGATGTATGCCCAACAGCCCCGGCACTTTCTGCAAGGCCATACGCTGCGAAATTACCGAGCCGCAATCGCCGCCCTGGCTGACATACCTGTCGTAGCCCAGCCGCAGCATCAGCGACGACCATGCCCGCCCGATGCGGTCCGATCCCCAGCCGGGCACCGCCGGCTTTGCGGAAAAGCCGAAGCCCGGGATGGAGGGAATGACGAGGTGGAACGCATCATCTGCACTGCCGCCATGCGCGGTAGGATCGGTGAGCGGAGCGATGGCGTTCAGGAACTCCAGGATCGACCCCGGCCAGCCATGGGTGAGGATCATCGGCAAGGCATTCTCGTGGCGCGAGCGCACGTGAATGAAGTGAATGTCCTGACCGTCGATTTCGGTCATAAACATCGGCAGGGCGTTGAGCCGGGCCTCGACCTTGCGCCAGTCGTAGGCTCCGGCCCAGTAGCTCATGAGCGGTTGCAGCGTCTGGCGGCGCACGCCCTGCCCGTCGTCGCTCACCGGCTGGGGATCGGCCCAGCGGGTCTCTGCGATGCGGTGCTTCATGGCGACGATTTCCGCGTCTGCAATCGCGATGCGGAACGGGCGCACGCTGCCTCCTGCCGTCGCCGCACGGCTGATGCCGGGCACGGCGGCCATCGCTCCGGCCAGGGCGGTTGCAGCAACGAAGCTGCGCCGGGATGTAGCATTTCCTGCAAACATAAATCTATCCTCCACCGATCATCCGATCCGATGGCGGCAGGATATGAGCGATGCCTGCCGGACGCCCGTTAGCTTGCGTAATGCGGTGTTAGCGCCTGACTGATGGCGGTTCGGGCGCTGCCGCTGTCAGGTGCTAACGCCGCCCGTCAGCATCTGGCGTGATGCTTCGTCCAGGGCGCCGTAGATCTCCTGCAATGGAAAGACGCAGAACCGAAAGGGCATCCGCCATGACTACGAACCGCTCCATAGGCTTCATCGCTGCCGCCCTGCTGACGGCCGTTGGCACGACCGCAGCGTGCTGCCGCGAAGCCGTTGCCACGACACTGGCCGATAAGGACGCCATCGCTTCCGCGTCCGCCGATGCCACGCCCCGCGCGCTGCAGGTTCTTCAAGGCGCCAGACCCTGGCTGGCGGGAACCGCGCCGTCACTGCGAGGCAAGGTGGTTCTCGTCAACTTCTGGACCTATTCCTGCATCAACTCCTTGCGGGCGCTGCCCTATCTGCGCGCATGGAACGAACGGTACGAGGACAAGGGGCTCCAGATCGTCGGCGTCCATGCGCCCGAGTTCGCCTTTGAACACGACCCGGCCAAAGTGCGCACGGCCACACAGGACCTGGGCGTCGATTATCCTAATCTTCAAGATAACGACTATGCCGTCTGGCAGGCTTTCGGAAACGAAGGCTGGCCCGGTTTCTACTTCATCGACGCCCAGGGACGGATGCGTGGCTATCGGGTCGGTGAAGGCAATTATGCCGAGGCGGAAGGCCTGATACGCAAACTGCTTGCCGAAGCCGGTCATGACCTGTCGGCCGTTTCCCTTGCCTCGATCGCTTCGACGGGGGTGGAAGCACAGGCGGAATGGTCCCAGCTACGCTCTCCCGAGGTCTACATCGGCTACGCCAAGGCGCAGAGCTTCGCCGCTTCCGGCAGCCCCGCGCGCGATGCCCCGCGCGTCTATGAGCCCGCGTCCTCGCTTTCCCTCAACCATTGGGACCTTGCCGGAAGCTGGACCGTGAAGCGTGAATTCGCACGGCTGGACAGGGCGGACGGCGCTATCCGCTTTCGCTTTCATGCACGCGATGCCCATGCAGTCCTGGGGGCGCCTGCCGATGGACAGCCGGTCCGTTTCCGGGTGACGATCGATGGCAAGGCGCCCGGCGCCTATCACGGCACCGACACCGACGCCCAGGGGTGGGGCGTGGTCCGTCAGGACCGCCTCTACCAGCTGGTACGCCAGCACGGCCCGATCGTCGATCGCACGGTACGCGTGGAGTTCGCTCGTCCAGGCGTGCAGGCCTATTCGCTCACCTTCGGGTGATTCGGGCCGGTTCTCGATCCGCGATTACCTCTCCCATGCCCGGCGGCCATCGTATAGATAGCTGCATCTTGCCTCCTTGCGGCAGGGTAGCGCGTGGTATTGGGGCAGATCGGCATAGTGGCGGATTTCGAGAGTCAGGGACTGGGGGAACGGATGTCCTTCGGGCGTTTCTGCGTTCATCCCGGCAAACGCCTCCTGACGCGGGACTCCCAGCCGCTGGAGATCGGCGGCCGTGCGTTCGATCTTCTCATGGCGCTGATAGAGCAACCGGGGCGCGTCCTGTCCAAGCGCGAACTGATGAAGCGCGTCTGGCCTGACGTCGTCGTGGAGGACGGCAGCCTGCGATTCCATATGGCCGGCCTGCGCAAGCTGCTGGGCGAAGGTTCGGACGGTGGCGATGCGCGCTTCATCGCCACGCAGGTAGGGGTGGGTTATGCCTTCGTAGCTCCGGTGGAGCGGCTTGGACTGGAACCGCCGCTGCCGGATCATGCCGCCACCAGACCGGCGTCGCCCGAGCCGCAGGTCGGCGGGACAACCAATATCCCTCCGCCGCTGCCGCACCTGATCGGCCGCGAACGGGACCTCGATCTGCTGATTGCCCGCGTCGCCGACATTCCGCTGTTCACCGTCGTCGGCCCTGCCGGCGTCGGCAAGACCTCGCTCATGATCGAGATCGGGCATCGGCTGACCGCGCAGTTCAACGGCAGGGCGACCTTCGTTGATTTCAGCATGCTGGAGAACCCGGCGCTGGTCCCGCCGATGATCGCGGGGGCAATGGGCATCTCGGTGCAGAGCGGCGATCCGGCTGCGGCGATCCTCGGCCATTTCGGCAGTGACCCGTTCCTGCTTCTGCTCGACAATTGTGAACATGTGATCGACGAAGCCGCACGGATCGCTGAGCGCATTGTCGAAAAGGCCCCGCACGTCCGCATCGTCGCAACTTCGCGTGAGCCGCTGCGGGTTCGCGGTGAGCACGTCCATCGGCTGGATGCGCTGGATTATCCGCTGGACGTGGAGACACTTACGCGCGACCAGCTGCTGGCATACCCCGCCATCCAACTGTTCAGCGAACGCGCCCGCGCTGCCGACAGCGCCTGGGAAATCGACGGGGA
Source organism: Sphingobium sp. BYY-5 (assembly GCF_022758885.1). NCBI lineage: Bacteria > Pseudomonadati > Pseudomonadota > Alphaproteobacteria > Sphingomonadales > Sphingobiaceae > Sphingobium > Sphingobium sp. BYY-5. The sequence goes on from NZ_JALEBH010000002.1 coordinate 1,066,051, forward strand.
CGAGGTCCGTCTGATCGCGGAAATCTGCCAGCGATTGGACGGCATGGCCTTGCCGATCGAACTTGCCGCAGTGCGCGCCGCTACACACGGCATTGCCGCCACTGCGCGGCAAATCGGTCAGCGGTTCAGTCTTGCGTGGTCGGGCCGCCGCACCGCGCAGCCGCGCCAGCAGACCCTGCGCGCGACGCTGGACTGGAGCTACGATCTGCTCTCCGCGAAAGAGCGGATCGTGCTCGAAAGGCTGGCGGTCTTCGTCGGCCCGTTTTCGGTGGATGGCGTGCTGGATGTGGTGACGGATGTCGCGCTAGGGTTCGATGAAGCGGCCATCGCGCTGGACGAACTTGCCGCCAAATCGCTGATCTCCGCCAATCGCGTTCGCGGGGCGGGCACGTACCGGCTGCTGGAAATGACCCGTGCCTATGCGCGCGAGAAGCTGGCGGCACGCGGCCCCGACGATCATCGCGCGACCACTCGCCGCCATGCCATGTTCTTCGTGTCGGAACTGGAAGCCATCGCCGCGCAGGACAGCTCCGCACTCCAGGACGCCCGCGCACTGCGGCCGCAACTCGGCAACATCCGCAGCGCACTGGACTGGAGCTTCGGACCGGATGGCGACATCGGCCTCGCGGTGCGGCTTGCTGTGGCGAGCATGCCGGTGTTCCTCAACCTCTCACACCTTGTCGAATGTCGTGCCTGGGCGACCCGCGCGATCGCCGCGCTGGAGCCGAGCCAGCGCGGCACGCCGGTGGAACTGGAATTGCAGGCCTCGCTGGGCATCGCCCTGATGTTCGCGCACGGCAACAGCCCGGAGGCAGGCAAGGCGCTGACTCGCGCACTCGATGTGGCGACCCTGATGGAAGATCATCGCAGCAGCCTGGGCATCCTGGCGCGGCTGCACATCTTCCATGAGCACGTCGGCGACTATGCCCTGACGATGGCCTGTGCCGAGCAAGCCATCGCCGTTGCACAGGCGCTCGCTGACCCGGAGGCGCTCGCCATCGCCTACTCGCTTTCGGGCATCTCGCATTACCAGGTAGGCGACCAGATCTGCGCGCGCCGTGATCTGGAACGGGCGCTGGAGCATAGTTCCGCCGCGCAGGGCAGCCGCTCGGTCGCGCACGGCTTCGATCATCGCAACCGCACCAGTATCGCGCTGGCCCGTGTGCTCTGCCTGTCGGGCGAGCCGGAGGCGGCGCGGCGTCTGGCGGAGCGGACAGTGGTCGAGGCGGTCGCTCTCGACCATCCGGTCACGCATTGCATCGCACTCATCTGTTCGATGTCGATCGACCTGTGGATGGGCGAGTTTGCCCGCGCTCGCGAGACGCTGCCCATCCTGCGCGATTGCGCGCAAACCAATACTCTGGCTCCCTACATCGCCGTCGCACAGGGCTTCGAGGGCGAACTGGCGCTCGAATTGGGGCGTCATGCCGAGGCGGTGCAACTGCTGGAGGACAGCCTCCAGCAGTTGCACGAAGCACGGTATGAACTGCTCACGACGCGGTTCTCGCTTGCTCTGGCGCGGGCATTGACCGCCGTGGGCAGGCTGGCCGATGCGCGCCGGGTCGTGGACACTGCGATCGCAAGGTGCATGGACATCGGCGAAGGTATTGCGCTGGCCGAACTGCTCAGGGTCAAGGCTGCCATCGCCAGTGCCGCGGGCGCTGTGGATGACGCTCTTGCCCTGCTGGATGAGGCGGCAGCCGTCGCCCGATCGCAGGGCGCTTGCGCCTGGGAGATGCGCGTTGCTGCCGACCGGGCGGGGATGCATGTTTGATCAGTCCTGGTGGTTCGTGAGCAGCGCGGCCAAGCCTGCCCGCGCTTCCGGTGACGATCCAGGCACCGGAGTATTCACCGGGCCGGCTTCAGGATCGCGCGCGGTTCAAGGAATGCGTCGAGGCCATAGGCCCCGATCTCGCGCCCAAGGCCGGATCGCCTGAAACCGCCGAATGGCGCGTGGGGATCATGCGGCGCGCCGTTGATGACGACGCGTCCGGCTACGAGATGCCGCGCGACCCGTATCGCGCGATCCTCGTCCGAGGACAGGACGTAAGCCTGCAATCCGAAGTCGGAATCGTTGGCGATTGCCACGGCATCGTCTTCGTCGTCATAAGCGATGACGCTCAGGACCGGGCCGAAGATTTCCTCGCGGGCGATACGCATGGTGTTCGTCACGTCGGTGAAGATCGTCGGCTTGGCGAACCAGCCTTTGTCCAGCCCCTGGGGCCGCCCCTCGCCGCCGGTCAGGAGCGTCGCGCCTTCTTCTTGCCCAAGCCGGATGTATGACTGCACGCGCTCCCAATGCGCGGCGTTGGCCAGTGGACCGATGCGCACTTCCGGGTCGGCTGGGGCGCCGACCCTGAGCCGTTCCGCCTCCAGTTTCAGTCTCGCGGTGATTTCCGCCTCCCGGGAACGGGGCACCAGAATGCGCGAACCCGCAACGCAGGCCTGGCCGCTGTTGGCGAAACCGCTCATTAGCGCGACGGGGACAGCGGCGTCCAGATCGGCATCGTCGAGCACGATGGTCGGGCTCTTTCCCCCCAGTTCCAGCACCAGCCGCTTCATCGTATCGAGGGCGCTGCGCTGGATGATCCTGGCCGCCGGGGTCGATCCGGTGAAGGTGATCAGCGCCACATCGGGATGCGCGGTCAGCGCTGCGCCGACCTCCGGCCCGGTGCCGTTCACGACGTTGAGCACGCCCCTCGGCAGCCCCGCTTCGTGCAGGCATTCCAGCAGCACCTGCGTCTGGATCGCACTCTGCTCGGCCGGCTTGATAACGATGGTCGATCCCGAACCGATAGCATGGGCCAGCTTGGTGGCAATGAAGCCGAAGTTGCTGTTCCACGGCGTGATCGCGCCGACGACGCCCAGCGGCAGCATCGTCACCGCGCTAGAACCCGCCGTCCGCTCGAAGGCATAACTCTCGACCGAAGCGGCCATCACTTCAAAGACCGAGGCGGTGTTCTGCACGGAGAAGGCGATGAAATAGGCCGGCGCGCCGTATTCCTCGGTCATCGCGGCGACGAGGTCGGCACTGCCAGCCTTCACCGCGTCGCGCAGGCGGTGCAGCATGGCGATCCGCTCCGCCTTCGAGGTGCGGGCCATGGCCGGAAAAGCCCGCTTCGCAGCCGCTACCGCGATGCGCAGGTCCTCCGCGTCTCCCAGTCGTACCGTGCCTATCTTGGCTTCGGTCGCCGGATTGAAAAGGTCGAGGCATCGGTTGCCGTGCGGCGTCACGAAGGCACCGTCGATGTAGATCCTGTCGATATTGCGCATTGTCGTCTCCATTCGTCATCGACGATATGGCGCACGGCTCATGATCCGATTAGAAGCGCAATCGGAGACAGGCTGATGAAAGATATTGCGCAATGCCGAAACCCAGTTTTGCCGAGCTGGAAGCCTTCGCCACGGTCGCGCGCAGAGGCGGCTTCCGCGCCGCCGCGCGCGAGTTGGAGGTTTCCTCCTCCGGATTGAGCCACGCGATCGCCGCGCTGGAAGAGCGCATGAACGTGCGGCTGTTCAACCGCACCACCCGCAGCGTCGTGCTGACGGCGGCGGGAGCGCAGTTCCTGGAGGAAATCCTCCCCGCCCTTGCTGCGATCGACGGCGCGATCGAAAATGCCGGAGAGCACGTCGGCGAGCCGTCCGGCGTGCTGCGGCTGAACATGGCAGCTGGCGCCGGGCATTTCGTAATGGAGCCGCTGATCCGGGAGTACCTGAAGTGTTTCGCCCGGATGCAGGTGGAGATCGTCACCGAAGCCGCTCTGGTCGATGTCATCGGCAAGGGCTTCGATGCAGGCGTCAGGCTGCTGGATGCCATTCCGCCGGACATGATTGCGGTTCCCATCATACCGGACCTTCGTTTGGTCGTGGTCGGCGCGCCGGCCTATCTGCAGGGCCGTGCGCCGCCCCTCGTCCCGCGCGACCTGCTGTCGCATGACTGCATCCGCTACCGTCTGGGCAGCGGGCGCATCTACCATTGGGAATTCGTGCGAGACGGCGGGCGGATCGAACTGGATGTGCCCGGTCGCCTCATTGTCGATGACAGCAGGCTGATGCTCGACGCGGCCCTGAACGGCATGGGACTGGCCTACCTGGCGGAGCAAACCGTAGCGCCGCACGTCGAGGAAGGACGGCTGACCCGGCTTCTGGCAGACTGGATGCCGGCGGAGCCGCCCTTGTGCCTCTACTATTCGGGGCGCCGCCAAGTCCCCGCCAAACTGCGCTTTTTCATCGATCTTGTCCGCAGCCATGCGCGAGAACTGAGACCTGCCTGACAGCGGCCTCGTTGCATCCTTTCGATGATACTTGACTGATCGTTCCATAACACCTATCTCGCACAGCATGGCAAGACCAAGGGAATTCGATCAGGATAAAGCGCTGAGCGCGGCCATGGCGGTATTCCGTGAACATGGCTTTGAAGGCACGTCGGCCGGGATGCTGGTCGAGGCGATGGGCATCGGGCGACAAAGTCTCTACAACACGTTTGGCGACAAATGGCAGCTCTACCAGATGGCCCTGCGCCGTTATGCTGCCGACGAAACGGGCGAGCATGTCGCCATGCTGCAAAGCAAGCCGCGTGCTCTCGATGGCATAGAGTCGATGGTAGATCGCGTCGTCGCCAATGCCCGGGATGCCTGCCTGGGGGTCGGCTCGATTTGCGAGTTCGGCCGTAGCCGGCCGGAACTGGTCGCAATCCGCGACACGGCCGACCGTGCCATGCGGACGGTCCTGACCGCTACCATAGCGCGGGCGCAGGCCGAGGGTGACGTGGCGCCGGATTTGGCGCCCGATACCATAGCCTCATTCATCGTCATGAGCTTCTCGGGTTTGCGGATTGCCGCGCGCGCCGGCGCAAGTGACGAAGACTTGCGTATGCTTGGCGATCTGGCCTTGCGCGCCTTGCGATAGATGCGTGCGCGCCTTTTTATTTGCTCTGTTTTAGAATGATTGTTCAATAAAGGAAGCTGACATGCAGGCGATTGTGATGACCGGAACGGGAAGTGCGGATGTGCTCGAACTGGTGGATGTACCAGAACCGCATCCGGCGCCCGGTCCGGGCGAGGTTCTTGTTCGGATTGCCGCTGCGGGCGTCAATTTCATGGATATCGGCGTCCGCCAGGGCATGGCCTGGACGGAGATGCCCAACCCCAAGATCCTGGGCGTGGAAGGCGCGGGACGCATCATCGCGGTAGGACCCGACGTTTCCATGGCAATCGGCCAGCGTGTCGCCTGGGTCTATGCGCCGGGCAGCTATGCAGGGAAGATCCTACTGCCCGCGGCATCGCTTGTGACGATCCCTGACACAGTGGACGACAGGACGGCGGCCGCGATCATGATGCAGGGGCTCACGGCCAGCCATTTCGCCACCGATTTCCACCCTGTGCAAGCGGGTGAAATTGCCCTCGTCCATGCGGCGGCGGGGGGACTTGGGCTGCTGCTGACCCAGATCATCAAGATGCGCGGCGGGAAAGTCATCGGCCGCGTGTCGAGTGCCGACAAGATGACAATCGCCATGGAAGCGGGCGCGGACCATGTCATCGTTGACGCCGAAGGCGATTTCGCTTCGCAGGTTCTGGCACTGACCGGCGGCGAAGGCGTGCATGTGGTCTACGACGGATCCGGGCCGACGACGTTTCAGGGATCAATCGATTCCCTGCGTCGCAGCGGTACGCTCTGCTGGTACGGCCCCGTCCTGGGTGGCCCGGGCCCGCTCGACATCATGAGCCTGCCGCGAAGCATCAAGCTCGGCTACGCGACTTTCTTCGACCATATCCATAGCCCTGAACTGCTTCGGGAGCACGCCGCGCGTCTGTTCGATTGGGTCGTGAGCGGTGATCTCAAGGTCCGGATCGGCGGCATCTATCCGCTGGCGGATGCCGCCCGTGCGCACCGCGACATGGAAAGCCGGGCGACCACCGGCAAGCTGCTGCTGATCCCCTGATCTTCCTGAGCATCATTTTCAAGAAAGGACCTGCAATGAATATCGAACTCGCTACCAAAACCGCCCTTGTCTTTGGCGAATCAAGGGGCATCGGCGCCGCTGCCGTCGAGCGACTGGCGCAGGACGGCTATGCCGTCGGCTTTACGTATGCCAACAGCGAAAAGCAGGCCACGGCGTTGGTCGAGGCTATCGCCGGGCAAGGGAGCGAAGCCGCGGCGATCCGCGCCGACAGTGCGGACCCCGCCGCGATTACCGCAGCTGTCGCGCAGTTGCTGGTTCCATTCAAATTGACTCGGACTTCCAGAACAGAGTGACTCACAAATCCATTTGGACTGACTCCGCTGGGAAAGGCAGGGGCAACGCATAGCCATCGGTATAGCGTAGCGATGCCCCTGCCTCGCGCCGAGCCCTACCCAAGATGCCCCGGACCCATCGCTTTGCGATGGGCTCTCTCACGCCTTCAATAAACGTGTATAGGAGCAATCCATCTGACGGCGGTCAACATCACGGATCGTCTTGGCATGGTCATGATTGGGACATTCGCGACAGTCGGGTTCGGAGTGCCACAGCGTCGAATCCTGCCATGGTGCGGGAGCAGGCGGACGTCCGCTCGCGCCAACATAGCGGACCTTTAGTGATCCCAATGCTATCCCTGAAACCCACCGTTCATTCATCAAGCAGGCAGGTCGGACTCATTGGCTGGCTCTAAGGTGTATCTGTGATCAATCATCAGGCCCTTCTGCCATGTTGGATTTGAGCCGAGCAAGCGCCTGCTCGCATCGCTCACGTCCGTATTTGCTGTCTTCCTTTCGGAAAACCTCCAGCGCCGCTTCGAAATATTCCATGGCCTTTGGCAAATCGTGTTGCCGCGTTCGGCCGCCATCGAAATCAGCGTGATGCGCAAACACCGAACCAATATACATTTGGCAATCCGCCCAACTAAGCGTCAGCTTTTCCTGTTGGAAGACTATACCCGCGATTTCGTAGGATTGGATGGCCCTGAACAAATAATGTTCGGCTTGGGGATGATCAGGATTGAGCCCCTGCTGAAACATGATGTTCGCGAGCTCGAAATGTGTTTGGGCATAACGAAGGGGGAAAACAGTTTCAGGATATGTCTCGATGCTTGCTTGGTAATCTGCGATTGCGCGGATTCGCAGAAACGCCCGCTCATGCTCTGGCCGGTCGGCTTGGCGGGCGCGCCGTTCGAATAGGCGAGCGCGATTGATTTGCGCGGCTCCCCAGATATCGATGCAAAAATGTTTGGCGGCACTGTCGATCGCCTCATCAAAATGACCAATTACCTCTTCAATGCGCGCGTCGGAAAGTGTATCGTTGGTCAAGCGCTCGATCGCGAGAATTATCGCGCCAATTCCACTACTGGCGTGGGCGAGAAGAGGGGCGGCGCCTTCCTCTTCTAGGGTAATCAGTCTGGCGGAACGATTGGTTGTAAGCGCCTCGTTGAGCGCGTCTAGATCGCCGTCATAGACGCCTTTGTCGAGTAAGCAGTTTGCCAAAGCGTTCATCGATGACACGACTTGGAATGCGTCCCCCGCCGTCACGGTTTGTGAGGCAGCTTTACGCGAGTGATCGATAGCGCGTTGCACTAGATTGCGGCGTTCGTCGCCAGACTTTTGGCCGGCTGCATTTCGGAGGATCAGGCCGAGTTGATAATGCGTTCGGCTTTCCCGGATTGAATTGCTCTTGATAGTTTCAAGGCCGAGCATTTCTTCAAGTAATCGGATACCAATCTGAAAACGCGGCCGAAGTGTTCGGAGGCCACTTTCATACATCTTATGCGCATTGTCGTATAGGATACCGATCATCCCTTCTTCGTCGAAATGCTCGAAGAAATTAGCGGCTCGAAGATAATGGTCGAGGGCTTGATCCGGATTCTCCTGCATTAAACTGGTGTCGCCGCGCGTGACACGTATCTGTGCCTGCTTAGAAATCTCGGCCAGCGTGCGCTGAAGCTGGAAGCCCTCCTCGATACGAGCGAGCAGCACATCGACCTTCTCGAACTGTCCCTCAGCTAAGGCAGCATTCACCTCCGTTTTTAGACCTTCCAGTTCGTCGCTACTGGCGTCGATCAGCTCTACGCGCGCGATCAACTGACGCCATTCCTTGGCTTTTGATCGGAGGAAATCTTCAAGATCAGAAAGAGATGCGTCGGGTCTTGCGTGATCAAACTGGTAAGCGAGCGCGTCGATGAGATTGCGCGCCTCGCGATAGGCGCGATCAAGATCGGGATCGACTTGTCTGTTGGTGGCGCGAGCGCACTCCTCCACTTCTGAGTCCGTGATGCCCAGCGCGACGATAATCGGGTCGATCGTCGTCGGATGCGGGTTGTCCACCTGCCCGTTCTCAAGCTCACTGATCCGACGCGTTTTGGCTGGGGTGCCGAAAGCATCTTCGGACAATTGCATCTGCGACAGCCCCTGAGTCCGCCGCTTCTGAAGAATCAAAGCACCGAGTGCCTTACCGAAACTGAAATTGGTCATATTTCCGCTCATGTTCCGCATATTAGCCGCACGTCAACCGCATGCAGAGCCAGATACAATGAGAGACATCTACTGCACCAATCTGGCAGACAGAGGACCCTGACATGTATCTCGTACTACACGTGGTCGATGCGATAATCGCGACGTTTCATGCGTCGCATCCGTTGAACGATTCGGTGCTGGCTGTTGATTTCCACTGAGAAGTGACCCGGGTAGGGCGTAAATTTCCACTGAGAATTGACCCATGTTGAACTCGTCCCTGGCTTTGACAAGCGAGGGTATATGGAGTGTTGGACATGGCGTTATTAAGCGTTATCCGGCGCTGGCATTTTCGCGATCATCTACCGATCCGGGAGATAGCGCGGCGCACCGGACTATCACGCAACACGATCCGCAAATATTTGCGGTCCGAGACGATCGATCCGCGGTTCAAGGTGCCCGATCGACCAAGCAAACTGGACCCATTTGCTGAGCATCTGGCGGCCTGGCTGCGGCGCGAGATGGGCCGATCGCGCAAGCAGAAGCGCACGATCAAGCAGTTTCACGCCGATCTGGTGAGCCTGGGCTATGAAGGATCCTACAACCGGGTTGCCGCTTTTGCTCGGGACTGGCGCGAAGATTATCGGCGCCAGCAACAGATTGGCGGGCGTGGGACATTCGTGCCCCTATCGTTCGCGCCGGGGGAAGCTTTTCAGTTTGATTGGAGCGAGGACTGGGCAATCATCGCCGGGGTTCGGACCAAGCTGCAGGTCGCGCATTTCAAGCTCAGTTACAGCCGGGCATTCATCGTGCGTGCCTACCTTCTGCAAACCCATGAGATGCTGTTCGACGCCCATAATCACGCCTTCCGCGTGCTGGGCGGCGTGCCGCGCCGGGGTATCTATGACAATATGCGCACTGCCGTCGACAAGGTCGGGCGTGGCAAGAAACGCACCGTCAACGCACGCTTCCTGACGATGGTCAGCCACTATCTGTTCGAAGCTGAGTTCTGTAACCCGGCTGCGGGATGGGAAAAGGGGCAGGTCGAGAAGAATGTCCAGGATGCGCGGCACCGTCTGTGGCAACCAACGCCGCAGGCCGAGAGCCTTGATGCGCTGAACCTGTGGCTGGAGGAGCGCTGCAAGGCGTTATGGGAGGACATCCCTCACGGGATCGAACCCGGATCGGTTGCCAATGCCTGGGCCGATGAATCTGAGTGTCTGATGGTTGCGGGCTGAAGCGTCCCGGGTTTTCTGGAGGCTGTGCAGTTTGACTCAGGCAGCCATATCGAGGGTCTCAATGGCCGCATAGTAGTTAGCTTCGGCCTCGGCGGGTGGGATGTAGCCGAGCGGGCCGAAAAGGCGATGGTTGTTGTACCAGTCGACCCAGCTCAGCGTCGCCATTTCCACCGCCGATGCGCTTGGCCAGGACCGCTGGCGCCAGATGACCTCGGCCTTGTAAAGGCCATTGATCGTCTCGGCCAAAGCATTGTCGTAACTGTCGCCGACGCTGCCGACCGAGGGCACGAGGTTGGCCTCCGCCAGGCGCTGGGTGTAGTTCATGGCGAGGTATTGCACGCCCCTGTCGCTGTGGTGGATCAAGCCGTCATCCGGGCCGGGTCTGCGCGCATGGATCGCCTGCTCAAGGGCATCCAGAACGAACCCGGCCGTGGCTGAAGTACTGACCTTCCAGCCCACGATGCGCCGCGCATAGGCATCGATCACGAAGGCCACGTAAACGAACCCTGCCCAGGTGTGGACATAGGTGAAATCGACTACCCACAGGGCGTTCGGCCGGTCCACACGAAACTCCCGGTTCACCTTGTCGAGCGGGCATGGCGCCTTGGGATTGCTGACGGTCGTGGTCGTCTTCTTCCCTCGACGAATACCGGCCAGCCGCATGCTACGCATCAGTCGCTCGACCGTGCACTTGGCGACATCAAGGCCCTCGCGCCGCAACTGATGCCAGACCTTGCGCGAGCCGTAGAGTCCGAAGCTGGCCTCGTGAACGCGCCGGATCTGCTCGCACATGTCGTCATCCCGGCGCGCACGGGCGGAACGCTTCGCCGGATCGGCAAGACGGGCCGCGTGTTCGTGATAGGAGGACGGGGCGATCGCCAGTTCGCGGCAGATCGGCTCGATACCCAGGTCCTCGCGATGGACGTCGATGAACGACATCATCATCTCTCGCGGCGGTCGAGCTCCGCCATCGCAAAATATGCCGACGCCTTGCGAAGGATCTCGTTGGCTCGACGGAGCTCCTTGACCTCGCGCTCCAGCAGCTTGAGCCGGGCCTTATCATCAACACCCTGCGCCGCTGGTGCCGCCCGTCGGCCTGCCTCCGTGCGGCACCAGCGGCGCAGCGTCTCGGCCGTGCAGCCGATCTTCGAGGCAATCGAACTCATCGCCTCCCATTCCGAGCCGTAATCCGCACGGTGCTCGCCAACCATTCGCACCGCTCGATCACGGACCTCAGGCGAAAATCTGTTTCCCATCTTGCTCATACCGGATGCTCCTTCTCACAGTTCGGAGCCTCCGGAAAACCCGGGACGCTTCAGGCAGGCCCTTCGATGGTTTTGTGGAATATCGCAAACGGGTATCGCCGACCTGCCTCATCCACTTTGAGCGCAATCGCTACAGCGTACCGGCCTCTTTCGCCAATCGCACTGTCAGCCTGCGCGTCTATCCTGATCGCTTCCAGGTCGTCGCCGAGGGACAGCCAATCTGCACGCATCAGCGCATCATCAACCGCTCTCACGACGGTCCAGGTCATACGGTTTATAACTGGCGCCATTATCTGGCGGTCGTGCAGCGCAAGCCCGGCGCCCTGCGCAACGGTGCGCCCTTCCTTGAGCTACCCGATGCGTTCCAGCGTCTGCAGCGACATCTGTTGCGCAATCCTGGCGGCGACAGGGAAATGGTCGAAATACTGGCGCTGGTTCTTCATCATAATGAGCAACTGGTGTTGACGGCGGTCACCATGGCGCTGGAGGCTGGCGTTCCGACCAAGACCCATATCCTCAATCTGCTCTACAGGCTGGTCGACGGAAAACCGATCTCCACGCCGCCGGTGACGGCGCCCCAGGCGCTCAAGCTGGTCAGCGAGCCGATGGCCAATGTCGAACGCTATGATGATCTGCGCAAGGAGAAGCGTCATGCGTCATGACCCTGCCAGCGGCGCCATCGTCGTCATGCTCCGCAGCCTCAAGATGCATGGCATGGCGCAGGCCGTCACCGATCTCATGGAACAGGGATCTCCAGCCTTCGAAGCCGCCATTCCGATCCTCTCCCAGTTGCTCAAAGCCGAGACAGCAGAACGGGAGGTTCGATCTGTGGCCTATCAGCTTAAGATCGCGCGCTTCCCTGTCTATCGCGATCTGGCCGGCTTCGACTTTACCAGTAGCGAGGTCAATGAAGCTCTGGTGCGTCAGTTGCATCGCTGCGACTTCATCGACATCGCCGACAATATCGTGCTGGTCGGCGGTCCTGGCACCGGCAAGAGCCATGTGGCAACGGCGCTGGGCATCCAGGCCATCGAACATCATCGAAAGCGCGTCCGCTTCTTCTCGACGGTCGAACTGGTCAATGCGCTCGAGCAGGAAAAAGCACAGGGCAAGGCCGGTCAGATCGCCAATCGCCTCCTGCACTCTGATCTCGTTATCCTGGATGAGCTTGGATATCTGCCGTTCAGTGCTTCAGGGGGCGCGCTGCTCTTCCATCTGCTGAGCAAACTCTACGAGCGCACCAGCGTCATCATCACCACAAACCTCAGCTTCAGCGAATGGGCCACCGTGTTCGGCGACGCCAAAATGACCACGGCGCTTCTCGATCGGCTTACCCATCATTGCCACATCCTGGAGACCGGCAACGATAGCTTCCGCTTCAAAAACAGCTCTGCCAAGCAGATCAGAACCGAAAGGAGAAAACCACGGGTTGACCCGCCCATGACACCCGAAACATAATCCGCAGACGGGTCACTTCTCGATGGAAAACCCGGGTCACTTCTCAGTGGAAATCAACAGGCGCGGGCGCTGACAGGAGACGCCTCATGCTCAAACTCGCCAGGCTTCCCGACCGCACCCCGGTCAAGATCGGGATCACCGTCACACCGGACCTCGACGCGGACCTGCGCGCCTATCTGGAACTCTATCGCACATCCTATGACGACAAGGGCACGACGGTCGCCGACCTGATCCCCGCGATGCTCGAATCCTTCCTTGCCAGCGATCGGGCCTTCGCCAAGGCGCGCAAGGAAACCGCGGCATGATCCGCCGCAGGGAAATCGGCCGGTTCAAGCGGTCGAAGCAGGGCGGATGGGAGGGCGAAATCGAAACCCTCACCATCCAGCGCAAGCTGCGCCTCGTTCCCAATGACAACCAGGTCAGCGATAACTCCCCCGCGTTCCGCGTCATGCTCGGTTGGCAGGTTGTCGGCGAGGCGTGGGAGAAGCAGACCCGGACCGATCCGCCGCGAGATTTCCTGCGTGTCCGCATCGATGATCCTCTTTGCCCGATCAGCGCCGCGCTGTTCCCGGATGTTGAAGGGATGACCGCAAAGTTGATGATGAACTACGGTGAAGGAACTCCACCCTCTCAAGGCGACACCGCCCCGCTCAAAGCCTCTCCAATACTACGCTACGTCACCCCAAGCGACATTCCCGCGGAACGGGTTCGTGCACTGGGACCGAAGCGGTCGTTCTCGCTTAGTGGCCTGAACGACCGCTTCTGCAGTAACCCAACTTTTAGCGTGAAGCGCATTCGGCGACTCGCTGCGGTGAGCAGCCTGCAATTGAGGGCTGCAAGCTTGATCATTACCGCCGCCGCTCCGAAGCCCACAAGCCATGTAACTGGTTTGATACCGGGAGTATGGGGAGGGCGATCAGCCCTCCCAGAATTTCCTCAGGCAGCGTCGACCATGACGATCTCGCTATCCTCCAATGCAGTGACGCGAATCACATCGACATCCTTGATCGCGGCACCGTCACGGGCGTTAACCTGTACCTCGTCGATCTTGATCGCCCCGGTAGCGGGAACCAAATAGGCCTTGCGGTCCTTGCCGATCGGATATTCGACGCTCTCTCCAGCCTTCAGGAAAGCGGCAACGATGCGGGCGTCTGTGCGAATCGGCAGGGCCTCATTGTCGTTCTCGTAGCCGGAGGCTAGCGTGATGAAATGCCCGGCGCGATCGCCCTTTGGGAACGGCCGGGCGCCCCAGCTTGGTGCATCGCCATTCCGAGTAGGCACGATCCAGATCTGGAAGATTTTCGTCGCGACATCCTCGAGATTGTATTCGGAATGGCGCACGCCGGATCCGGCGCTCATAACCTGAACGTCGCCAGCTTCGGTCCGACCCTTGTTGCCCAGGCTGTCTTCATGCGTGATGGCGCCTTCGCGAACATAGGTGATGATCTCCATGTCGCGGTGTGGATGCGGCGGGAAGCCGGTATTGGGCGCGATCGTGTCGTCGTTCCAGACACGCAGGTTGCCCCAGTTCATGCGCGCCGGATCGTGATACCCGCCAAAAGAGAAGTGATGCTTGGCATTGAGCCAGCCGTGGTTGGCTCCGCCAAGGTCTGCGAAGGGGCGAACTTCGATCATGTGATGTCTCCTTTCGAACAGCGTCAGGCTGTCGTTGGAACTGATTTACGCCTTGCGGGAACTTCGATGCAGATAGATAAAGCCGGTGTATTCGTTCGAGAAAGTAGAACAATGAACTCACCCGGCACACCGACATTCGACCAGATCCGTATTTTCCTCACCATCGTCGATCTTGGCAGCTTCGCGGCTGCCGCGCGCAAGCTCAATCGCGCGGTGTCGGTGATTAGCTATGGCATCGCCAACCTGGAGGCGCAGCTCGGGCTGACGCTGTTCGATCGGGAGGGTACCCGGAAGCCCCAGTTGACGGTTGAGGGCCGCGCCTTGCTCGCCGAGGCGCGCAGCATATCGCATGGCTTTGATGGACTGCGGGCAAAAGTGAAGGGCTTGCTCGACGGGCTGGAGGCTGAGGTCGACCTGGCGGTCGACGTCATGGTGCCGTCCGAGCGGCTGGGAAAGGTCCTGCGCAATTTCGCGACGGCGTTTCCGACGGTCCAGCTTCGCCTGCATGTTGAGGCTTTGGGCGCGATTACGGCCATGGTGCTGGATCGCGGCGCGGCGATCGGGATCTCCGGGCCATTGGCGGCCGGCGTCGAGGGCGTCGAGTGCATTGCCGCTGGTTCGGTCCCGATGGTGCCTGTCGCCGCACCCGATCATCCGCTTGGCCGGATGGAACGCATTCCTCCCGGCGCCGGGCGCGAGCATACCCAATTAGTGCTGACGGATCGCTCCCGCTTCACCGAGGGGCAGGATTATTCGGTGATGAGTCCCAAGACCTGGCGCCTAGCCGATTTAGGCGCCAAGCATGCGCTGCTGCGCGAGGGAATTGGGTGGGGCAACATGCCGCTGCCGATGATCGAGCCCGACCTTGTCGATGGCACCTTGGTCCGTCTCGTGATGCCGGATCACATAGGCGGAACCTATCGCTTCGCTGGTGTGTGGCGCAGAGATGCGCCACCGGGACCTGCCGCCTCCTGGCTGCTTGATCAGTTCGTGGCGCTGGGTGCGAACGACAAGGAACTGGAGGGTATGGGTGATGTCTGATCATGCCGCAGGCAGGCCGAAGCGCGGCATGCGGTCGGGCCGACTCGAGGCCTTCACCGATGGCGTGGTCGCGATCATCATTACGATCATGGTGCTCGAGTTGAAGGTGCCGCAGGAAGGCACGCTCGAGGCGCTATCGGACAGCATGCCGATCCTGCTCGCCTACGTCCTGTCCTTCATCAATGTCGGCCTGTACTGGAATAACCACCACCACTTGATGCAGGCGACCCAGCGCATTGACGGTCGCGTCCTGTGGGCGAACCTCTTCCTGCTGTTCTGGCTGTCGCTTGTCCCCTTCGTCATCCGGTGGCTCGATGCCAGCGGCTTCTCGGCGATGGCGACGGCGTCCTATGGCGTCGTGCTGGGAATGGCAGCGATTGGCTATGAACTCACCGAGCGGTCGATCATCGCCTGCAATGGCCATCAGTCGGCTGTGGCGAAGGCCATCGGGCGCGATTGGAAGGGCAAGATCAGCCTTGCCCTCTACGCCGTCGCTGTGCCCGCGGCATTCTTCGCTCGGCCGGTGGCGATCATTCTCTATGTAGCAGTGCTGCTGTTCTGGCTCGCGCCCGACCGCAGGATCGAGCGCACACTGGAGTATTAGAGGGGCTTGGCGGCGGCCGGGTGAAGCATGCAGGCGATCGTGCCCGCGAAGATCAGCCCGCCGGCGAGGATGAGCGGGGCAACCAGTCCGCCATGGGTGACGAGATAGGCGCCGATGGTCGCGCCGAGGAAGATGGCGGCCACGCTACCGATGCGGCGTGCCCAGTTGGGGTTGGCACCGCCAGCAACACTGGAATCGGCCGCAAGACCGGTGATGGTGAGCGTGAGGACGGTCGTGGTGAGGTCCGGAACCTTCAACCGGCGGATGGTCGCATTGCGGAAGCCCATGGCGAGCCCGGTCAACGCGATGATGATATACACGCTCGATCCGGGGGTTTGCGTGGCCACGTCGAACCCGACTGCGACACCCGCAGCGATCCAGAGGAGGACGGCTTCGACGGAGGCGGCGATGAGCAACCAGCAGCGAAGGGGTGAGCCTGCATGGTGCTTGCCGACGCGGCCGGCAATCAGCGCGCCGACCATGAACGACGCGATGGCAAAGACATAAGGCGCGATCTTGAATCCCGGCGCGCCGCTGGCAGCGAAACCGAGGAAGACGACGTTGCCGGTCATGTTCGCCGTGAAGACCTTGCCCAGGCCCAGCACCGATATTGCATCGACAAGGCCCGTCGTCACTGAGAGGAGCAGTAACAGCCAGGGAAGCGGCGATGCGGCGGGCTTTTCGAGGGTCATGACGGTCTCCATGAATGTCTATGACTTACGTCTAGCCGCTGTCGCCGCATCGATGCAGTGGAATAAGATCGATCCTGTCTTTCGATAAAATCGAATAGCAAAGTCAAAAGCGAAAGTTGCTTTCCATGCCCAGCATGGTGATCGTCTTGGCAGGACCGGTCTCACGGATGAAGGCGCCCGGCGCGAAAGCGGACAGGGATGCCGACAATTCCCACTCTGGCGTCGCCTGCCAGGCGATCGTCGCTTCGGCCTCCTGGCCAATGAAGCGTGCCTGGCTGCCGCCTGCATCGCGGATCAGATTGCCGGGTATGTCGTACACGCCGTCCGCAATGCTGTACCGCCAGTACGCCATGCCGGCGAGGCTGACTGACACACCACCACCCAACGTACCGTTGATGCGTGGATTGACGCTGATGATATTGGTCGGACCGACCGGCGAAAGCTCGCCGAAATACTTCCCCTTGGGGAAGAGCGCGTTGAACGTGCCGATCTTGCCGTCGCCCGCCTTGCCATCGCCGCTCACGATATTGACGCGTAGGGTCGCATCCGGCGAGAAGGTGAGCGCGGGAAAGCTATGGCCGACCTCCATGCCCAGCGTCCATGCCGAAATCCTCTGCCCCTCGAAATGACCGAACTGCGCCACTCCCTCGACATTCCAGTGCCAGTCACCCCGAACCCCGTGTGATCGCAGGCCGATGCTATGCCTGACCTCACGCCCTGTCTGGCCGCCAAAACGCGCAAGCCGGTTACGGTAGCCGAGGTAGTAAAGGTCCAGCTCCGGGAGCGTGACGTAGGCGCCCCATAGCGCCTTGTCTTGAGAGGTTGCGTCGTCGAAGCTGCCGGGACCGGGCTGGACGGGCCGCATGTTCAGCAGGCTGATCTTGGCACGCCAGACCGTGACGTCTGCCCGCACGCCATCGAAGGCGAGCGGGACATTGGGGCCATAGCGCGTCCCGACCAACCGTTCGGTGCCGAGCGATAGCATCTGGCGGCCGGCACGCACTGTGACCGGGCCGAGGTCGACCTCGCCGAACCCCTGGAGCAGATCGGCCCGCGTCTGATCTATCGGGCTGGCCGATGGGGAGACGCCGAGCGCGTAGGCCAGGATCGGCTGCACGAAAGCTCGCACCTTGCCCACATGCAGATCGGCATAGGGCAGCGCGCGCAACCAAAGATAGCTGTCATCCGGCACGCCCGCACCGCCCCATAGATTATTCTGATAATTCTCGTTGCGGGCGCGCAGTTCGATGCCGGTGCTCAACCAACTGTCGCCGCCGAGCGGGATATATTTGAGCGGGCCGGTCCAGTGATGCGCGCGTTTCTCCGTATCGGCGAGATCGGACCAGTCCTCGTCATAGCGTGTGATGCTGAGCGTGGGGGCCTGCCATGCCTCGCGCTGCTGGGCGCTGGCAGGTGCCGAGACGGCTCCCGCCAGCAGCCCGGCCGCGATAAGGCTCCTAAGCACGTCGCCGATCCCTTTCGGCAACGAGTGCCACCAGCACGAAGCCGCCGACCAGCCCCACATGCTCGAAGAAGGCATTGGTCGCCATGAAGCGCTCCTGCCCCGCCGGCATCTCCCAGAAGGCGTTGGCGGTGAAGGCAGCCAGCAGCGTAAAGACCCCCAGCATGCCCGCGCCCAGCCAGACGAAGCGGCCGGTCAGGATGAGGATCGGCCCGGCAAGCTCTATCCCGATGGTCAGCGCAGCCCAAAAGGCAGGCGGGCTCATGCCGAAATGCGCCTGTTCGGCGACCGCCGCTGGCCAGTCGGTCGCCTTGACGACGCCACCCAGTAGATAGGCACCTACCAGCGCGAGGCGAGCTAGAAACCAGGTCGGTCGCCAGCCGAGGATCGCATCGACGAAGCGGGGTTCATCCGTGCCGGTCACGGTTTCACCGGCGTATGGATCTCGGCGATGTAGCCGCCGGGGAAACGAACAATCGCAGCCTGGCGATCCCCCTCAGCATGCGCGGGGACCAGCGTCTCGACCCCAGCGGCTGTTGCCTTGGCCAGCGTCGCGGGCAGATCGCCCACCTCATAACCCGTGATGTCGCGGCCGTAGGGCCAGGGAAGTTGGCCGTCCGAGACGATCACGCTCATCTTGCCATAGCCCGATGTCATCCGGATACGGCGATAGCTCTTGCCCGGCTGGCCGATCTCCGCGCCCGGCACGGCCTTTTCGTCGGAGGTGACCGTCGCATGGGCGAAGCCGCTCCACTGCCTTACGAACTGGTCTGCCGCATCGGCGGTCAGGTAGATGCGGTTCTCCGGCACGGTATCGAGGGCAGGATAGTTGGGTTTCGCGGTGTGCCAGTAGAGCTGCATGTTCACGCCTCCTGCCCACTGCACCACGACATCGCGACCAATGGGGTCAGGAAAGCTGGTGATGAGGCGCGTCGCACCGTGCCGCATCGCGGAGGCGACTGCCGCATCAAGGTCGGTCACGAGATAGCCGGTGCGTTCAGCACCGAACGGTACCGGGATCGGGGTGACGAAGCCGAAGACCGAAACGGTGCCGGCCGGGGTCAAAGCGAGCTGCGACTTCGTCTTGCTATCTGTCGGCGTGACCTGGAACACGCCCTGCTTGCTCGCGGTGCCGCCAAAGATGGCGGTGAAACTCGCGACGAAGCGGTCGAAATCCTCCGGCGCGACATAGACATGGGTGGTGTCATATTGCGGACCGACGGAGAAATCGGTGACCGGGTTCTGCGCGGATGCCGTAGTTTGCGCAAGCGCGGGAATAGGGCTGATGGCGACCAGAGCGGTTGCCATCAGGAGGACGATGCGGTTCATGTCAGTATCTCCGTAGAATGTTGTCCGGCGTCCGATCAGGTCGCGAGCACTTTCTACGCGACCAAGAATATCCGAACGATCCGAATAAAATCAGAGTAATAGTTCCAAATTATCGAACAAAACGGAGCGCACCTCCGATCGGGGGCGGAGGGCGCGCTCCTCCTCTCAAACGGCCCAGCAGCCGCAGCCCATGACACCCCAGAAGCTCTGAACGTCGGCGGCGGGCACGTTGGCGCCAAGCGCCGCCGCATGATCATGGCCGTGGACATTGCACGATGAGGCGCAGCCGCATACCGACGCTATCTTCTTGGCCGTATCATCGCCGCGCCAATGTCCGCCGAAGGTCACGACCGGTGACCAGTCGGGCATTGCCTTGGGCGGTTCGGGCGCGAGCGGACCGAAGCTGCCCTCGCCATAAACGATCTTGCCGCCCAGCACGGTCAGCACCGAGCGCAGATGCGTGATCTCGCTCTCAGGCACGCTGAAATAATCGTCGGACAGCAGCGCCAGGTCGGCCAGCTGGCCAGTCTTGATCTGGCCCTTCTTACCGACCTCGTTCGAGAACCATGTGTTCTTCTCGGTCCACAAGCGCAGCGCGGTTTCACGATCGAGGCGATTGCGTACTGGATAGAGCGTCAGGCCGCCCACCGTCTTGGATGTGACCAGCCAACTCAGCGACACCCAGGGGTTGTAGCTGGCGACGCGGGTAGCGTCTGTGCCTGCGCCCACGGGCACACCGGCATTCATCATCTGCTTGATCGGCGGGGTGGCTTCCGCCGCTTTCGCGCCATAGCGCTCGACAAAATATTCCCCCTGGAATGCCATGCGATGCTGGACCGCAATGCCGCCGCCCAGCTCGGCGATCCGGTCGATATTGCGCTCGCTGATCGTCTCGGCATGATCGAAGAACCAGTTCAGCCCTTTAAGTGGGATGTCGTTGTTCACCTTCTCGAACACGTCGAGTGCGCGGGAGATGGTCTGGTCATAGGTGGCGTGCAGACGCCAGGGCCAGCGACGCTCGGCGAGCAGGCGGATTACCGGTTCCAGATCGCCTTCCATCTCGGGCGGCATGTCCGGCCGCGCGATGCGGAAATCCTCGAAATCGGCGGCGGAATAGACGAGCATCTCGCCCGCGCCATTGTGGCGGTAGCTGTCATCGCCATCGCCCGGCTTGATCTGGGTGGACCAGCTGGCGAAGTCCTTCAGCTCCTCCTTCGGTTTTTGGGTGAAGAGGTTGTAGGCGATGCGCAGCGTTAGCTCGCCGTCCTTGTGTAGCTTGTCGATGACCTCATAGTCGTCAGGATAGTTTTGCGATCCGCCGCCCGCGTCGATCACGCTGGTGACGCCCAGCGAGTTCAGCTCGCGCATGAAATGCTTTGTCGAGTTAAGTTGATAGTCCTGCGGCAGCTTCGGTCCCTTCGCCAGTGTCGAATAGAGGATCGTCGCATTGGGCTGGGCCAGCAGCAGACCGGTCGGATTACCCTGCGCATCGCGCACGATCTCGCCGCCCGGCGGATTGGGCGTATCCTTCGTATAGCCCACGGCCCGAAGTGCTGCCGCGTTCAGCAACGCGCGGTCGTAGAGGTGAAGGATGAAGACCGGTGTGTCGGGTGCTGCCGCGTTGATTTCCGCGATCGTTGGCAGGCGCTTCTCGGCGAACTGGTGCTCGGTAAAGCCGCCGACCACGCGTACCCACTGCGGCGGCGGCGTATTTTCTGCCTGCTTCTGCAGCATCGCCATGGCATCGGCGAGCGTCGGAACGCCTTCCCAGCGCAGCTCCATGTTATAGTTCAGACCGCCACGGATGACGTGGATGTGGCTGTCGATGAGGCCAGGGATCAGGCGGCGGCCGCCGGCGTCGATGACACGGGCATTGGGCGCGGCGGCAGAGCGCACTTCCTGCTCGGTGCCGACGGCGAGAAACTTGCCATCGCGGATCGCGACTGCCTGCGCCTGAGGGTTCTCGCTGTCCAGCGTCGTGACCTTGGCGTTGGTAAAGATGAGATCGGTCTGGGTCATGGCGAAACTTTCCGTGGTGGCAGTCAGGGCGGTGGTGGCGGCGGCGCTGGCGAGCAGCTGGCGACGGGTCATCATGCGTCGCGCTTACCGTGTGGGGGCAGTTTGCCCAGTACATGATTTACGCAATCCTGGCGGACGAAGCGGGTCAGTTCAGGAAGGCTGGCGACGCGCTTGGCGACCGGGATCAGCTGTTCTCCGAGCAAGATGCCCGCCAGCCCGACGAGCGCAATAACCGGCGGTGCGGGAGAACGGACACCCATCAGACTGTAGATGATACCGACGATCAGGCCGGCGCCGAGGGAGAGGATATAGGCTTTCATGTCCGTTCTCCTGCGTTGCCTGGGTCAGGCCGGGATGAAAGCGAGAATGTCGGCATTCAGCACGTCAGCGTTCACTGTAAGCATCCCGTGCGAATAGCCTTCATAGATTTTGAGCGTGGCGTTCGGCAGGATCTCGGCCTGAAGGACACCGGCGTTCTTGTATGGAACCACCTGGTCGTCATCGCCGTGCAGGACCAGCGTTGGCACGGTGATCGCCTTGAGGTCGTTCGCCTGGTCGGTTTCGGAGAAGGCCTTGATGCCTTCATAATGGGCCAGCGCGGAGCCCATCATGCCCTGCCGCCACCAGTTGTCGATGACTGCCGCCTTCACGTCGGCGCCTTCGCGGTTGAAGCCGTAGAAGGGACCGGCGGCGACGTCGCGGAAGAACTGCGCGCGGTTAGCGGCGAGGCCGGCGCGCAAACCGTCGAACACGTCCATGGGCAGGCCCCCCGGATAGCGCTCGGTCTTGAGCATGATCGGCGGCACGGCGCTGACCAGCACTGCCTTGGCGACGCGGCCCTGCGGCTCGCCGAACTGCGCCACATAGCGTGCGACTTCGCCGCCGCCGGTCGAATGGCCAATGTGGATGGCATTGCGCAGATCGAGATGTTCGACGACCGCGGCAGCGTCAGCGGCATAATGATCCATGTCGTGCCCGAAATCGACCTGGGCCGAACGGCCGTGACCGCGGCGGTCATGGGCGACGACGCGATAGCCCTTCGAGAGGAAGAACAGCATCTGCGCGTCCCAGTCGTCGGACGAGAGCGGCCAGCCGTGGTGGAACATGATCGGTTGGGCATCCTTGCTGCCCCAGTCCTTGTAGAAGATTTGCGTGCCATCGGCAGTGGTGACGAAGCTGGTCATGGCGGGATCCTGGATGCTGGATTTTGGGTAAGAATGGCGTCCGGGGCGGAAAGGGACGCCCCCGGACGCCGAAGGGTTGAGAGCTTAGTGGGCGCCCTCGGAAGCGTTGAACATGGTCTTGGCGTAGGTGATGCCCAAGCCATAAGCGCCGCCCCACTTCTTCGCGAAACCGGTGGTCATGTCGTAGGTCTCGGTGCGCGCCCAGTCGCGCTGCAACTCGAGGAGATACTGGAGCGAGGTCATCGGCTTCGCACCTAGTTGGATCATGCGCTCGACGGCACGCTCATGGGCTTCTTCGGAGATGTCGCCGCAGGCGTCGGAGATGAAGTAAACGTCGAAGCCCTGATCGATCGCCGAGGCGACGGGACCGACGATGCAGACCGAGGTCCACAGGCCTGCGAAGATGATACGCTCTTTGCCGATGCGGTTCACCTCATCGATGACAGCGGCATCTTCCCAAGTGTTCATCGAGGTGCGGTCGAGCAGTGGCTGGTTCGGGAAGGCGTGAGTAATCTCGCTGAACATCGGGCCGGAAAAGCTGTCGAGGGCGACCGTGGTCAGGATGGTGGAGACGTTGAAGCCAGCAGCGGCGTTGGCGACCAGCGCGGCATTATTGCGCAGAAGTTCGGTCGAAATCGACTTGGTGGCGAAGGCCATCTGCGACTGGAAGTCGATCATGACGAGGGTGTGATCGTTCGGCGTGATCAGGGATTTGCCGGGGGTCGGGTTCGCTTTGATGGTCATGTAGGTCTCCAATCGAATTTCGTTCACTCGGTTCGTTCCGGTGTGCTTGGAGATCTAGCGTGGCCCGTTACTGCTGCGCAGCCTGATAAAACATGGCCTATCATTCGATTAATTAGAACAGTGCAGCGAGTCGAAGTTAAGGGGCCACATTCGCGGATCTGCGACTGGGCGATCTCCCCGGCAGATCGCAACATTCCAGATTCATCTTGATGCGCTGAAATGGCACGCGATCACACCGCCATCCTAACATAATGCACCCTATGCTCACGAGCTGCCAATAAATGATTAAAATTCAAGATGTTGTGAGTTTTTCTTTTCACCTCTCAGGACACATTTTTGAGTCATTTACGCCGAATCGCGAACTCCCCTACGCTGTATCCGTTGCGCTGGTGTTGGAATATGAGGCTGTGCTCAATCGCGCGGCGATGCGCGAGGCGAGTTGGGCATCGAAGATGGAGTTGGATCAGGTGCTAGATGCCGTGGTTGGACAGGCGCGGCGGATCATGTCTATCAGGACCAAGCTTCGTCCGACGCTGCGCGATCCGGCCGACGATATGGTTCTGGAATGCGCGGTCCAAGCCGGGGCAGATGCCATCGTTACTATGAACGTACGGGACTTCACGCCAGCACGAGAATTGTACCGGGTGGATGTCATCAAGCCAGGTGAGTTATTTTTACGCCTCGAACGAGGAGAGATGAAATGAGTAACTATCCTTTGCGGTTGCCAGATCATGTTATGGCAGCGGCCAAGCATCTAGCGGAGCTGAACGGCCCGTCGCTTAACCAGTTTCTGTCGTCGCTGATTGCGGAGCGGGTAGGGGAATTGAGGGCAACCGCAGACATTCGGCTCCGTGCCGAACGCGCTAATCCGGCTAAGGCGCTTGCAATCCTCGCGCAGGTGCCAGATCGAACTCCGCTTGCCGGTGACGAATTGCCTGGGACGCATTGAAGAAGCGGCTGCCTCAATAAAGGGGAAGGTAATGCACCCGGCGCACGGGCAATTCACCCTACGCTCATGATCTGCCAATAAATAGTGTAAAATCAAGAGTTTATGAGCACGGTCCATATTCTCTCAGGGCACATTTTTGCGTGAAATGTTGCGCTGGTCAAGGGATATTCGCAGCATAGTCTAGGGTTCTCTGCGCCGCCCATTCTTCACTATCGCATCAGAAATGGCTTTGATGATTTCGGGGAGCCGGTCAATTAGGCGAGGCAACACCCGCCACACGAGGGTCAGCAGCGTGAGCGCGAATAGCCCACTGGCGCTCACACCTCCTGTCAACAATGTTGATGCAATTTCCGACATACCGATATTTTCAACCACAGTTGAGTGATAGATCAAGGGCAGTGCGGTTCAAAAAAATGAAATAAAGCCGTTGACTCAGCAAATCCACGGAAATCATGGAATAATCAAATTATCATTGTCTATCAGTATGTTGTGACTCACTTCATTTCGAAGTGGCATTAAGTCGCGAGCATTCCGATATCTCGAATGGCTGGCGAACAACTATCCTCACTCAAAGTTTTCATTCAAATTACCGGCGCTATCATTAGGGTGACGCAGAGGGATTGAGCAGTTCGGCGGCAAGCGCGACCAATCGACCTCACCCCAAAGCATCGGCGGCGGTGTAGTTCGGCGCGCGTCGGCGGTCGACGCCCGGCGGCAGCTCTATAGGCGACGCCGATTCGTTATTTTTATCCTGCGCGGGGCGGCCGATTTGAACATGCCCTGTCGTGCCAGAGGGACGCCACCGCCTGCCGTTCGAGCTAGGCCCGCGTCGCGGTATAATTGGGCGTCGTGCGGAAACTGCCTGCCCCGCTCGGCGTGATGCGGCGACGAGCAGGAGGAGGTGAAGTATCGAATCAGTCCCCATTAAGCCGGCCAGACATGCAGGCGGCGGACAGCCCAGATGATCGTCAGTGCGGTGACACTGGCAAGATAAAGCAGGCCGAAGCCGATCGCGCGCATGACGGCGCCATGGTCCGGCGCGGGCACGAAGCGGGGCACGTCGTCGTACCGCGTGAAGTTCAGGCGTCCGGGACAGTCGGGGCAGCTTCGGTGGGGATCGGCGGCGTTGGTGAGCGCGAGAGGCTCGAACCAGCGGCGCAGGCGCTCGTCATAGGCGTCGGCCGCCGCAACGAAAGCAAGCTGGTGCCGCACGTCATTGCCGGCGGCGGCCTGCAGCGTGCCGTCCAGCATCATCGCCGGTGACATGAGGCGCTGCCAGTCGGTCGCACCCGCAACTGCAAGATCGCGCGCGACGAAAGTTTCGCGATCCGATTTGAGCGCGTCGCGATAGAATGCGTCGCGGGCGAAGCGCTTCACCTCAGGGCTTTTCAGCATCTCGGTCGAGCGGCTCTCATCGTGTGGAAAGCGGCCAAGCCATGCGGCGTGAACCGCCGTCTCGTCGCGGTAAAAGGCGTCCATCGCCGCCCGGCTGCGGTCGATATAGGCGATACGCGACGGCGCCGGCAGCGCGGTTCTGACGGCAAGCGCGGCGATAGTCGGCGCCAACACGGTCAGCACCGCCCATCCGAGCACCAGCATGACCACCGAACCGACCGTCCCACGCCAGAAGCTCGCGGCCAATAGGGTCAGCGCCACCCAGAACAGCACCCACATCGCAACCAGCAGCGCCACGCCCAGAATCACCAATGAGCCCAGCGAGCCCGCGATCAGCAGCGCGAGCAGCATTCCGCCGACAATGGCGACCAGCGAAACTATCGCCAGCGCGCTCGCCTTGGCAAGCGCGACCCTACGCAGCGTTACAGGCTGCGCGGCGATCATCCTAAGCACGCCCGAGTCCTGCTCGCCAGTGAGCCGGCTCGCGCCGATCGCGATCAGTCCGAGCGGCACCAGGTAGATCAGGACGAAAGCGAGATCGAAGCTGCCGAGATCGAGCGCGTGCAGGTTTCCGAGATCGAAGGCGGTATCTGGAAATATCTTGTTGAAATCGATGCGGATATGGGAGGGCTGGAGATCCGCCTGACCGGTCGCCAGTCCCGCAAGCGGCAGCGGCGGCTTCACCGCATGCGTCACTAGGAAATAGTTCATGTAGCCGAATGCGTCAGTTGGATCGCGATGATACTCGATCCGCAGCGGCGAAGGTTTGGCGTAGCGCGCGGCGGCTGATTTGGCGGCACTGATCGCTTCGGTCTGCTCGGTGGCGATCGTGGCAAGCGCCGCGTGGGTCCGCTTCACCTGTTCGGCGCCGACCAGCGCTGCCGCGAGCATTGCAGCGAACAGTGCAGCGTACACGGCGACCGCGAGCGGCTGGCGGACCAGCGCCATGACCTCGATGGCGAAGAGGCGGCGGATCATGCCGGTCATGGCCGCACCCTTCGCGCGGCACGGTGGCCGATGGCAACACCGGCCAATAGCCAAAGCACTAGCAGCGCGACCGGCAGGAGTGCCTCCCTCACGGCAGAGCCCAATGGCGCCGGGCGATAGGCGAACGGGGGTAGTTTGGCCCAAACGTCGCGCCCGGCCAGATAAGGGTGCTCCGCACTCCCCGGATGCGCGGCCAGGTTCAGGTTCATGGTGTCGGAAAGCCGGCGCCGATAGGCTTCGGCGGCGCGTAGGAAATCGGCGTGGCGGCGAAGGCCGCTGCCTGCCAGCCCCTCGGACAGCGTCTGCAAGGCGATCGCCGGAGAGAACAGCCCGCTCAGCCGGGCGAGCCGTTCCTGGCGGTCGAGCGCTGCCTCGAATCGGCCAAGCTCGCGATCGAATACCCCATAGTCGTGCTGTTCGCGATCATGCATCATCGTCCCACGCAGATCGACCGGCAAGGCGCGCGCGTCCTCGACCCCATAGCGTGCGAGGATCGCATCCTGGCGCTGCTGGTGAAGGTCGGCGCGGTTGTAGCGCTTGATCTCGGTCTCGATACGCGCCTGCGTCTCGGCATAGATCGGCGTGGGGGCGAAAATCTCCACCGCGCTCGCGGCGAGGCGGGGCGCCACCATGCACAGCAGCACCCAGACGAACAGCGAGGCCGCCAGCGCCGCCCGCGCTGTTCGCGCGATCAGTGACGCGGCGGTCGCGATCAGCAGGAACATCGCGGCATAGCCGATCTGCGCAACCGTCCAGAGCAGCAATCGTGGCCAGGACTGCCACTCGGCAGCCGCCGGCACGAACAGATTGGCGAGCGTGCCGAGCAGCAGCGCGGGGATGCCGACGATCGCCGCGACCGCCACGAGCAACGCGCCCAAGCGCGCGATCAGAAGGTTCGCCGGCACCGCGCCATTCCCCAGCGCCAGCCGCAAGGTGCCGCGCTCCCGGTCCGCCGCGAACGCCGTGAAGCCGAGCAGGATGACCGCGAGGGGGACGAACAGCCGTATTACGCCGGCGGTCGAAGCCACGGCTCCGCGGGAGGTCGCCGGTTCATCCTGAACGGACCGGAAGATCGCGTCGTTCCGGCGATGCGCCTCGATGCGGATCATCCGGCCCAGATAGGGATTGAGACCCGGCTCGATCGCGGCGAGCGGCGGCGTCGGCTTGAATACCCAGATGCCGTAATGCGCCGCCGAGTGCGGGTTTTTGGGGTCCTGTGACAGCCATCGTTCGCGCTCTACGATGGAGAGACTGGCGGCATCCTGCGCGGTTCGGCGGACCTCGCCCAATCTCAGCACGAAGCTGGCCGACATTAGGCCGATCAGGATCACGGCAATCCAGCGCAGGCGCCGGTCCCGTGCGAGCAAGCCCAGTTCGAGCTGCAGCAATCGCGCGATCATACCGCCAGACGCTCCATGTAGAGCTGTTCAAGATCAACATGATCGAGGCGCTTCGGATCGACCTCCTCGGCAATGCGACCGTGGTGAAGGATGCCGACGCGATCGGCGACCTCGTTCAGGCGGTAGAGATCGTGCGTCGCCATCATCACCGCAGTGCCCTGCGCGGCGGTATTGCGCACTATGCGCGAGAATTCGGCGGACGCCGCCGGATCGAGGCCAGATGTCGGCTCGTCGAGCAGCAGCAGCCGTGCCGCGCGTGCCACCGCGATAGCAATACCAACCTTCTGGCGCATCCCTTTGGAATAGCTTCCCGCCTTGCGCAGTTGTGCCTCGGCGGCGAGTCCGGCATCGTCCAGCAGTGCCGCACAACGTTTGTGGTCGAGCGCCAGACCGGCAAGGGTCGTGAAGTAGCGAAGGTTCTCGATCCCTGACATCGCGGGATAGAGCGCGACCTGTTCTGGGATATAGGCAACGTGCCGACGCGCGGCGATCGGATCGGCGCCAGCATCCACGCCCGCCACCTGGACCATGCCTTCGTCGGCGCCAAGGAAGCCGAGGATCAGGTTGATCGTGGTGGTCTTGCCCGCGCCGTTGGGGCCAAGCAGCGCGAAGACTTCGCCGGGAGCGATCGAAAGGTCGATGCCGTCGAGTGCGACCTTGTCGCCGAAGCGCTTGTGTACGCCGGTCAGGGACAGGACCGGCGCCTGCCGACCGAAGGGATCATCGTCTTGGTGGAACATGGGCGGATATCCTTGGGAAATGTCTGGCATCGCGCGGCTCAGAAGCTGACGCTGAGGCTCGCGAAGGCGGAGCGTCCGGTGAAGCCGAAGGGCGAGATTGGGTTGTAGGGGAGGGTTCCTGCATTGTCGGAACCGTTGGTTCCGGCCGCAACGCTCGCCGGTGTCGAGGCGAGATTTTCGGCGGGATAGATGTTCAACAGATTGTTGATGCCCGCCGTCAGCATGATCGCGTTCGTTAGCTGATAGCTCGCCTCGATATCGGTGAGTATGCGGGCGCCGAAGGTCTGGACGATATCGACGTTGGGCGAAGTCGATGAGACCGGCACCAGCCGCACGTCATAGCCGGGCGTCAGCGCCGCGACCTGCGTCGGCGTCCGCCCGGTCAGAGCTACCGCCGAGACCTTTCCGTAACGTGTGTTGGTCAGCCGGATCGTGGCCGCCCCTGATCGATAGGCGAGGCTCAGCAGCAGCTTGTCGCGCGGCTGGCTGTCGGTCAGCCGGACCTGCTGCGTCAGGTCGAACAGCGGGGTCGTGATCCCGATCGCCGCGAGAGGCGGGGGCGTTCCCGCGATGCGCTTGAGCCGCGTCCGGTTGATATTTGCCGCGAAGCTGGCGGTCAGTCGGCCGCTCGCGAACGGGAAATGCGTATTGGCGGTAACATCGATGCCCTGCGTCACCGTATCGACCGCGTTGGTCAGATAGCTGACCGCGGAGATTCCGGGAAATCCGTTCTGTGCCAGCAGGGCGGTGATGCGCGTGTCCTGGAATTGCGAGGAGATGGCGATGCGGTCTTCGATCGCGATGCGATAATAGTCGATCGAAGCGGTGAAGCCCGGCAATGTGACGATGCCGCCGAGCGAGAGGTTCTTCGACGTCTCAGGCTTGAGGTCGCTTGCGCCGACCAGCCGCGCTGCCGGCTCGTCCACCCGGAAGATGCGGAGCAGCACCTGCTGCCCGTTAATGAAGGTACTGGTCGTCGCGTTGAAATAGCTGTGAGCGAGCACCGGCGCCCGGAACCCCGTGCCGTAGTTGGCGCGCGCCGCGAGCCACGGGGTGACGGCGAGGCGGCCGGCGACCTTGTAGCTGGTCGCCTCGCCAAAATCGGAATAACGCTCGTGGCGGAGCGCGCCGACCAGTGTCAGGCGTCCGAACAGCTCCTTCTCTACCTCAGCATAGACGGCGACGCTGTGGCGGGTAGCGCGCACCGCATCGGCATCGGTGGTTCCGGGCGTGGGCTGCGCGCCAATCGGTGCAGGCCGGCCGTTATTGGGGCCACCGGCGATGATCGCGCCGCCATTGCGGTAGCTGTCTGGCTCGCCCGCGATCAGATGATAGCGATCCTCGCGATACTCACCGCCGGCCGCGATCTTCAGCGGCGCGCCGTCGCCAAGCTCGATCGTCCGGATCAGGTCGAGATTGGTCGTCCATTGCCGGTTGTCGGTGCCGCCCCGGTAGAATTCGGTCGGACTCGACGCGCCGAGCGATGGATTGACCGAATGGCTATGGGTGGCGCCGATCTTCACGCCGCCATAGGTCGTCGACAAATCCCAGCCGAGCATCGCCGGATCGCCGCCGCGCATCCCCGCTGAGACGGTAAAGTCGTCGAAGCGCACCCGGGTGGCGGGACGATAGCCGTCAGGAAAGATCGACCGGACCGTCTCGTCCTGCCCGGCGCGACGGAAGAAGCCTTCCGACACACCGTCCAGCCGGCTGTACCCACCTAAGCCGTAGAACTCGATCGTGTCGGCGAGCGGGAGCCGGACGTTCACCAGGCCCGACTTGATCGTGTAAGCTGATTGGCCGAGCGCGAAGACGTCGCGATCGATTGTCGCCTCGCGCGGGTCGAACGTCCCGTTGGCGGGCGTAAGTCCGGTTCCGGAGCCATAGTTTGCCGACGGCGCACGCGTTCCGCCCGCGCCGAAATATTGTTGCCGCGTATCCGGTCGGGCGCGGTTGCTGGCGTTCTGGTCAAGATAGTGGACCGTCGCCCGGATGACGCCGCCATCGCCGACCGGCACCCCGTAGGACGCGCTGATATCCACCAGTTCGCCGTCGCCGGCAGTGTTGGTGCCGACCACAGCTTTGGCCGCCCCGCCGATGCTGTCGTCGAGCACGACGTTGATGACGCCCGCGATCGCGTCGGATCCGTACTGCGCTGCGGCGCCGTCACGTAGTACCTCGATCCGCCCCACCGCGCCGGCAGGAATGGGATTGAGGTCGTAAGTGATGTCGCCGCGGCCGAGGCTGTTGGCTTGGTTGAGCTCGCCGACGGTGTGGCGGCGCTTTCCGTTGACCAGGATGAGCGTCTGTCCGGCCGACAGCCCTCTTAGAGAGATCGGGGTCGCGAAGTCGGCGAAGCTCGACCCCGTGGGCCGCGGCGTGTTGAAACCGGGGACTGCGGCCTTGAGTCCCGACGTGAGGTCCGAGCGGCCGCCCTGCACCACCTGGTCGACCGGTAGCGAATCGATGGGCGTTGGCGAGTCCTCGACCGTCCGACCGGTGAAACGTGTGCCGGTTACGACAATGTCCCTCGCGTCTTCCCTGTTATCGCCCTCCTGCGGCACGACTGGTTGAACCCCCATGGTCTGGGCCAGTGCCGGTTGATACAGGGACGCTCCGGCTAGAGTGATGGCAACCGTTACGGAATCCCGATTGATTAGGCGATCGAACAATTGGCTTCCCCTGAGCAACAGGGGAGACTTTATGACATGAGATATCATAACGCAACCGAGTAGCTTTCCCTGGTCCGAGCGCCGCCGAGCAGGCCAAGCGATAGCGCCAAACTCAGTGTAGACCTCAACAGCATCCACGAGATTGCGCGAGACGTTGAGATAAGCGGCAAACATCGGCTGCGAGACATGCTCACGCTCGCGGATCGCACGGATTTCATCGCCCGCCGGCGCAGGGGCGGGAGCAAGGCACGCCTCATCAAAGCTGCGCAGCGTCGCGCGCGACACCACGCCCGCCTCATGCGCGTCACTCATCATTTCGTGGATCGCGCTCGCAATCTCGCTGGGATAGCCCTCGACGACGATCATGCGTCCGCCGCAACAAGGACATGGTGACGGGCTCTATGGTGGTTCGTCCGGCGTATCAGGTCACGCATCATTGGCAGCCGCCCTGCGCGATTGCGCGCGTCCGATCCCACTTGCGTTCCCGGCAAGGCCAAGGCACCCCAGCTCGGATGCACACAGAGACAGATCTGGAAACGACCCTGCTGGGCCCCGTCCTTTCCAACCGGACGTGCGACGATTGCACGATCTGTTGCACCATCCTGACCGTGGATACGCCTGATTTCAAAAAGCCGGCCGGCACCCCTTGTACACACCTTGGCAGCCATGGATGCAGCATCCATGCCGTGCGTCCGCATATTTGCCGGACCTGGTTTTGCGCCTGGCGCAGGATCGCGGACATGCCCGAAGAGGCCCGTCCAGACCGGTCCGGCATTTTGGTGTCGCTCGATTTTGTCCGTGGGCCGCGCAATTGCTTTGAAGGCGTATCGATCATGGTCCGCTTGCTCCCCGGCAGCGCGGCGATCGGAAATGGCATGGCCGGCGCCATTCTCGACAGCCTCTGCGATGACCTGGTGCCTGTTTGGTT
Organism: Sphingobium sp. BYY-5; assembly: GCF_022758885.1. Lineage (NCBI taxonomy): Bacteria > Pseudomonadati > Pseudomonadota > Alphaproteobacteria > Sphingomonadales > Sphingobiaceae > Sphingobium > Sphingobium sp. BYY-5. Next base: position 1,098,214 of record NZ_JALEBH010000002.1, read on the forward strand.
CACTGATGGATCGAAGAAGATGCTGATGCACCCCGAGAGCAGCGTCGTCAGCCTCGTCCTGTCGGGAGAGACCGCGCCTGCACATTTGAGAGCCGAAGTGACCGCCTGGCGAGAGCGCTATGCTGCGTTCGCGACCAAGGGCTAGACCAGGACCCCCGGTCGAGCGTCACCCGTTGGTGCCGATCGTCACGCTCGTGAGCGCCTGAAGGGCCGCAAGCAATCGATCCCCATAGTCGGCGCTCGCCGCAGGCGCCGCAGGCTTTTCACGCCGCATTGCGTGCCAATAGCCGCCACTGGTCCGCGCGCCCTCATCATCGCTCGCGGCCAGCCAGCCTTGTGTCGCCTGGCCAGTTGCAATGTCGACCGGTGCCGAAGCCCCGCCCATGCGCGTATGAACCCAACCCGGATCGACGGCATTGCTCAGAACGTCAGGCCAGTGCCGCGCAACTGTCAAGGCAAGCGCGACGATCTGAAGCTTGGTATCGGCATAGGCCTGGTCCGACTGCCAGCGGCGCCTGGTCCAGTCGAGGTCGTCGAGCCTAGCATTGCCGCCACGATGAAGTCCGCTGCTCATATAGACAAGACGCTTGGGCTGATCGATGCAGGCGGTCAGGACATAGGGCGCCAGCAGATTGACCGCTGTCATGACGCTATGATCTTCCGCCGTTCGACCGCTGCCGGTTGCGCCATAAAGTCCGGCATTGTGGATGACCGCGTCCATGGGGCCGATCGCATTCACCGCATTGGCCAGGCCCCGTGTTTCGGACAGTAGGCTGAGATCGCCGGTCACGATCGTCAACGCTTGGGGTACCTCTGTTTTCAGAGCATCGGCGCGTTCGGCATTGCGCGCATGCAGAACGACAGCATGTCCAGCGGCAAGCAGCGACTGTGCTGCGGCTAAGCCAAGTCCGGTAGAGCTGCCGGTGATGAAGATCCTTGCCACATCAACTCCGTTTCAGGTCTTTTTACGGGAGCCCGTAAGGGGAGAAACGCGTCAAGCCAATTTGCGCTGCCAGCTGTCGCGCTCGGCAAATATCTTCTGCACTTCCGCCATATTTTCTGTCCCCCAGCTGCACAGGGGTTCAAGCGCTTGGGCGAGGCTCTCCCCCAAGGGGGTCAGCGTATAGTCGACCCGCGGCGGCACTTCCTTATAATCCGTACGCAGAAGTATCCCGTCCGCCTCCAATTCCTTCAGTTGCTGGATCAGCACCTTGTCGCTCACGTCGCGGATCGCGCGTTTGAGGGCGCCGTAGCGGTTTGGCCCCTGGAGCAGAAAGTAGAGGATCAAAGGCTTCCATTTGCCGGCAATGACCTTGAGCGTCGCGTCGAGACCGCAGGTGAAATTGGGTGCAACGGTGCCGGCTGAGCAGGTCCCTGCGGGCAGTGAGGAGTCAGGTGCAGGTTCAGGGGTGTTGGACATTTTTGATACTTACCTAAAGGTGCATACTTGTCGGTAGGTATGCGCGCGGCCAGCTACGTGCAACCTTAGATTTGGAGGCACTTATGAACAGACTGGAAGGCAAGACCGCCATCATCACCGGCGGAGGCACAGGCATAGGCCTGGCATCGGCCAAGCGCTTCATCGCGGAAGGTGCGTTCGTCTACATCTTCGGACGTCGACAGGAAAAGCTCGACGGCGCCCTGCTTGAACTCGGCAGCAACGCCCGCGCCGTGGCGGGTTCGGTTTCCGATCCGGCTGATCTCGATCGCCTTTTCGAGACCGTGAAGGCCGAACGTGGATCGATCGACATCCTCTTCGCCAATGCCGGCACCGGCGCGCTGGTGCCCCTCTCGGCCATCACGCCTGACCATTATGACGAAACTTTCAACGTCAACGTGAAGGGCACTATCCTCACTGTGCAGAAAGGGCTGAAGCTCATGGGCGCAGGCGGATCAATTATCCTGACCGGTTCGACCACGGGCGTGATGGGAACGCCCGCCTTCAGTATCTACAGCGCGTCCAAGGCGGCCGTGCGTAACCTTGCGCGCAGCTGGGCGCAGGATCTGCGCGGGACGGGAATCCGTGTCAATGTGCTTTCGCCCGGGCCAACGCTGACCGAACTGGCGGCCGAGGTTGTCGGCAAGGACGCAATGATCGAGATGGGGGCGACCACGCCGATCGGTCATGTCGGTGACCCTTCCGAAGTAGCGGCTGCGGCAGCGTTCCTTGCCTCATCCGACAGCAGCTTCATGACCGGGAGCGAGCTGTTCACCGACGGCGGACTGGCTCAGATCTAAGCCATCGACGTATTCCTTTCGCGCGGGCTCGCCTTATGGCGAGCCCGCGCCCGGCAGCGGGAAAAGGCGAAATCGCGGAAAACTTCACCGCAATCGCTTTTTTATCGATGACACCTGCTTTGCAAATTGGGCGCGCAGGACGAATAGTTGCGCCACAACCAAGTAAGATAGCGGACAGGCTGGAACTGGGTTCGAGAAATCTTCCGCTAAATGACGGGAATGGGTCGATGGCGAAGGTCGCATTTATATCTTACCGCACCAGCGCCACGCCGATGCGCAGGCGGGTGGTGCGGCGGTTGTAGTCCAGCAGATTCTCGCCATAGCCGACGAAGCTCTGTCCAAAGAGATAGAAGTCCGGGCCGCCGCCCAGAATGCGACGCAGCGGGTAGGATAGGTCGGCTGCGATCGATCCTTTGCCGCTGCCGAAGTTCATACGACTGGAGGTGGAGAGGCGCAGACCGTCGTCCTGGCCAATCTCGACGAAGAGGTCGCTATTGCCGCGATAGCGGCGGATGTCGGGATTGTCCGACAGGTCGCCGGCATAGAGCCATGCGCGCGGCGCCACGATCAGGCGGGTTTCGTTGCCCAGCGAGAATGCCGCCATCGTCGCGACATAGACAGTGTTGAGGCTGCGTGAAAAATCACCGTCGCGTCCGTTGGATTCGTGGCGCAGGCCGACCTGCGCGCTGAGCGTCGCCTTGGCCGATAGCGCCTTTGGCGGAGTGGTGTAGAAGAGTTCCGGCTGGAAATCGATGTTGCGGAAAGGAGAGGAATGCGCCCCCAGATCCCAGAACATGCGCTGCGTATAGGCGAAGTAGAAACCGTCGCCCAGCGCTGGGCGGTCTTCGCGTGCCTGGCTGCCGAACAGCTGATATTTGAAGCTGAGCTGGATGCGCGCCTCGCTATTGGTGCTGGGACCATAGGCCGCATAGATCGGCTGATAGGCGCTCAGATTTTCGAGGAAGGCGTTGCCGACGGTGCGGTCGCTGGGTGAGGGGGTGGCGGGCGTTGGCGTGCCGACAGGCGCAGCGGCGACCTGCGTGTCGGCATCCGATGCGGGATGAGTGGTGCGGTTGGGGGCGGGCGCGGCGACCAGCATCACCGCTTGACCGCTCCAGCTGGGGATCGAGAGCAGTGCGCCGTCCTGAAAGGCGTCCGGCTCCAGCCGATAGCGCGCGGTGGCGAAGCTGCGCGGCGCGATGCTGAGCGCGGCGGGGGTGGCGGGATCGCGCCGCAGCATAACAGTACGCCCGGTGCCAAGCGCGCCTGGCCGGACGAGCTGGGCTTCCACCATGTCGGCCACATCTGCCTGCATCGTCGCCGTACCGGTGTTGAGCAGGCGAATATCGACCAGTGTCCCGCCGATGGCCTGTGGTTCCACATGGCCGATCAGCGTTTCGATGCCGTTCTCGGCCAGGGCCGCACCGGGCAAGACCGCGGCTAAAATGGCGGACAGCAGGAGCGTGAGGTCGATCTTCATTAGGCTGTCTTCTGTCGAAGCGGGCGTTGTGCCTCCCTTACCCGATTTCCCGGACCAGACGAAATATTTGTGCTGCTGTGATAACGGGACTGTCAGCCATCCTAGCATTCCCGTGGCCGAAGTGATCGACTGCGGCGTGGCGGCTGCCTCTTCGATGGGATGGGCAGCTTTGCCAAGTCGCTGGCTAGTGGTCACTCGTGAAGCGTCCTCGCAGACGAAGATGGCGGGGAACGGATTGAGACGGCAGACAGCTCTACTTTGGAACCAGATGTTTGACCGCATAGAGGATTGTTTTGAGCCGGTTGCTACTGAAGCCCGTGCTTGCCGCGCAGCATTTGAGCGGCCCGCTCGCCGATGATAGCGCAGGGCGCCTGCGTGTTCCCGGTTGTCACTCTCGGCAGGATTGAGCCGTCGGCAACACGCAAGCCTTCTACACCGTGGACGGCAAGCGTGGCATCGACGACTGACATGTCGTCCAGGCCCATTTTCGCCGTTCCACACTGGTGCCAGTAGGTAACCGCGGCATCTCGAAGGAAGGCGTCATCGATGTCGGTTCCCGCGCCGGGAATGGCCTCGCGGCTGACATGAGGCTTGAACGCATCGCTGTTGCCAAGGTCGCGGCAGAGCTTTACGCATGCACGAGCGGCTTCCATGTCCCGGGGATCAGACATCATGTTCGCATCGACAATCGGCGGTACGGAAGGGTCTGCTGACGCCAATCGTACCTGTCCGCGACTGTGCGGTTGTGCGAGGCCGGCGAACATCGTCCAGCCGTGGGCCGGAACGCCACGAAGCGCGGTACGCTCGCTGGGGACGGGGAACTCGACCTGACAAAACAGCAAATCCGGCGTTTCCAGCTCGGGCCTGCTTTTCCAGTAGAGTGTTGCCTCGCTTCCACTGTTGCGCGGCGCCAACGGCTCGCGATATTCCCACGTACAGCCGAAAGAGACATGATCCTGAAGGTTGCGGCCCACACCTGGAAGATGCTGCACGAGTGGAATGCCGTACTGGGCAAGTTGATCGCGCTCGCCCAGGCCGGACAGCATGAGCAGCTTTGGCGTGTTGATCGCGCCGGTAGAGGCAACTATTTCGGTACTAGCCGTGATCCTCGCGATTGCGCCCGCGCGTTCGATCTCGACCCCGGCGGCCCGGCTCCCATTGAAAAGAACCCTGCGAACAAGCGTGTCGGTCAGAATGGTCAGGTTCGAACGGTCGGCCAAAGGTTGGACATAGGCCCTGTAGAGCGAATGGCGCCGTCCATCGCGCACCAGCATGTCAGTATAGGCTGCGCCACCTGCGCCTTCCATCATTCGCCCGTTGGGATTGTCGAAACGGGGAATGCCGAGCGCCCCGGCGGCATCTAGCAGCGCGCCGGCGAGCGGGCTCGGATTGCGGGCTGGCTGCACCCAGACCGGCCCGGCGGTGCCCCGATATTGCGGATCGGGCGTGCCCTGCCAGTTCTCGATTCGACGATAGATGTCGAGTACAGCATCATAGCCCCAGCCAGGATCGCTCGATTGCGCCGCAAAATGGTCCCAGTCGCTGCGATGGCCTCGCGCCCAGACCATGACGTTGATACTGGACCCGCCACCCAGTCCTTTGCCCATCGACATGGAAAGTGCCCGGCCGTCGAGATGGGGATTAGGTTCGGTCTCAAACCCCCAGTCGCGCTCGCTGCCGAGATTGGTCGGCCAGAGGGCCGGGTCCAGCACAGCTTCCGCTTCGTCGCTGCCGCCCGCCTCGATCAGGAGTACATCGCAAGCGGGGTTTTCGGCGAGGCGCCGTGCAATCACCGACCCGGCAGCGCCTGCGCCGCACACGATGAAGTCATAGGCCGGCTTGAGGTTCGCACAGCGCTGAGCCTGATTTTCGCGCGCACGGCGGTCCTGGTCCCCGGGATCACCAGAGAAGTTGGTATCTGTCATTGTATGGATCTTTCCTTGGTCGGCTTATCGCCGTTCCCGCTGAACCGCTCGGAGCGGGCTGGGATATGGGCTCTGGTTTATCGCGCGGCGGCGAGCGACTGCCTGGCAGCCTCGTCGATTACGTCCGCGACAGCTTTTGGCTGGGTGAAAAAGACTGCATGACTGGCCGGCACGTTGGTAATTTTGGCGCCGATGCGCTTCGCCATGTCCTGCAGCATCCGCTGGTCAAATGCCTTGTCTTGCGTTGCGATTACGGCCCAGCTTGGTTTCGTGCGCCATGCGGAATGCTGGAGCTTGGTGCCGAATGCCGACATTTTGACCGGCACCTGTGAGATGTTGAGAAAAGCAGCGTCAGCCTTGGACGCATCAGCCGCAAATCCGGCAGCGAAAGTGTCGGGCTTGATGAAGCCAAAGCCGTCCTTGCTGGTTTCGATGACGAACTCGGGCGGTGTGGTGTAACCGTCATATTGCTGGGCTGTGGTCTCACCAGCGTCTGGTGAAAGAGCGGAGACATAGACGAGGCCGCGCACGTTGGGGTGCACGCCAGCCTCAGTGATGACGGTACCGCCCCAGCTATGCCCGACGAGGACGGTGGGGCCGTTCTGCTGGTCCAGCACACGCTGAGTGGCTGCCACATCATCGGCAAGTGAAGTCAGCGGATTCTGAACGATGGACACATGATAGCCGCGCGCAGTGAGATTCTGATAGACCGCGCGCCATCCCGATCCATCGGCAAAGGCACCATGTACAAGGACGATATTCTTCACTGTCGGAGCGGCGGCCGCTTCAAGCGGGCTTTTGCTGGTCTGAGCGGCGACTGAAAACGGCACGCTGCTTGCTGCGGCGGTAGCGAGGACGATATTTCGGATCGTTCTGAACATGGGAATGCCTTTCGCTATGAGATAACCTTTTCCATATTGCAATATCATTTATCGCGATAATTATGTGGCATTTGAGATTGCGTTTGTCAACAATAAATATTATCACGATATATATTCTCGCAACGATGCTATTTGAGCGCTATAAAGGACGCCAATATGCCCAAAACCGCTACCTCTCCGGTGCCGCTGGATGACCAGCTCTGCTTCGCAATCTACTCGGCGGGAATTGCGATCCAGCGTGCTTACAAACCGATGCTGGATGCGTTGGGTCTAACCTACTCGCAATATCTCGTGCTTAACGTACTGTGGCGGAATGATGCCCAGACTGTAGGAAGCGTGGCCCATCAACTCGCCCTCGAATCGAGCACGCTCACACCGCTTCTCAAGCGACTCGAAATAGCCGGGTTGGTGCGTCGAACCCGGAACCCTGCCAATGAGCGACAGGTGGTTATCGCCCTCACAAAGGAAGGCGATGACATGCGCTTCCGCGCAGGATGCCTTAACGACACTTTGCTTGAGGCATCCGGGCAAACGCCTGCTGCGCTTGCCAAGCTTAACGGCGAGATCAACCAGCTTCGTAACGCCGTTTATAGTCATATCGGCGGTTGGTCGGCGCCCGAGGCGCCGACCGAAGCGGATTGAGGGACCCGCTCGTAACTTTTATGGGGTCTCAGACTGTCGGCACCGTACCGCCGTCGATCACATATTCGGTGCCTGTGATGCTTGCCGCGAGGTCGGATGCCAGGAAGGCGATCAGATTTGCGACTTCCTCAGGTTTCGCGGGACGGCCGATCGGAATTCCGCCTAGCGTCTCCATGATCATTTTCTTGCCCTGTTCGATGTCACCCCCATGCTCGGCCGCGAGCCGGGTCGCGAGATCAATGGAGGCCTCGGTTTCAATCCAGCCAGGGGAAACCCGCACGACGCGGACCCCTTGAGGCGATACCTGCTTGGAAAGGCTTTTGCTGTAGGTCGACAGAGCCGCCTTCGCTGCTGCATAGGCCGTGGTTGCCTCCGGCAGGGGCAGTTGGCTCTGGATCGATGTGACATGGATGACGACGCCACTGCCTCGTGACGCCATTGCTGGAACGAGTTCGCGATCAAGGCGAACGGCAGGCATCAGATTGAGATCGAGTTCGTTGCGCCATATATCGTCGCTAAGAGCCTCGAACCCTCCTGCAGGAGCAGATGAACCGCCCAGCATATGGACGATGATATCCACGCCGCCCATGCGCTCCTGTACGGCCTCAGCCAAGTCCGCACAGCCTTGAACACTCGTCAGGTCGGCGGCGACGAACAGTGATTCTGGAAAATCGCCAGGGTTGGTGCGGGCGGTCGTCAGGACCTGCGCCCCAAGTTCTCGAAAGAGGCCGACCGTCGCGGCGCCAGCGCCGCGCGTGCCGGAGGTAATCAACGCTTTCTTCCCATTCAGGTTGAGGAAGCGATCAACACCCGCGCCATGGCTGGCGTCCCGCGGTTTCGCGCTCACGGCACGATCTCCAGCTGGGCGATCTTCTCGTTATCGAGGACGAACAGATAGCGCAGGTCTACCGGGCTTCCGGGAAAATCTCCGGTGAGATGGCTTGTGACAACCGTTTGGTCACCCTCGGCCGTTATCGCAAACGGCTCAGCCGTGTAACTGTATTTCTGAGACGAATCCGCCTTCCACCGCCGGATCGTATCGCGGCCACTGTAGGTCTGTCCCTCATCCTTGACCACCGCGGTGGCCGTGAAGCACGCAGAGACTGCGTCAGCGTTGCGGCTTTTGTCGGCGTCGAAATAGTTCGTGATTACATCGGGCAGCGCGATAGCCATCGTTGATCTCCTTCATGCTGACAGGGCGCATCGGGTCGACGCCCCTCTCGATCTGGCCAACATAAGGCTGGACCTTCTTATTGATAATCGGGATAAACCGCGATGTAACATTGCGAAAAGGAGGACAATGTCTCGCGACGGCTTGACTGAACTTGATGCAGTACTCGCGATTGCGCGGCGCGGCTCGTTCCGGGCGGCTGCGTTGGATCTTGGACTTTCGACGACGGCCCTCAGCAACGTCCTCGGGAACGCTGCGGATCAACGCATTTGCGACCGCCGCGCGTGAGAGATACCCGCACCGCTGCTGTTGCAATTCCTTCGCTGTTGCCCCCAAGTGCATATTGATCTTGTCACGGAGGGACGGCTTGTCGCCATCGTTGCCGATGGCTTCGACCTTGGCGTCCGAAACGCAGATATCGTTCCCAGTGACATGATCGCAATTCCGGTGGGGCCTCCCCGCAGCTACGCTGTCGTCGCCTCACCGACTTACTTCCAGACGCACGGCAGGCCGCGCGTCCCGCCCGACCTGCTTGGTCATTCATGCCTTCGCATCCGATTGCCGAATGGCGCGCTTCACCGTTGGCAGTTCGAAAAGGACGGACAACCTTTCCAGATTGAGGTTCAAGGCCCGATCACTCTTGAGGCCAGTCTCTCGCGCATGGCGATCCTGGCCGACGTCGGTATCGGCTACTGCATGGAGTCCGATGTTCGCGATGATATCGCAGCAGGGCGCCTCGTTCGCATTTTGGAAGATTGGACTCCGCCGCTCGCGCCGCTGTGCCTCTACTATCCTAGCCGACGAAATCCGTCGGCTGCGTTCACGGCCTTGATTAGTCTGGCGCGCGAGCTTGCCGGAAGGAACGCACCAGCAGTGCGCAGCTAAGTTCCGATCAGGAAGTCCGATGGTCGCTTTTGTCATTAGCGGCCATTTAGCCAGCGCACCTAAATGGCCGGACTTGGTCGGCAGGAGCCAGAACCGGACCGTTCGCAGCTGGGGTCTGAATATCGTGAGGGTCGGGCCTGGCGTTCGCTCAAACAAGCACGTTCGTGGCCCGATGCCCCGCACTGCCGAAAACTTGTAGATAGCGTTCGATCTCCTCCGGTCTGCCGGTCGCTTTGGCCGGATTGTCCGAAAGCTTGACGGCCGGTCGGCCATTGGCTTCCACTACCTTGCAAACGAGCGATATCGGATCGAGGCCGTCCGTCTCGAATGGCGCGCAGCCTCGAAAGTCGTTGGTAAGGTTGGTGCCCCAGCCGAAGCTCATGCGGACGCGGCCATGGAAATGGCGATAGGTCGCCTCAATGCTGTCGATATCCATGCCGTCCGAGAAGATCAGCAGCTTCTCGCGAGCATCGCGTCTCTTGTCCTGCCACCAGCGGATGATCTGCTCGCCGCCCTCGATGGGCGGCGCGCTGTCGGGACGGAAGCCGGTCCAGTCAGCGAGCCAATCGGGCGCATTTTTGAGGAAGGCGGTCGTGCCAAACGCGTCCGGAAGGGCGATGAGCAGATTGCCACCATAATGCGCGCGCCAGTCTTCCAGCACGCGATAGGGCGCCTTGGCCAGTTCCTCGTCCCCATCGGCCAACGCTGCGAGCACCATCGGCAGTTCATGTGCATTGGTGCCGATGGCTTCCAGATCGGCGTCCATCGCCAGCAGCACGTTGGAGGAACCGATGAAACGCTTGCCGAGCCCTTCCTTTAACGCCTCCACGCACCATCGCTGCCACAGGAAGCCATGGCGCCGCCGGGTGCCGAAGTCGGAGATGACGAGGTCGGGCAACTGGCTGAGGCGTTCCACCTTGCCCCAGAGCTTTGCCTTGGCGCGGGCATAGAGAACGTCGAGTTCGAAGCGGTCCCGGCCCTTCACCGCGGTGCGCGAGCGCAGTTCGTTGATGATGGTCAGCGCCGGGATCTCCCACATCATCGTGTGGGTCCAGGGGCCATGAAAGCGGAGTTCATACTGGCCGTCGATCTTGCGCAGGTCATAGTCCGGCAGGCGGAAATCTGCGAGCCATTGGATGAAGTCCGGGCCGAACATCTGGGCCTTGCCGTAGAAGCTGTTGCCCGCGAGCCAGATCAGCTCCTTCTTGGCGAAGCGGACGGTGCGAGCATGATCGAGTTGGGCGCGCAGTTCGGCCTCATCGATCACATCCGCCAGTCGTACCGTCTTCGTGCGGTTGATGAGTTCGAAGGTCGCCGGCACGTCCGGATAGAGGTGCCGGACCATCTGCAGCATCAGCAGCTTGTAGAAATCCGTATCGAGAAGGCTGCGCACGATCGGATCGAGCCGCCAGTTATGGTTGTAGGTGCGCGTTGCGATGTCCGTGAAAACCATGGGAGACCTGTTAAGCCGGTAATGAGGGTGAGCATAGGGCCGGCGGGCGCGACTGTCAGCCGACGTCCCCAATCGAAGGCGATATGATCCTGCTCGCTATGAACGGTGACAGTAGATTTCGGGCTGCTTTTTTCCAGGTGAATCATATGCACCGAATAGCACCAGCCTCAAGAGTTCTACCGCAAGATCAGATTTCCCCTGTCGCACAAGCTCTTCGCCCGCAAGCATTCGAGGTGTTGGCGCAGTTGGAACAGCCGCCGCGACTCTAATGACACCAGCCACCACGGCATCTGGCACCTTTATTCCAGCCCTTGCATAGCTTTGGAAATAGGCGATCGCGGCCGTCGGATCACCTTCATCAACCTGCAAGGCATATTCAATCGTTCGGCGGGCCGACGCCAACGCGTCATCCTGCTCGGACGGTGAGGCAGTCAGCGTTAATTCGGTCTGGGCGATGCCTTTCCAGGCGATCGCGCGCGCATTTTGCGGCTTCCTGACGGTTGCCGACAGGCTGCGCGGCGACGAACGCGCCAACGCTATGGAAGCGCAAGGGCAAGCGCGCGTTCGAGGTGGAACGCCTTCGCAGCGAACTTCATGCTCGTGGTTGATACATTGGCCAGTAAGGTTTGAGCCGCCATAGGGCGCGTATGGACGAACAAACGAGTGCAATCATCCTGCGCGTAATCGAACGCGCACCGCAATGGATACGGCATGACCTGGAATCGAAGAATGTCGGCGCGCGTGCCAGAGCGGAGGAAACGCTGGCGGCGATGATTGCCAATGCGCTTTGGGAGGAAGCTGGTAACTCTCCCGAAAATTAGGGCAGTGGTAGCACAAGGGAAAGGCATCTAGTCGCCGGCTCTTGTTGATATGCAACCACTGCGCAACCATGGGCTCGAACCTCGTCGGGCCTTGAGCAAGGTGCCGGACAGCGCGCCGTATCCGACACATGATGACTCATTTGAATGTGCGCTTGCGCTTGGCGATCTCGCCATAGCTGAGATGGCCGATCCGATGAAGTGTGAACACCTCCCATGTGTCCAGCGGCATCCGCGCCGTGCGCAGGATCATGCCCTTGCCGTGGGCGACGCCCAGCAGAAACTCGTGCCGCCGGCCTCGATGCATCCGAAAAGTGGTGGCCGTCTCATTGCGCGGCTGCCGTCCATAGGACATCCCAAGCGTCGATCGTCGTCCGCTGCCCGATTGCTTGTCCGGTAAGCCTGTTTATTCGGCCGGACGGCAATGTGAGGGGCAGGGGGATGGCGCCGAAGTTGAGGAAAATCAGATCCTGTCCGCAGTTCATTCCCAATATCGCTGTATGCCCCGTCTCGAAAGCGGCCGGAGATTCTATCCCACGACTTGCAACACGAGCATCGCGGAGGACCCGGATGTCGGAGGAAATCCGTTGTGCGGTGGGACTGTCCGCGTCAAACCAATCCATCTCGGGGCGATGCACCCAGCGACCCTCGTGCGCACGCGTGGGATCGGTGAGATAGTCGTGATCGTTCAACAGGCCCACTTCGTCCCCCATGAAGATGGTGGCCAGGCCGCCGCTGGCGATCGACAAGGCATTGAGAAGGCAGATGCGCTGCAAGGCCTCTTCCCCTGCTTTGCTCATCCGTCGCGCGCTCAAGGCCTGCCAGGGAGCCCAGAGTTCCGTTCGTGCCGTGTACGCTCGTGCCGTCTGCTTGGAAGGCTTCCCCACATGACCAGCTGCCCTGGCCGCCCTCGATGAAGCACGCTGCCCGGGTCAGGCGTTCAATCGGACTGGGATCGAAGCTCGCAAGGTCATCCAGCACAGTACTCCATCTGATAACATCATGGCATCGCACATAGCTCAGCCAATTCGCGCCCGGGGGAAGACTGCCGTTAGCGCGGATGATCGCCTCCGGCAAAGCCGCATCCCCTTCCGAGAGGGCGACCCATCCGGCCACCATGAGCGAATTATTGTAGACCAGATGGCATTCAGCCTCGAAGCCCTCGCCTTCATCCACGCTGAAATAGGGTGGGACAAAAGCGGTCGGAACGATCGCCTCCGCCTTAATGAGCGTTGCGGGGCAGCGATGTCGAGTGCGGCGCGCAATGCGCGGACGATGTGATGCGCTGCTGGGCGGTTGCGACTGTCCGTCCCGGCCTCCTTCCAGAGGAAGGCGATCGAGTCGAACCGGAAAGCCTCGAACCCATGATTGGCCAGGCGCAGCATCGTGTCGAGTATCGCAAGCATCACCTCCGGGTTGGCCCAATTGAGGTCCCACTGGAAGGGATAGAAGGTTGTCCAGACCCAGCCGCCCATCTCGGGCACTTGGGTAAAATTGCCGGGAGCGGTGCGCGGGAAGACCTGGCGCAGATCCTTCTCGCGCAGGCGCGCAGTTTCCTCGTCGACGACGATATAGAAATCTCGGAACAGGGGGTCGCCTGCCTTGGCGGCCAAAGCCCAATGATGATAGTCGGACGTATGATTGAGTGCGAGATCGACGCAAAGGCTGATCCGGCTGTCCCGAAGTTGCGCCGCCAGCCTTTCGACATCGGCCATCGTCCCTAGCACCGGTTCCACCGCCAGATAGTCCGCGACAGCGAAGCCACCATCGCTGTCGCCCTCCCGTGCCTTGAGAAGCGCGAGCAGGTGAAGGTAGCGAACGCCCAGCGCCTCCAGATGATCGACATGCTGTTCAAGCCCCTGGACGGTCGAGGCGAAGCGATCGACATAGGTCGAATAGCCGAGCATTTCTGGCGCCACGAACCAGGCCGGGTCTGCCGCGCGCCTCGCATCGAGATCGCATAATGCCGCAGAACGATCTTCATGCCTAGCTCGCAGGATTGCCTCGACACGCTTCCAGATGGCATCGACATCATGGGCGTCGCCATACAGGCGGTCGAATTGCCGACGAAGCGTCCGGCCAAAATGCTCGAGGCGATGATCGAGAATGGAACGGTGATATATCACAGGGCCTTGAAACGGATTGCCTGGCCGCCGCCGGGTGCCAGTCGGAGCTCAAGCATATCGGTCGCCGTCACGATGCGCCGACTGATCGCAACGCTGTCAGGCGCGGTTCGCCAGTCGGCCCCGGGACCGTCTGCATATATCTGCGCCTCGTAGCGCTTCCCGGCGGCAAGAAAGTCGAGCGGCACGCTCAACGTGCGCGCCGCTTCATTGGTGATGGCTCCCAGGTACCAGTCGGCGCTGCTGCGGTCCTGTCGCGCGGTCATGACATATTCGCCGATACGTCCCTGGAGTGTCCGGCTGGTTTCCCAATCGGTCGGCACGTCCTGGATGAACCGGAATGCATCGGGATATTCATCATAACGTTCAGGCAGATCGACCGCCATCTGAACCGGGCTGTAGAGTATGACATAGAGGGCGAGTTGGTTGGCGAGCGTCGAGGGCACCCGATTGTTCGGCCGGGTCGCGCGATAATCGAAATGGAAGACGCCCGGCGTATAGTCGAGCGGCCCGGACAGGAGCCGGGTGAAGGGGAGGATGGTGGTGTGATCGGGTGCGTTACCAGTGTCGGGGCTGCCCCCATTATATTCCTGACCCCTTGCCCCTTCCCGGCTCAGAAGATTGGGCCAGGTCCGGCGTAGGCCGGTATCTTTGACGGGTTCGTGCGGGAAGACTGAAATGTGGTGGCGCGCGGCCGCTTCGACGACCTTCTGCAGATTCTCGACGGCATATTGGCTGTCCGGCCAGTAGATCGAGTCCAGCTTCGTGCCGACATAGCCGAGCTTGATCGAGCGAACATCATATCGGTCGTAATAGGCGAGTGCGGGTCCGAGCTGGCGCAGATAGTCCTGCACCTGTGCGCCGGTCTCATGATGGCCGATCAGATCGATGCCTTTGGAGCGAGCATAAGCCGATATGGCGCGCATGTCGAAGGCGGGCTGCGCCTCATCGAAGATGAAGCGCGAATGCCCGTTCACCCACCATTGCGGAACCTCCCATCCCTTGTTCCACCCCTCGACCAGAACGCCCTTGATGCCATGGGCTGCTGCCCAGTCGATATAGTGCCGCGTTCGCTCCGTCGTCGCACCGAGGCGCTCTCCCGGCTCCCAGGTGAGCAGACCGGTATGCATCGCCCAGAAGATGCCGATATACTTTCCCGGGTGAACCCAGCTCACATCGCCCAGTCGATTGGGCTCATTGAGGTTGAGGACGATCGTGGAATCGGCAAGACGGGCGGCATCATTGGCTACAATGACGACGCGCCAGGGCGTTTTCTGGCCGCCATGGACCCGTGCACGGTCGCCATTGGGCCATGGCGAGAGATCAGCCTTGAGCATGCGGCTATTCTCCTCCGGCATACGCAGGTTCATCGAGGAATAGTCGACGAGGGCCGCCTCATGCACGGCCAGGGCCACGCCATCGCCTTCGAGCGTCAATGGCGTCTGTGCGGTCTGGAGGGCGGAGAGCGAAGAGCGGCTATACTCATATTCGCTGTATTTCTCGCGATAGGCAGGGATCGACCATGTGCGATAATTCTGGGCGAAATGGAATTCGGTCTCCTCATCTCTCACGATCAGTTGATCGTCGGGTTTCCCCGGCAGCGTGTAGCGAAATCCGAACCCGTCATCGAATACGCGCAGTTCCACACCGAGCTGTCGTCCGTCCGGTGCAGCTAGCGTAAGAATCAGACCATGATACTTGTCGCGCATCTGGCGCCGTTCGCCCCATGGCTGGCTCCAGCTCTCGTCATGGTCGAGGGACTGGGACGCGGCGACACGAAATCCTGAGTCCAGCGGTGCTGCGTTACTGAATCGAAATCCCAAGCGCGAGCGATCGAGGATCGGCCGTCCGTTGAATGTTGCGCGATAGGCCGCCTCTCCCTTGTCGAGGGAAAGCTCGACCGCGAGTCTGCCATCTGGTGACAGGACAGGTTGGCGAAATTGCGCCAGCGCCGTCGCTGGGGCGGCAAAAGCCGCCGCCAGCACCAAGACGGTCCATTTACGCATCGTGGCGGCTCCGTTCAGAAGGTGTAGGTGATGCCGCCACGAACGCGGCGACCGAAGATCGGGCGGCCCTGGAAAGCCGTTTCCTGAACGCCGATGATTGCGCCCACCCGCGGGTTGCCTTCGGTAAGCCCGACCGTATCGAAGAGATTGGTGACGACGAGCTCCGCCGAAAGCCGATCACTGACCTTGTAGCTCGCGCCAAGTCTTACCTCGGTATAGGCTGGAAGGGCGATCGTGTTCGCGGCATCTGCATAGCGCTTGCCGGTATAGGCAACCTCCCCGAAGATCGCCGCCTTGCTGTCGAACAGATGCAAGGTGGGGCGGATCGAGAACATCCAGTTCGGCTGACGGACGATGCGATTGCCGCTGAAATCGAATGTTGTCCCGTTCTCTACGCCGGAGAAGCCGGTGTAGGAGATATCCTGATAGCTTCCACTCGCGGAGATATCGAAGAAGGAGACCGGACGCAGCGACAATTCGACCTCTACGCCCTTGGAGCGGGCTGCCGCCGTCGCATTCTGGGTAACGGTGTTTCCATTCGACCCCGCTACTTGCGTCTGGAAAGCGACGTTGGGGAAGTTGTTGTAGAAGAGCGTGACGAAAGCGGAGAAAGGCCGCGTATTATATTTGAGCCCACCTTCTACGAGATCGATCCGATCTTCAACGGGAACACCGCCGAACCATTGCGCGAACTCAGGCGTCACACGGAAACTGCGGCTGTAGCGCGCGAAGGCGGCAACCCGCCCGCTGAACTCATAGTTCGCGCCGGCCGAGAAGGCCCATTTTCCTGTCTTGAACCGATAGGGGGTTTCGGCGCCAGTGAAGACCAGGACATTGTCGTCGGCGATCGTCGTTGCGTCGCCCAGGTTCATGCCGATCGTTTGCGCAATCGTGCCCTTCTTACTGACATGATGGTAGCGTGCGCCGAGATCGATCCGCAACTTCGGGGTCACTTGCCAACTGTCGGTCGCATAAAAGGCGTTGATATCGACATTGTCATGGAAACGCTGGAGGTTGCTGTGCAGGTTGAGGAGACCATTGGTGGTCAGCGAGACCGTCTGCTGGCCTGCCGCATCAAGACCCACCACATCGAAGAAGCGCGGGCGATCGACACCCTCAACAAGAATGTCGTTCCAGTTCCAGGTCTGCGTCTGGATGAAATGGCTGAAATAATAGCCGAGTGTCACAGTATGTTGGCCAAATCCGGTCGGCAGCTTTTTCGTCACGCTGAGGTCGTTGACGAAGTTGCGCAGCTTGACCCGCGTATTGAAGATGCTCTCGGGAAGAGCCAATTGATTGCCGAGGGCTGACGCTGCGACCTGCTGGCCGGTCGTTGCATCGAGATAGACGGCCGAAGCCGTATCGGGGCGCGCCGCCTGCAAGCGGCTCAGCGCGCTGTCAAGAAAGTCCTCGCTGGTGGACACGCCCGAGGAGAAGAGGCCATTAAAGTCGACACTCCCGCTTGTGTAGCGGGCGCGATTGTTGACCTCCCAACCATCCCCGAACGGCTTGTTGAAGATGAGCGTGCCTGTATCCGTGCTCGTGTGAACGCCGTCGGTCAGATCGACATCCTTGGCGAATGCGCCGGTGCCATCGGGCACAGTGAGGCGCGCGAAGGCGTTATTGACGAGCGTTCCGTCACCAGCATCGAGGCCGGGCAGTCCCTTCTGCGGGTTTGCCAGTGGAATTGCAGTATAGAAGATGTTGCGATCGTCAAGCTTGCGATAACTGATGAGGAGCGAACCCTCGTCGGCAAAATCATATTGAAAGCCCAGTCGCAACTGGCCGCCACGGTTCCCCGTGAAGCCAGGGTCACGAAGACCGCTGTCACGCCGATAAAAGCCACCGATCGAATAAGAAAGGCGCTCGGTCAAAGGCCCTGAGATGTTGATATCACCGCGATAATGATCCCAGTCACCAAGCTCTATTTTCGCCAGCCCCTGGAACTCGCGCGTCGGCCGCTTCGTAATCACGTTGACAACGCCGCCCGGCGCATTGGACGCGGTGATGGAAGCTGAGCCGCCGCGAACGATCTGCAAGGAGTCTACCGTTGCATCGACGCGGAAGAACTCGTCGGCGTTGGTGAAGGCACCCGCCCCTTCCTCCCAGACCGGAAGGCCATCCTCCAGCAGCGGAAGATAGCGATAATTGTCAGCCGGGAGGCCACGGGAATAGACGTTGTTACCGACTTCGCCGCCGGAGCTTTCGACATAGATGCCGGGCGTCGATGAGATCAAGTCAGCGACGCTGAGTGGGGCCTTCTGCTTGATCTGTTCATCATCGATCGTGGTGATGGCGTAGGACGTCTCGAACTTGCGGCGGCCGGTCCTTGTGCCCGTCACGACGATGTCGTCAAGACCAAGCGTACCTTGGGCGGTCTGGGCGCGGTCGACCTGCGCTGACTCACCATCGGCGCTGCTAACCGTGTCTTGCCCGAACGCCATTTGCGGAAGCGCTACGAGGCAAATCCCCGATGAGCAGAACAACAGATAATGCCGGAAATACCCCATGATCCTCTCTCCCTCAGCGTCGCGAGATCGCTATCGATTCTCTTCATGTCTTTGGTACATCGGACAGCAAACGTTTGCAATATAGAATTGCAAACGTTTGCCGATAATCTGCATGTAGATTGAGTCAATTTGGGGCGCACTTCTCCATGCAACGCCTTGAACCGATATTACGGCGCCCAGACCAGATGGTAGCGATGATGAGACGCAGTCCAGCGCAGCTAAATGTTGTGTGACAACCGCTGCTGCAGCCGATAGCCTGAACCCTCGGAGAAAAATGAAGTGAAGCGTCCCGGGTTTTCGGAGGCGGTTTCATTTGAGTCATGCAACCATATCGAGGGCCTTGTTGGCTGCATAGTAGTTGGCCTCGGCTTCCGCGGGCGAGATATGCCCGATGGGGCCGAAGAGGCGATGGTGGTTGAACCAGTCGACCCAGCGCAGGGTTGCCATTTCCACTGCCGACGCGCTTGGCCATGACCGCTGCCGCCAGATGACTTCGGCCTTGTAGAGGCCGTTGATCGTCTCGGCCAAGGCACAGTTGTAGCTGTCGCCGAGGCTGCCCACCGACGGCACGAGGTTGGCCTCGGCGAGGCGCTGGGTGTAGTTCATGGCAAGGTATTGGGCGGATTCAATTGGTCGTCGCTATGGTGGATCAACCCGTCATCAGGGCCAGGTCTGCGGGCATGGATCGCCTGTTCCAGAGCATCCAGCACGAAGAGCCGGCGGTAGCCGACGTGCTGACCTTCCAGCCCACGATGCGCCGGGCATAGGCATCGATCACGAAGGCCACGTAGAGGAACCCTGCCCAGGTGTGGACGTAGGTGAAGTCGACCACCCACAGGGCATTGGGCCGGCTGACGCGGAACTGGCGGTTGACCTTGTCCAGCGGGCACGGCGCCTTCGGGTGGCTGATGGTCGTGACCGTCGTCTTGCCCCGCCGGACACCTGCCAGCCCCATGGCGCGCATCAGCCGCCACCGTGCACTTGGCGATCACTACACCTTCACGCCGCAGTGGGTGCCAGACCTTGCGCGTGCCGTAGAGACCAAAGCTGGCTTCATGGACACGCTTGATCTGTGCCCGCATTCATCATCGCGCCGAGCACGGACAGGACGTCTGCCAGGATCAGCAAGCCGCCTGGTGTGTTCATGATAGGAGGACGGGGCGATCGCCAGTTCACGGCAGATCGGCTCGATACCCAGGTCCTCGCCATGGGCGTCGATGAACGCCATCATCATCTGCCGTGGCGGTCGAGCTCCGCCATCGCAAAATACGCAGACGCCTTGCGCAGGATCTCGTTGGCCCGTCGCAGTTCCTTGACCTCGCGTTCCAGCAGCTTGAGGCGTTCCCCGTCACTGGCGGCCTGCGCCGCTGGTCCCGCTCGTCGGCTCGCCTCTTCGCGGCACCAGCGGCGCAGCGTCTCGGTCGTGCAGACAACCTTCCCGGCGATCAAGGTCATCGCTGCCCACTCCGACCGGTAATCCCCTCGATGCTCATCCACCATCCGCACGGCACGGTCGCGAAACTCAGGCGAAAACTTGTTCCTTGCTGCGCTCATCACAGCTCCTGCTCACAGATAGGAGCCTCCGAAAAACCCAGGACGCTTCATTCTTCCATGGCCCGTCCCCCGTAAGCAGGGGGCAAGGCGCCGGCCCATCCGACGCAACCCCCGGTTCTTGCTTACTACGAGGGCGGGCTACCTTCACCGACCGATCATATGGTCTAAGAGCAGGCCAACATGGCCGTCTTGCCAGTGATGGGCGGACCGCCAACTATCCACCTCGCTTAAGCGTTCACCGATTGTTCGGCCTTGGCGTTGTCTGGCGTATTTTCCCTCAATAAGGATTGTCCGATAGGACCGGTCTCAAAAATGCGATGGAGCATTGTACATCGTTGCGTGCACGTACGACTGCTTCCACGCAAAGCCGATCGAGAAGGATTTTCACGATTCTGTTTCGATGCGGCATATAGCTTCCCATCACTTGCATGCCACCCGGCAGCAGTTTCTTGATCTGTATATCAGTCAGGATTGGGCCGTCCTGCAAAATGGCCAGCGGGATAGGCCGGCTCCTGAAAGTTTCGTAGATGATCTTGGCGTCCATGTCCTGTGCCTGCTGTCAATTCATGGTCCCTGGCGACCAACCACTTGAAGCGAGGACAGCCGGGATGGCTTCAGGCCGTAAATTCCGCCGGAAGTCGGTACAGGTTAGAGTCCGACTTTTCCTAAGGCCATGTTCATGAAAGGAAATTCAGCTGAACCGTGCGCCATGAACGGCTTGATGAAATTGTCCGGCAAAGACAGTCACCTTGGCCCAATCTCTCCATTGCCGGCAATTTTAGATGGTTGGCGCTCGGCTGTACCACCTGGGTCGAGCTGTATACCGTGAGCGCTCTTCGCCGCTCCGACGATAGCTTCACCCACCAAATTCTCTTCCACAGCGAGGTCGTGTCCCGGCCGGTCAGCTCCGCTAACGTCGAGCTACACCACCAGCCGGGACAGGACCCGTCGCGGACCAGTATAGTAGCGTTCTGCACCCCAATCCCCTGCAGGCCGCAGAAAGGACATCTATGATCTTGACGCGCTGGCGGCCTTGACCAAGGCGAGGAAAAGCTTTGGGTGAAGTTCTCGACGCTGGGACAGGGCAAGGCTTTTGCAGAAGCTGATCGCGCGCCAGCCTGCTCTTCGTCTGGGGTTGCTGCTGGATGATCTCGCCGAGGCCTTGCTCATTGTCGGTATAGCCGATCTGCGCACGCGCAAAGGCGCACTGCTGGTACTGGAATGGATCGATGACGGCTTTACCGCCCCATTGCTGCCGCCATCGGTTTTAAACGCATTCAGGCCAAAATTGCGGGCGCTGCGGCTGAGGAGCGTGCGGCCATCGAGTATCCACATGTGTGGCTGTCGGAAGACCAATTGGAACGCTATCGCGTCGATGCCGGCTGGGCGGCGATTTTTCAATGACTCATACCCCGCGCCTTTATAGGGACACTGCATGGACGAACCTACCAAGATGACCATATTGCGCGTGATTGAGCGCGCGCCGCAATGGATTCGGCATGATTTTGAGGCAAAAGATTCAAGAGTCCGTGCCAGAGCAGAGGAAACGCTGGCGGCGATGATCGAAAATGCACTCCATGGCGATCAATCGGGAGTTTGAGACGCGGATTTGTGAGGAGCAACGAAAGCATGTGTCGCTGGACCGTCCAATCGCTTGCTACCGCCCTGGCGCTCACCTTCAGCCTATCACAGTTCGCCTCGGCGGAGACGAAAGCGCAAATTCGAGTCCGCTGCGAGGGTGGCCGGTATTTTCTCCTGCGCCTCGATCCTCAACGAGCAACCGTCGTCGCGGAAAAGCGCCGCTATGAAATGCGCCGCAAAGTATCTTCTCTTGGCCAATATTATCATAGTACCGAAGCAACGCTGATCATTGACGGCAATTTTGTCGCCTTCGTTCCGAGGGAGGATTGGGATTGGCAAGGTTGCCGGATCGATCGACCACCCGAACCATCAACGAAGGATTGAGCCGGAGCGTCACTATGAACCACAAGGATATCGACACGGACCGGATCGATGAGGCGGTGCTGGCGCTGCTGTTCCTGACGCTACACGAGGAGGATCAGCTATTCGGCACGGCTAGGTCTTGGAAGTCCTTCGACTGGAGCGCGCTCGACCGCCTGCATCAGCGAGGGTTGATCCTCGATCCGGTGGGCAAATCGAAATCCGTGATCCTGACACGGGAAGGCAGACGGCGCAGCCAGGAACTGTTCGGCCAGCTTTTCACGAAAACCGCGTGACGATGGGGCAGAACGAGGCTTCGCCGGATGCAGTCCTTGTAATGACGAAGCCCCGTCCTGTCTAACCTATGGCTGGATGGCATTTATGCGCCATGAACCGATAGAGCGGGAGACTGCCATGGCAGTCTGTGATCGGTTGGCTTGCCTTCCATATTATTGATGCAAGAAGAGCAATAATTTGGCAAATTTGATCTGCCCATGTTATCGGACGAAGCTCTTCTCGCGACACATTCCGGTGCCTTGATGCTGACGATCAATTGTGAACTGCTGGATCTTCGAGCCCTTGTCGCTGTTTCCGAAGGGCGCAGCTTCCATCGTGCGGCGCAGCAACTCAACCTGTCCCAACCCGCGCTAAGTAGACGAATACAGAAGCTCGAAAATGCTGTGGGAACCTTGCTGATCGAGCGGACCACCCGCACTGTTCGGCTGACACCTTCAGGACAGGAGGTCATTCCGCTTATCCGTCGCATGCTGGACGAAATCGACGGATCGCTCGTGGGGCTGATGGTGCAGGGCGAGCATCAGGCGGGGCGCATTACGATGGCTAGCGTACCCAGTGCCACCGTGCGTTTCTTGCCGGAAGTGCTGCAACGGTTCGCAGAGGATTATCGTAATACCCGCGTCCGCATCCTCGACCTGTCCGCCACCGAATGTGCGGAGGCGGTGCGGACGGGGGAAGCGGAATTCGGCTTGTCGCTGCCCGTGTCCGTCGATGCGGACCTGTCCTACACAGCGCTGCATGAAGACCCTTATGGCTTGATATGCCGCAAGGATGATCCGTTGGCGGCGATGTCGGACGTGGCGTGGGCCGACCTGATCGGTATGCGGCTTGTCACCGTCCACCGTGCCAGCGGCAATCGCACGACGCTGGAAGCGGGCCTTGCCGCGCACGGCATCAATCTGACATGGTTCTATGAAGTCACGCGGTTGACATCGGCGCTGGCACTGGTCGATGCGGGGCTGGGTCCGTCGATCCTGCCGCGCCTCGCCTGCGCGGGGCCAGAGGCGCGGGATCTGGTCTGGCGGCCGCTTGGCGAACCTGTCATCGCGCGCACGATCGGGCTGCTGAAACGGCCTGCCGCGCCGCTGTCGCCTGCTGCGGCGCGGCTCGTCACTCTTCTGTCCGAAGCGTGGGCGGCGGCGTGACCAGACTGATCGTCGCGCCATCCCATCGCGCGACCAGCAACGACGCGCTGATATTCGCCAGCCCGCTGGTGAGCGCCCGCATGGTCGACAGGATGCGATCCACCGCGATCAGCATCGCCGCTGCGCCGACCGGTATATCGGGCAGGAGCGACAGGGTCAGCAGAAGGGCGGAAAAGCCGCTCCCCGTGACGCCCGCAGCCGTCTTGGACGTTGCCAGCATGACGATCAGGTACAGTGCCAGCCGGTCCGGCGGCATCGCGATGTCAAGCGTTTCGGACAGGAACAGCGTTGCCACCACCAGATAGACCGCTGTTCCTGCAAGATTAAGGGTATAGCCAAGCGGCACGACCAGACCCACGACCGCAGGGCTGGCTCCCAAAGCTTCCAGTTTCGTCATAAGTCGCGGCAACACGACCTCGCTGGATGACGTACCGGCCACGATGAGCAATTCGTCGCGAAAATAGCGCAGCAGCCTGAACGGTGACAGGCCCGTCACACCCCGGACGACGATCAGGAGTATGGCGATCACGGCCATGCAGGCCAGCGCTAAAGTGGCTACCAGCATCCCCAGCGAACCGATAAAGCCGATGCCATAGGTGCCGACCGTATAGGCGATCGCGCCAAAGGCGCCGACGGGCGCGATCCGTACGAGAAAGCCGAAAATCGCGAACTGCAATTTGGTCAGCGCTCGCAATCCCTTGGCGATCGGATCACCCGCCGGGCCGATGCGCACCAGCCCGAAGCCGACCAGGCCCGCGATGAACAGCACCGGCAATACATCGCCAGCGGTGAAGGCGGAAAAGAAGGTTTCCGGCACCATCCGCAGCAGGAATTCCCCCGGACCGTTGATCGGCGCGGCGGCCAGTTGCCGGTGCAGGTCGAGATTTACGGGAACCGGCGGCAGGCTCAACCCCGCGCCGGGCCGCATCAGGCTGGCGACGGACGTGCCGGCCAGCAGGGCGATGATGGTTATCGCCAGAAAGATGATCAGCGCGCGGGCGATGGTCGACCCGGTGCGCAGCGCCCCACCATGCAGCACGATGCCGTCGACGATGGTGCAGAACAGGATCGGCGGCACCATCATGCGCATCGTCTTGATGAAGGCGATGCCCAGCGGACCCAGCACGACACCGACCGCAGGCCAGACATGACCCACGATCGTCCCGGCGACGATGCCCAGAATCATCTGGACATAAAGCTGACGAAGCACCCCTGCTCTCCCCATTTATGCGCAAAGCACATCAACTGCGCCGGTCATTGCATTTGATAAATCTATGGCCAGCCGCTTCTATCGTCAAATGAATGTCGCGTCGCGGATCGGTTCGCATCCATCGACGCAAGGATCGCCCGTAGAGGCAGGCGCAAGGGAGCGGAACGGCAATGCAACGGCCATCGGATAATTTTTCATGACCGCTTTGCGATCGTTCCGCTTGCGGCGGCGCATGGGATCGGCGCTGGCCCTGTTGGTTGCGCCTCTGCTCTTTGGGTGTCAGACCGCGTCCACTACGCCCGTGCTCAAGGCGGCACCTTCCGCCGAACTGCACGTCCTGACGTCAGGCGGTTTCAACATCGCGTTCGACGCGCTGGCCAAACAATATATGGCTGAAACCGGCACGCGCATCGTCACGGGACACGGCCCGTCCATGGGCGACACGCCCCAGGCCATTCCTGCGCGTCTTGCCCGGCATGAGGACGCCGATGTCGTGATCCTTGCCCGGTCTGCGCTTGACCGGCTGGCGGTTGAGGGCAAGGTGACGCCCAGCACGCAGGTCGATCTGGGCCTGTCGAAAATCGCGATTGCGGTCAAAGCGGGTGCGCCCGTTCCCGACATTTCGACGCCGGAAGCTTTGCGCGACACCTTAATCGCTGCGAAATCAGTGGCGTGGTCGGACAGTGCGAGCGGCGTCTACATCCAGACCACGATGCTCGATAAACTGGGTATCGCCGATCAGGTCCGTCCCAAGGGCCGCATGATTCCCGCCACGCCCGTCGGCGAGATCGTCGCCAGCGGGCAGGCCGAGATCGGCTTCCAGCAATTGTCGGAACTGAAACCCGTCAAGGGCATCCGTATCATCGGCCTGCTGCCCGACTCCCTTCAGAAAGTCACGGCCTTCTCCGGCGGCATCGTCGCCTACTCCACCAGACAGCAACCGGCCCGCGCCCTGCTGGACTATCTCTCCTCCTCCAAGGCCGATGCCGTCATCCGCGAAAGCGGGCTGGAACCAGCATCACGAAAGGCAAATCCATGACCGCGCAAACGACGCTGGCTTCCGGCGGCACCGCCGAAGTCACGGCGGAAAAAAAGCAATCCGCCTTCAAATCCATCTTCATCGTCGCCAGCGGCAACTTTCTGGAGATGTTCGATTTCATGGTGTTCGGCTATTACGCCACCTATATTTCGAAGGCCTTCTTTCCGACCGGCAGTGAATTTGCGTCGCTTCTGCTGACGCTGATGACCTTTGGCGCGGGCTTCCTGATGCGGCCGGTGGGTGCGCTGGTGCTGGGCGCTTATGTGGATCATCATGGGCGCCGCAAGGGGTTGCTGCTGGTTCTGGGCCTGATGGCCCTGGGCACGTTGGCTATCGCCATTACGCCGACCTATGAGCAGATCGGCCTTGCCGCGCCGCTGATCATTCTAGCGGGACGCCTCGTTCAGGGTCTGTCGGCAGGGGTCGAGGTCGGCGGCGTATCCGTCTACCTCAACGAAATCGCGCCGCCGCACCGCAAGGGCTTCTTCACCTCGTGGCAGTCGGCCAGCCAACAGGCGGCGGTAGTGTTCGCCGCGCTGATCGGCCTGATTGTATCGACCAGCCTGTCGCCCGAAACGATGCAGGCCTGGGGCTGGCGCATCCCCTTCATCATCGGCTGCGTGATGATCCCCTTCCTGTTCATCATCCGCCGCCATGTCGAGGAAACCGAAGCCTTCCTTAACCGCAAGGAACATCCCAAGATCGGCCAGATCATGCGGATCATCGGCAATAACTGGGGCATCGTTCTTCAGGGCGCGCTGATGGCGGTGATGACGACCGTCTTCTTCTACATGATCACGGCTTACACCCCGACTTTCGGCAGCAAGGTGCTGAACTTGGGCGCAGGCGACGCGCTGTTCGTCACCGCCTGCGTCGGCCTCACCAACTTCATCCTTTTGCCCGTCATGGGCGCGCTGTCGGACAAGGTCGGTCGTCGACCGCTGCTGATCACCGCAACGGTGCTGGGCGCGGTGCTGGCCTATCCGCTGATGAGCTGGCTGGTTGCCGATCCCAGCTTTGGCAAGCTGCTGGCCGTCGAACTGCTGCTGGCCGCGATCTACGCCACCTATAACGGCGCCTTCATCGTCTATCTGACCGAGATCATTCCGGGGCATGTCCGCACCGTGGGCTTCAGCCTGGCGTACAGCATGGCGACGGCGATCTTCGGTGGCTTTACCCCGGCGATCAGCACCGCGCTGATCGGCGTGACGGGGGACAAGGCGATCCCCGGCGCGTGGTGCGCCGCCGCCGCCGTCATTTCCCTGCTCGCGCTGCTGATCGGCAGCCGTATCAACCGCCGCGCAGAGGATCAGGCCTAAACACTCACTGACGTTTCAAAACCAACGATAAAAAATCCGGGAGAATTTGAGATGCACACCAAACTGAAAAGCCTGTTCGCGCAAGGGTCAGCGCTGATGCCGATGGCATTGGCGCTGGCGATCGCAACGCCGGTCATGGCGCAGGATGCGGCCGCGCCGGTCGCGGAAACGGCGACGCCTGCCGATGATGCGCCACCTGCACAGGGCACGGCCGCCGTCGATGACGCATCGATCGTCGTCACCGGCAGCCGCGTCGCCAACGGCTTCAAGACACCGACCCCGGTGACGATGGCCAGTTCCGAACAGTTGCGCGTCGCAGCACCAACTAATCTGGCCGACGGCCTGAATCAGTTGCCGGCCTTCAGCGGCAGCACGAAGACATCCAGCCCGTCCACCACCAACAGCCGTGGCGGCAGCAGCGGCCAGAATCTGCTCAACCTTCGCGGCCTTGGCGCGCAGCGGACACTGATCCTGCTCGACGGACGTCGCCTGCCTGCGACCAACAGTGGCGGGTCGGTCGACATCAACATCATTCCGCAGGAGCTGGTCAGCCGGGTCGATGTCGTCACCGGCGGCGCATCGGCGGCCTATGGTTCGGACGCGGTGGCGGGCGTCGTCAACTTCGTCCTCGACACCAAGCTCAAGGGCTTCAAGGCCGAGGCGCTGACCGGTATTTCGACGCACGGCGACCTGCCATCCTTTGGCGGCTCGCTGGCCTATGGCACGGCGGGCGCCGACGACCGGCTGCGTTTCGTCGCGGGCGTGGATTATTTCTACCAGAAGGGGTTGCGCGCGGATCAGGAAACCGGGCGCGACTGGTTCGACGGCAATGCAGGGCAGATCGTGAACCCTGTGGCAGGCGCGCGTCCGCTCAACCTCATCATCCCCTCGATCCGCAGTTCGATCGGCACCTATGGCGGCCTGATCAGTTCGGGGCCGCTCAGGGGCACGCAGTTTCTGGAGGGCGGCAGGTCTGCGCCCTTCAACTATGGCACGGTGACAGGCACGGCATTCCAGAGCGGCGGCGACGGTGCGCGTGCCAATATCGGCCTGCAACCCACGCAGGAACGGTATAACGGCTTCGCCCGCGCCGAATTCGATCTGTCGTCGGCGGCGACCTTCTTCGTCGAAGGGCTGTATGCCCGCAGTCACACGAACCAAGGCGCATTCGTTAGCCAGAATGTGGGGTCGAACGCGGCCTACACCATCTATCGCGACAATGCCTATCTGCCGGCCGACATCCTGGCCCGCATGATTGCGGCCAATGTCGAGTCGTTCCAGCTCGGCCGGTTCGAAAAGGAACTCCCGCTGGTCGAAAATGAATCGACCATCGACGTCTATCATGGCTCGGTCGGCGTGCGTGGCGACCTGGGCGGACCGTGGAAATATGATGCGTCCTATAATTTCGGCCAATCCGATCAGGAACTGCGTTCCAATAACCTGACCATTGCGCGCAACCTCTATGCGTCCGCCGACGCGGTGCGCAATGCGTCCGGCCAGATCGTCTGCCGCTCCACGCTGGCGGGTCTCGACTCGGGCTGCACCCCGCGCAACCTGTTCGGACCGCAAGCGGCCAATCAGGCGATCACCGACTATGTCACCGGCGACAATGTGCTGAACCTGCGCCTGCGCCAGCATGTCGTGTCCGCCAACATCAACGGCGACCTGGGCGAAAGCATCCAGCTGGCCGGGCCGATCGCGATCGCTGCGGGTGTCGAATATCGCAAGGAAACGGCGAACCAGACCACCGACGCGCTGTCGCCCACGCGCATCGACTTCACCGGTATCCGCGGCGGACCAGCCGCGCTGTCCGGGCGTCAGGGGCCTTATCGCTTCTTCAATCCTCTGCCATTCTCCGGCGAATATGATATCCGGGAAGGCTATCTGGAAGTCGCGATCCCGATCCTGAAGGACAGCCCGATCGCCCAGTCGCTCGACCTCAATGGCGCGGTGCGCTACGCCGATTACAGCACATCAGGCGGCGTCACGACATGGAAGCTGGGCGGAAGCTGGGAATTGAACGATGCCCTGCGCCTGCGTGGCACCATGTCACAGGATATTCGCGCGCCCAACCTGCTCGAACTGTTCAATCCCGCGACGCAGCTCAACGGCAATGTCGTCTATAATGGCGTGACCACGCCGCAGGTGAACTTCGCCACCGGCAACCCCAATCTGAAGCCGGAACGCGCGCGCACCCTGACCTTCGGCGGCGTCTATCAGCCCGGCTGGCTGCCCGGCTTCCAGGCGTCGCTCGACTATTACAAGATCAAACTGAAAGACGCGATCTCCACGCTGCCAGAACAGCGGGTGGTCGACGAATGTGCGGCGGGCAATCAGGTCCAGTGCGCGAACATCACGGTGCTGCCTTCGGGATCGCTCAGCATCCTGCGCCCCAACCTCAATCTGGCGGTGCAGACCGTCGCGGGCATAGATTTCGAGATTGGCTACAAGACCGACTTTGCCGGCGGCGACCTTAATGTGCGTCTGATCGGCAACCATGCGACGACGAACAATTCGCAGACGCCGGGTTCTCCGGTCCGCGAAGGGCTGGGTGAAACGATCACGCCCAAATGGAGCGGGGTGCTTCAGGCAAACTGGTCGAACGAGGCCTTTTCCCTGTTCGTGCAGGAACGCTTCATCAGCGCGGCAAAACTGGACGCCACCCGGATCGAAGGTATCGACATCAACGACAACAGTACGCCCGCGGTGTTCTACACCAACGTCACCGGCACCTATAATCTGAACATCGGCGGCGGAAAGCAGCAGATCTACCTGTCGGTGGCGAACCTGTTCAATCGCGCGCCGCCGCTGTCGCCTCCGCCCGTCACCACCTTCACCACGGCGGCGAGCAGCGCATATGACCCCATCGGCCGTTATATTACGGCAGGCGTGCGGGTTTCTTTCTGAACGACCATCGCGGGCGCGGCATGAGTGTCGCGCTCGCACTTTCATAGGGGAGAGGAGATAATGACCAATGCCCGTCTCGCCACGATGCGGCCGGTGCCGCAGCATGTGGTCGATCATATGGTGGCCGGAATGGTTGGCCAGACGAGTGACGTGCTGATGATGCAATTTGGCATCAGCTATAATACTTGGCGTAAGATCCGGGCGGGCGATCCGATCCGGGATTCGGTTGCACAGAGATTGGAGCGACGTGTTCTTGGCAGCGACGCAAGGGGCGACAGGTCAGGGCTGGAAAATATGGCCGGATAAGATCGCGCCGGAAACCAGCGGTCGAGACGCTTCCTTTCCCATAAAATCGGGGCATTCCGTTGTCTGATCAGCCCCGCAACTACCGCATTATCGCGCTGGTCGTCGCCTTTGCGCTGTTCATGCAACAACTTGACGCGACGGTGCTGACCATCGCCCTGCCTGCCATGGCGCGCGATCTAGAGGTCACGGCGTCCAGCCTCAGCCTTGCGCTGACGGCCTATCTGGTGTCCCTCGCGGTGTTCATTCCCGCCAGTGGGCGATTAGCCGACCGTTTCGGCTCCCGCACCGTCTTTTGTGGTGCGATTGCCGTCTTCATGGCGGGATCGATCGCCTGCGCCCAGTCCACCAGCCTCGTCATGCTGGTCGCGGCCCGCTTCATCCAGGGGCTGGGCGGGGCGATGATGGTTCCCGTCGGCCGCCTTGTCCTGTTGCGCAGCGTGGCGCGACAGGATCTGGTCGCGGCCCTGTCCTGGCTGGTGATGCCCGCTCTGGTCGGGCCGATCGTGGGACCGCCGGTCGGCGGCCTGATCGTCACCTATCTGGACTGGCGATGGATATTCTACATCAACATCCCGATCGGCATGGTCGGGCTCGTCTTGTCGCTCCTGCTAATCCCGCAGGTAAAGGACGACGCCCCCGGCCGATTTGATGGCAAAGGATTCCTGTTGTCGGGCATGGCGCTGGGCTGCCTGATATTCGGCTTCGAACTGGCCAGCCGCCCGCTGTCCGTCCTGGTGATAGTCCTGCTGCTGGGCAGTGGGGCGGTGTTGGCCTTCGCCTATTTGCACCATGCCCGCCGGATCAGCGACCCGATCCTCGACCTGTCGCTGTTGGGCATCCCGACCTTCGGGCTGTCGGTGGCGGCGGGTAATCTGGCGCGGATCACGCAGGGTGCGCAGCCATTCCTGTTACCCCTGCTGTTCCAAATCGGCCTTGGCTTATCTGCTGCGACAACCGGCACGATCATGATGGCGAGCGCGGTCGGGGCGTTGGCGATGAAGCCGATCGCGCCAGCTATCATCCGCCGGTTCGGCTATCGTGACAGCCTCACAGCTGCCACGATAGCCGCCAGCATCGGCTATGCCAGTTGCGCCTTTTTCCGCCCAGACTGGCCGTTGGCCGCGATCGTCGCGATCTTGGTGGCCTCGGGCTTTTTCATGTCTTTCCTGTTCACAGCCTATAACGCCGTTGCCTTCGTCGATGTCGAGCAATCGCGGATGAGCGCCGCGACTAGCCTATATGGCACGTTCCAGCAGCTTAGCCTGTCGCTCGGCATTTGCGTTGCGGCCGCAGCGCTCGAACTGGGTACACGGCCGTTCGACACCTATGCCGGTTTCATGATCGCGTTTCTGCTCGTGAGCGCCATTTCCGCAGGAGCGACAATCCTCAATCGAGGCTTCGCCGCCGACGCAGGACTATGAGGGGAGGGGATGATAGGCATCGGATGGATGATCTCCGGTAACCGCCCGATTGGTACGGCCCGCCTAATAGCGGGGTGATTTCGTAAGAGACGGTCATAGCGACGTCTCATGATTGAGGTTTGCGATGCGGACGGAGATACTGGGTCAGGAACGGCGGTGGCGGTGGACGGATCAGCAGAAGGTGGAGATCATCGGATCCGTCGGTGTCAATAGCGCGACGCTGGCAGATGTGGCTCGTCGCCACGAGGCGGTGAATGGCTCACCATGTCGGAGGCCGCAGCCAAGTTCGGCGTCACAAACCACAAAATCCGCTGTGTCGTCGAAGCTGGCTTGCTCCCGACCGAGCAGATTATGCCTGGTGCACCGCATCAAATCCGCGCCGCGGACCTCGAAAAACCCGAAATCCAAGCCGCGATCCCGCGAAAAAGTCCGTGTCGCACTCAAGACGAAAACCAAAAATCCCTGTTTCCCACCATTTGAAAAGGAGCAGCACAATGAATCAGGCATCGCTCTGGGACGGCGTAACTGGCTCTTCGCTGGCGCCGACACAGGCGCCGAGACGCTGGCACGTGAAAGCGCCAGGATGAACGGCCTGGATCCGCAGGCGTACCTCGCCGACGTGCTCGAGCGTCTCCACGATCACAAGATCAACCGGATCGACGAATTATTGCCGTGGAAATGGGCACCGATAAGCGCGCCTCAAGCCCTCGCTGCCTGATGGCCACGGTCACTCACATCCGCACCCTCGACTATGTCGCCACGATGCTCGGCGAGGACGTGGAGTTGCTCGAAGCGATCGTCTGGAATGACGACAACCTGACATACGGCACCATCATCAGCGTCTACACCGGCCCGGACGAGGCCGTCACAGCGCTGACCGACGACGGCGTCGAAGAATTGGGCGACATGCTTAGAAATGCGCGCCTTACGACTCAAGCCTGGTACGACTTCCTCGATGCCTTCGTCGATGATCCCGAACTCGCCGCCCGCTTCAAGGCCCAAACACTGCGGTAACAATCGGCTTGCGATTACTCTATGTAATCGCAAGAACAATCGGACGGTTACGTTGTGTCGCATCCCACTGACAGCTTTCGCGATCCTGTTGCTGTCTGGTTGCCAGACACGCCCTACGTCGACCGCGCGTCCGGCCGAACGTCATGTCCTGACCTCAGGCGGCTTCAGCGCGGCCTTCGATACGCGGACTACAGCATCTCGGGCGGTGTCACGACAGGGAAGCTGGGTGGCAACTGGCAGTTGAACGATGCGTCGCGCTTTCGCGGCACATGGTCTCAGGACATTCGCGCGCGCAATCTGCTCGAGCTGTTCAATCCCGCAACGCAGCTAAACGGCAGCCGCTTCGGCAATGGCCGCTGCGTGCGTCCACAGCGTCGTTTTTCAGCCTCTTCACGAACGGTTTGGCGTGGATTGGTGGGTATCCCGTTGGTCGGTTTATTCGGGACACCACTTATTTTTGCGGATTCGGATGCGCCTTGGCCCAATCCAGCGCACCCTGCAGGGTGGTCACCCAGACCTCGCTACGGTGGGCAGCGAGCCATGCGATCAGCTCGCGATGCGCGGCGTCGGAGACCTGCAGGTAGTCACCGCCGACGCCATGGAACAGGTAGACCGCCATGCCACCGCCTGCTTGCGCCTGCTTGGCGAAATCGATCAACTGCGCACCTGTGACCCCCT
This sequence comes from Sphingobium sp. BYY-5, assembly GCF_022758885.1. NCBI lineage: Bacteria > Pseudomonadati > Pseudomonadota > Alphaproteobacteria > Sphingomonadales > Sphingobiaceae > Sphingobium > Sphingobium sp. BYY-5. The sequence goes on from NZ_JALEBH010000002.1 coordinate 1,131,177, forward strand.
CATCGAAGCCACGTGAGGGGATATGCATCGGATCCATCCGGTCGACGTCGGCGCGGAGGTCGTCGGACGAGGCGTAGACCCCGCGCACATAGGTCACCAGATTCGCGGCCCTGAGAGCCTCGATATAATCGAGGGAGCCGACCATGGTCTGGCCACATGGCGATGCGAATCCGTGGGTCGGTTTGCCATCCAGCGCGGTCAGAAAAACGTTCTGCTGCTCGATCTCTTTCAGCATGCTCGCCAGCGTATAGGCCTCGGATGTGTTGCGCGGGTCGGTGGAAAATTTGGAGGCAGGACAGGGGTGGAAGATGGTGTGGTTGGCAAGTTCATGGCCCTCCGCGCCCACGGCGCGCCAACGCGGAACAGCCTCCACCTTCAAGCCAGAAAGGAAGAAGGTCGCCTTGAACCCAGCCGCGTCCAGCACCGGCACGGCATGGTCGAGTTGGGAGTCCAGGGCGTCGTCGTAGGTCAGCACCACCGCCGCCTTGGTCCCCTCAGGCCATGTCGTTGCCGATGCGGCCGACACACCCCAGACCAAGCTCAGCGCGAGTGCCAGAAGCGTCTTCATCGTTATCACCCTTCTCAACAATCGAATTCGGCGAAATTTTGATGCGGCTACCATTCACGCGACGGACACACAACACGCTCGCTGCTTACCAGTCGCCCTGTCCGGGCACGGCCTGCGGCCCTCCTGTGCGACCCGTTCCCGAACTTCGCGTCCCGGAACCAGTTGAGCACGCGATAAACTTCGAGCGATGCAACGTTCGAATTGAACGGGCCTGGAATGGCCTAGAGTGCAACGTTTTCCTCGCCGCTTCCTTTTACCCGCACTCCCGCCGACACTCTCAACGCCGCCACAAGTGGCGCGGATGGGGAGTCCTTCATCGTTCCGCGCCGCTAAAGCTACAAAACTCCCTCGATTCTGAAGGCAACGCCGAACGGATGCCGCGCGCCGGCGGGCAAGGTCACCCGGAGGCCCGTTTGATCCTGGTGGAAGGCCAGCGGCGTCTTGTCGCCGACCATGGTCACCCGTCGCACTGCTCTCCTGACGTGGCGGTCGTCTCTAGCGAGAGTCGTGACAACGACCTCTCCCCCCTCGGGCTGACCCAGGGTAATCGCATAGAGCGCGTCGCCTTTTGTCGTAAAACGGATGTCCCGAGGCGTGAACGGCTTCTGCTTGCCTTCGCTGAACATACCCGCAGCTACGGTCGTCGGTCCTTCACCGAAGATCGTCCAAGGCCGCGTGCCGTGGATCGCGTCGGAGAACCTGCCCATCCAGCCGCCGATCTCCTCGACGATCCGTCGCTCCTCGGAGTCGATCGTGCCGTCGCCGCGAACGGGAATGCTGAGCAGCAGATTGCCGTTCTTGGAAACGATGTCGCAAAGCCGATGGATGACCTCGGCGGCGGGCAGGTAACGCTTCTCCTCGAATATCCGGCGATTATAGTGCCAATCGCCGATGCAGGTATCGGTCTGCCACGGCTCGGGGCTGATCTCGCTGCGCAGGCCCCGCTCGACGTCGGCGACGATCCCCGGGCGGTGGGTGTCGTGGGGTTTAATGTTGATGACCGCGTCCAGCTTGCCGTGCCATTGCACCGACGCGTTGTAGTAATGGGCGGCGATGTCCAGGCCCGCCTGCTCAAGCGGCAGGTCGAAATTGTCGAAATAGACGAGATCGGGCCGATAGCTGTCGATCAGGTCCTTGCACCGCAAATACCATTGGCGGGTGAATGCCGGATTGTTCAGCGGAGCCTTCTCGGTCCACACACGGTCGTTGGCCTCGTGCCACGCGGCGGCGGCGGCGTTCGTCTCGACACCCTCCGGCAGCGGCATGACCGAGCCGGCATAGAGCTGCTGTGGATCCAGACCTTCCCACCATTTCCCTTGCCCATCCACCGCGAAGCGTTTGAAGGCATCGTAGCGCTCACCCTTGCGCGGCCCTTCGGTGTCATAACCGTAGGCGGTCTGGAACCAGTGCCAAGCATGGGCCGAATGATTGGAGACGCCGAAACGCAAGCCCTGCTTGCGGGCGGCCTTCGCCCATAGGCCGATGATGTCCCTCTTGGGACCGACACGGACCGAGTTCCAGTCATGGAACCTCGATTGGTAGGCGTCGAAATTGTCGTGGTGATTGGCCATGGCCACGAAATATTTCGCACCAGCCTTGGCGTAGAGATCCAGCAGGTCCTCGGGGTTCCAGTTCTCCGCCTGCCATCGGGGATAAATGTCGATGAAGCCGGTATCGGCCGGGTGGCCATAAGTCTTGAGATGGTGGTCGTAGGCAGGCTGGCCGGGCATGTACATACTGCGAGCGTACCAGTCGCCCGCCTCCGGGACGCATTGCGCACCCCAATGCGCCCAAAGCCCGAACTTGGCGTCGCGGAACCAGTCGGGCGCCCGATAGCCGGCATTGAGAGAATTCCAGGTTGGTTCGAATGCCCCCTTGGCGATTTGATCGAAATCAGGAGGAACCAGATCGGCTGCCAAGGCCTTCGACGCACCAACCAACCCCGCCGCTGCGACGGCGCTAAAAAGGCTTCGTCTCGTGATAGTCATTGCAACATTTCCTCGCCCGGGCGCGCTTCATTTACGTATATGAAACAGTGTTTTCAAATTAATTTGTCCGACTATTTCTTTGCTGTCAAGGCATCGATCCCGACCGACTTCAGCGCACCGGCGTCGCGCTCTATAACAAGGGGAAACATTGTGTAGGCTTATTTACAGTTGGACTCTTATCAAGGGTGACCGAGGCCAGCGCGGGGCGGCCCGGCCAGGTTGCGGGATAGCCCTGGGCGAACTGCCGGACTGTCACGCGGGGGTCGGAGCGGCCGAATTCCGCCGGCACGGGTATCCAAACGGCGTGCCTCAACCGTCTTCAATGCGCGCTTCTTCTCGGGACACCCGGCCGTCATGATCCGTGTCGGCCACGTCGAACCGCTGTACCTCCAGCATATGGACAAAGGCCTCGAACGACATTTCTCCATTGGCGTCGAACGGCGGGTTTTTCGGGCGATGGCGGAGGGAGAGAATGGGGTCGCGGGCCTTGAAGATCAGATGCTTGAAGGCATAGCCGCGAAGTTCACCCCTGGTGATCGACCCGCTCCGATCGCTATCGATCGCATCGAAACGAACGCGCACGGCTGCGCGGAATTCGGCGCGATCCAGATAGCCATCGCCATTTCGATCGAGCGCTGACAGGCTGCTTCCGTCACTGGTGTTCGCCTCTGCGTCCGAAGCCGTGGAGAAGATGACGGCGAGCAGGATCGCACGGCCAATATCACGCATCATGGGGTCTCCCTTGTGTTGGGCCTGGAACTGATTCAACAACAGCTCCAGCCTCGAAACCGGGTCCTTTCGGACTTGATCGACCGGATGGATGAAAGCGCCGCTTGATCCATTGCTCGAGGTCGTCGAGATAGGTGAACACGGCCGGCACGATCAGCAGGCTAAGCGCCGTCGAGGCGAGCAAGCCGCCGATGACGGCGATCGCCATCGGTTGCCGGAAGCTTGCCCCCGAACCAAGGCCGAGCACGATCGGCGCCATGCCGGCGATCATGGCGACGGTGGTCATCACGATCGGGCGGGCGCGTTTGTGACAGGCGTCGATCAGCGCGTCGCTGCGCGAAAGCCCGCGATCGCGGATGCCAACGATCGCGAACTCGACGAGCAGGATCGAATTCTTGGCGACGACGCCCATCAACATCACGAGGCCGAGCATGGAGGGAATGTCGAAGGCACTGCCCACGACAAGCAATGCCAGGAACGCGCCGCCGATCGATAAAGGCAGTGCCGCGAGGATCGTGATGGGTTGAAGGAAATCCGCAAACAGCAGGACAAGCACGCAGAACACGCACAGAATCCCGACCACGATTGCAAGGCCGAAGCCTGAGGCGAGTTCGGCCTGAATCTCGGCATCGCCTGTCTTCATCAGGTGGACACCCGATGACAGGTTCTGCAATGCCGGAAGCGCCGCGGCTTGTTTGAGCGCCGTGCCTAACGGGACGCCGCCAAGGTCGGCATTGACGGTTACATAGCGGTGGCGGTCATAGCGATCGATCTGCACTGGTCCGCTCTCGATCGAAAGATCGGCCACGCTCGACAACGGCACCAGCGCATCGCGGGCGTTGACGCGCGGATTGGCGAAGGTGTCGAGGCTGTACCGGTCGAGGTCCGGGAACCGCACCCGGATGTAGAGCTGTCGATTGTCGAGGTTCAGGCGCGCGACATTCTGGTCGCGGTCGCCCGCCGTTGCGACGCGCACGACATCGCCGATCGTCTGGGTGGTGACGCCAAGTTCGGCGGCGCGCGCGAGATCCGGTCTGATCACGATTTCCGGCCGATCGAGGCTGGCCGTGGTCTGGATATTGGAAAGCCCCGCGACCTCCCGCAGTTCGCGAGCGAGTTGCTCCGCCGTGGCGACGAGCGCCTGGCTATTGTCGCCGAAAAGCGTGAGCTGCATCTTTTCGCCCGGACGACCCGCGCCGATCGAGAAACGCGCGCCTGGAATGGCGAGCAGGCGGGCGCCGACCTGCTTCTCGATTTCCGCCTGCGACGGACGCTCGTTGGGGGCGGCGAGCGCCAGTACGAGCGCTCCCTTTTCAATCCTGCCGGCTTGCTGAAGTCCCCTTCCCGCTTGTTGAGGTTGCCCTATGGTCGTGAAGATCGTCCGTATTCCCGGCACGTCCTTGATGGCGAGCCGGGTGGCCTCGGCAACGCCGAGCGTGTCGTCGAGCGAGCTTCCGGTCGGAAGCTCGAAGTTGATCGTGGTGCTACCGCGATCCGTGGTTGGCAGCAGACCGAAGGGGATAAACGGTACCAGGGCGAGCGACGCAACAAAGAACAAAGCCGCACCGCCGATCGCGATGCGCCGATGTCGAAGACACCAGTTCGCGGCCGTCAGGTAGCGAAGCATCACCCAGCCGTCCTTTTCTTCCCTGGGTGGACGCGGCTTGAGGATGTATGCTGCCATCATCGGCGTCAGCAGACGGGCGACCAGCAGTGAGGAAAGCACCGCGATTACCACGGTCCAGCCGAACTGCTTGAAAACCAGGCCCGCCACGCCGCCCATCATCGCGGTCGGCAAGAACACCGCCACCAGGCTCATCGTCGTCGCGATCACCGCGAGCCCGATCTCGGATACCGCCTCCTTGGCGGCATCGCGGATCGGCTTGCCCGACCGCGCATGGCGCTCGATATTCTCGATTTCGACGATCGCATCGTCCACCAGGATGCCCGCTACGATGGCGAGCGCCAGCAAGGTCACGACGTTGAGGCTGTACCCGAGCACAGCCATGCCCGCGAACGCCGGCAGGATCGAAAGCGGCAGCGCCGTCGATGCGATCAGCGACGCTCGCCAGTCGCGCAGGAATAGAAACACCACGAGGACCGTCAGGCAGGCGCCCTCGTAGAGCATGTCCATTGAGGCATGATATTGATCAAGCGTGAAATCGACCGTGCCCGACACCTGATCGAAGCTCAATGAGGGATGTTGTACCCTGATCTGCTCCAGCGCCCTCCGCACATCTTCGGCGATCCTGGTCTCGTCGAACCCCTTTGCCCGATAAATCTGGAAGCCGACTGCAAGCTTGCCGTCGCGGCGCGCGAGCTGCGTCCGTTCGGCGACCGTGTCCCTGACGGTAGCGACCTGATCGAGGCGCAGATGGCGTCCGCCCGGAAGCACGATCGGCAATGCGGCTAGGTCGGCGGCCTGCCGCACGGTTGCGATGGTGCGAACCGACTGTTCCTGGCCGCCGATCTGGCCGCGACCGCCCGAGGATTGCTGCTGGACCTGACGAAGCGCCCGCGAGACGTCAGCCGCGGTGACGCCTAGCCCCGCCATGCGCACCGGATCGACCTCGACACGGACCTCGCGGTTCACGCCTCCGATCCGCTCGAAGCGTCCGATGCCTCGAATGGCCGAGATGGCCTTGGCCAGCGTGTCGTCGACGAACCACGACAGTTCCTCCTCATTCATCCGCGAGGAGCCCACGGCATAGACCAGGATGGCGCCGCCGCTGGTGCGCACCGCGCTGACCGTGGGTTCAAGCACATCGGTAGGTAGATCGGAACGAACCCTGTCGACAGCGTCCTTCACACTGATGAGCGCCTCGGGGATCGCCGTTTCAAGGGCGAATACAGCGGTAATCGCGACCTGCCCGTCGCTGATCGAGGTCGTGATGTGCCTGACGCCAGCCACGCTTGCGATCGAATCCTCGACCTTGCGCGCGACCTCAGTCTCAAGTTGCGCCGGCGCAGCGCCTGGCTGGGTGAGCGTCACCGTAACAGTCGGTCGGTCGAGATCGGGCAAGTCCTGGATAGGGAGATTAAAAAATCCCCAAAGGCCGCCGAGCGCGAGCAGCGTGAAGAGCAGGATGACCGGAATCGGATTGCGGATCGACCATGTGGCGAGATTCACCGATCGCGCCTCGCGCCCGCGGCCGAAGTTCCTCGCCTTTCCACCGTTGCCACGCGGACGACATCGCCCTCGTTGAGGAAGGCCGCACCCTGGATGACCACCTGATCGCCTTGGCCAAGTCCATCGATGATTTCCACGTCGGACCCGTTGCGACGGCCAACTTTCACCTCCGACAGGGCGACGCGCGGTGTCGCGCCCGGATCTGCGGGTTTCACAACATAATTGCGACCGTCCCGAATGATGACGCTGGCCGCCGGGACGACCAGCGCCGGGCTTTCGCCCAGCCGTACCGAGCCATTGGCGTACATGCCTGCGCGCGCCCGGCTTCCGGGCGCTAGATCGGCGTAAACGATGCCGAGGCGGGACTGCGGATCGAGGCTGGGTGCGGTCTGGCGTACGCGGGCGAAGGCCTGACTGCCGTCGGGAAGGTCGAGTGCGACTGGCTGGCCTCGCTTCACCTGCACGAGCTGCACGGCCGTGAGTTCTCCGCGCCACTCAAGGCGACCCTGACGGATCAACCGAAACAGTTCCTGGCCAACGCCAGCGACCGCACCCAATGTGGCGGTGCGCGCACTAATGGCGCCGTCATCGGGGGCAACGACGACGGTATAGCGCAACTGGAGACGCTTGGATGCGAGTTCGGCGGCGGCCATCTTGGCCTTGGTGACGAACTGGAGAACATCCACCGCGCTGATCGCACCGCTGGCCCGGAGCTGAAGGTTGATTGCGCGCTGGCGATTGGCCTCGGCTTCGGCGTAGCTCGCCTCCAGCCGCGCCTCGTCAGCCTGCAGCAGCGCGGAGTCGATGCGCGCGAGCACGTCACCTTTCGCCACATGGTCGCCAACATTTACGCGGACTTCGATGAGCGGATAGCCGCCGACCTGAGCGCCGATGCTGGCCTCCTGCCAAGGCGAGAGAGAACCCTGCGCGGAGAAGCTTACCGGCCAGACGACCCGGCGCGGCGCTGCCACGGCCACGGTGAGCGCCGGCGTGGACTTCGTCGCAATGGGGGGTGACTCGCGGCGGGCAAAGCCAAGAACGCCAAAACCGACAATACCGATGATGACGATAACGATCGCAAGGCCAATGAGAATCCAACGGCGCGGGCGAGGGCCTGCAACTTCACCCATGGATGGCGCCGCCCGCAAGCTGCGGGCGGTTGCCCTCTACGCTTTGGAACGGCCCGATCACTTCTGGCGGCGTCCGAAGACGTAACTCACCGCCAAGCCACCGGACCATTGATTCCGCGAACCGAAACGGTCGACGATGGGCGAGTCTGCTGCGGTGCCGAGCAATCTGTCATATTTGGCATAGCCGAAAACGCCCCAGCGGCGGCTCAATTGCCGACGTGCGCCGAGGGCCACGCCCGCAGCGAACAGACCGCCGTCGGGGCGATAGGCGGGCAGGCCCGTCGCAGCCGCCTCGCGCGGCGTGACGGCAAAATAGGTTTTCGCATAGCGGCCACTCGCCAGGGTCAATCGCGGTCCAAGGGACCATAGCCACCGATCGCCGTCGCGCGCGACATAGTCGGCCCTGATCACGCCGGTGAGCGCCTTATGCCCGTTGACCCCCTGCCGCGCTTCGGCCGACAGGTAAAAATGAGAATCGAGCGAGTAGCGAACGAAAGCGCCCGCTTCTACAGTGAAGGCGACCTTGTCGAGCCCACCGACATCGTCTCGGCGACGCTCCCCCACCAAACCAATTACGGGACCGAATATTATGGCGCCCCGGTTGTAGGCCACCACGCTGGGATTCTCATCAGGCGGCCTGAAAGGAAACAGCTCGTCTCCGCGCCTGCGCGAAACGTCGACATAGGGGCGCAGGCCCATTCCGTCGGCACCCGGAAAGCTGGGGACCAGCCGTGCTCCCAGCGTCACGCGGGTTTCCCGCACGCCTTCATCATCGTCCTGCGCTTCGGCGGGCACAGGCATGAGCGCCAGCACGGTAAGCACGAAGGTGTTGAGCAAGCGCGTCGCCATCGCACGCGCCCCGAAATTCTGCGCGGACGGAGAAGGGATCTGCAGGCGAAGGTGGGTCTGCGTCTTCGTATCGACTGTGGACATCGCGCGCCACCTCATCTGCTTCGCTCCATGGGAGCCGCAGAGTTAGAGGAGGCCGCGACGGCGTAGTTTTAACTTGTGTGAAGAGTTGTTTCGTCGCTCGGTGTGCGAAAAACTACAGGTTCATACTGGGGATGACGATCCTGACCGTGAACCCGGCTGGTATCTCCTGCCTTAGAAAAATGTCCCCGCCATGAGATCGTACTGTCGCTCGCGCAATGGAAAGGCCCAATCCAAAGCCCCCGGAACTGCCGCCTCTTGCGTCATCAACCTTGAAGAAGGGGGCGAACACCTGGTCGTGTAGAGACTCCGGAATCCCCGCGCCATTGTCGATGATATCAATTTCGGCGGCAGTGTCCTGGTTGACATGCAAGCGGACGCGCACTTTGGAGCCATGCTGCAAACCATTGTCCACGACATTGCTGATGGCCCGCGCCAATGTGCTGGGCCGACATATCCAGGTGAGACGCGCCGGCCCCTCATAGGAGACATCATGGCCGATATCCGCGAAGTCGGCGCAGATGGTTTGCAAGATGCTTGGCAGATCCGCACGCGATGGCCTTTCGCCACCGGCGTCGTCGCGCAGGAAGTCCAAAGTCTCGCGCAGCATCCGATCGACACGCTCGAGTTCGCGCAACATCCCCTCGCGCATCGGCTGATCGGCGACGCGTTCCACGCGCAGGCGTAACCGCGTCAGCGGCGTGCGCAGATCATGGCTGACCGCCGCAAGCATTCGCGTACGGTCATCGATGAGAGCACGGATTCGCGAGCGCATATCGTTCAACCCGTCGGCAAGTTGAACAATCTCAATCGGCCCCTTGCGAACGATCAGCCGATCATCGTGCGGAGAGCGCCCGAAAGATTGCGCGGCCGTCGCAAGCGTGGACAGCGGCGCAATGATCCGGCGAACTGCATAAACCGACAATACCAGGATCAGCAGGATCACCATTGGCGTCATCAGCGCTACGAGAGCCCCGACGAAACCCCAGATGTGCGTTGTCTCGGGCTCGAAAACGAGCACCTCGCCGCTGCTGAGTCGCGCAACCAACTGGCTGTCGGAAAACCGGCGAACGAGCTGGATGCTGCGGAGCCTTTCACGCTGGTTGGTATCGGGTTCGTTATAATTGGGCGACGTCTCGGCACCTTGGAAATCTGTCCGCTTCCCAAGCTGGACCTTGATGTTCGCGCGCTGCGCCGTCTCGACAATGATCGCGACCTTTGCAGGGTCATTCGCAGCCTCTGCAAGCTGAGCGACGGCGGCCATCCGTTGGATCTCATTTGCCGAATCGCGATCGGGAACCCGCACGTTGAATAGAAGAACCACGGTAACTGTCAGTAGAATGCCGAGCAGAATCGAAATGACGGCAAGCAGGCTGATCTGCGTCTGGACTCTATTGAACTCCAGACGTGGCCACCGCATCACCCTTCCTCCACCTGGGGCGTGAACATATAGCCGCCCAGCCTCACTGTCTTGATCAGCGTGGGGTCGCGTGGATCTGTTTCGATTTTCTGCCTGATCCGGCTCACATGAACGTCGATGCTGCGATCGATCTGCCCCACCGGCCCGCCGTGAACGCTTTCGATCAACTGTTCGCGCGAGAGAACCCGGCCGAAATTTCGGCAAAAGGCGAGAAGGAGATCAAATTCCACGCTTGTCAGCGCGACTGTCACCCCCTCGGGATCGCACAACCGTCGCGTGGCAGGGTCGATCACCCAACCGTCGAACGCAAGCGGCTTTGCTCTTTCTCTCGCAGAATCGATACCGCTTCGCGTGCGACGAAGGAGAGCACGGATGCGTGCTATGAGTTCGCGGGAATTAAACGGCTTGGGGAGATAGTCATCGGCGCCGATTTCGAGACCGATGATGCGGTCGACATCCTCACCGCGCGCAGTAACCATTATGATCGGTATGTCGGATGACGCGCGCAGCCGACGGCAGATACTCAGCCCATTCTCCCCCGGCAGCATCAAATCCAGCACGATAAGGTCGACCTGCCCGCGACCGAGGAAGCCGTCCATCTCCCACGCCGATCGGGCCGCGGACGCACTGAAGCCGTTATCGGATAGCATGTCTACAAGCAGGCGAGAGATTTCCGGATCATCTTCTACAAGCAGGATGTGGGGCGTTGATGCCAACGACCGCATGAGTGCCGGAGAGCGCGTCTTTTCCGTCATGAGGCTATTTTGATTAGCAGCGCCGGGCACGTCAGCAACTCAAATATGTCTTTTTGTTAAGGCGTAGGTCGCAACGCATGGTCATGGACGGGGTGGTCGGTTTAATGCGTCTTCATCAATGCCGGATGCACATCGAGCGAGTAGGGCAGGGGGCTATGCCGTGAGAGACTGCCACTCGCCCTGAGCGGCCGAGCTCCTTCTTTGTAGGCCTTCCGATCGGTGAGATGACGTTCGAGGGAGAAGTGATTGTGGAAATTGGCATGGACGGAGACGAATTTCAGCAGTGCTTCATTCGCCTGAATCTGAGCATCGCCTGTTGTCTTCGTCGCTAAGGTTGGTGGCTACTGTCGATATAATTGTTGGTTCACCGGCTGATTTCCTGTCTCGCGAATGCCGCGCCAATGAAGCTTAGGCCGTCATAGGCTGTTTGTGGATCGGTTTTCGGGATTTGCTAGGCGGCATCGGTTTTGATTCAGGCTCAGGATGTGGACGCTGCCGGGGGCGAATGGCCCAGATTGCCGAGAAAACGAAGCGCTACCCGAGTGATCTGACCGACGAGGAATGGGAGCGGATAACGCCGATGATGCCCAGGCCCGGGCGTCGCGGTCGGCCTCGCGAGGTGGATTTTCGCGAAGTGATCAATGCAGTTCGCGATCTGGTTCGTTCGGGGTTTGGCCGGGGCGGATGCTGCCGATCCATTTTGGAGCTTGGCAAACGGTCTATGGCTGGTTCCGAGAACTGGCCCGTAGGTTTCTGTTCCAGACCATTCACGACATCGAACTGACGCTGGATCGTGAGCGCCAGGGCCGGGAGGTCAGTCCGAGCGCAGCGGTGATCGACAGCCAGTCAGTCAAGGCGCTATCGGCAGAGTAGCGCGGGTTTTATGCAGGCAAGAAGATCGTCGGGCGCAAACGCCACATTGCTGTCGACACCGATGGCCGGCTGCTGATGGTCCCCATTATTACCGCCGACATTTCGGACAGTGTGGGCGCGCCGACGATCCTTGATGGTATTCGCAAGCGTTAGCCATGGTGAAGCATCTCTTTGCCGACGGCGCTTATGACCGCCTGAAACTCATGGACAAGGCCAGCTATCTCGATTTCGTCGTTGAGGTCATTCGTCGCAGCGATCAGCAAAAGGGCCTCAAGGTGCCGCCGCGCCACTGTTGGGGTGGACGGCACCGTACGGCATCGAAATGTGCCAGAGTGAGTCGTTGCGAACTCAAGCAGGAGGCCGTCCATCCCAACAGTGACCGCTACAGGTCGCGACGCTGTTTGGAACTCGCGCTGCGGAAACCATCTTGGCTAGCGGTCATGTGCAACCGCAACAAAGGCTGGACATATGAACGCAAGCGATCCGATCAAAAACATATGCATGCATCTTGCAAGCTGGGGCCGTCCACATATGGGCCGTCGAGCGTAACCGCCCCAGAAGCTGATCAGCGAGGTAGCGGCTCAGAAACGGTAGGAGAGCATGAGGTCCCCCGCCGATATCCCGGAACCCGGATGGTGAGCCGTAAGGCCGCTCGCGCTCGCGCTAGCTTGGTCGATCCCGAAATAGGTCCGGCTATGCTCCGCGTTCGCCAGCATGCCGTTATGGGTGTTCGATATTTCATGGATGAGCGCGAGTTCGACATGCTGCGGTTCTTCCAAGCGCGTTGCCGCCGAACCGATAGCTGACGAAACCACCCGTCTCGATCGCGGTGTCGATCTCTGGAAGCAGGCCAACGGGACGATCGGCATCCCTGCGTTGTAGGAGCGGTCCGATGACCGGACCGATCGCGAACCATGGGTCCGACGAGACATCGACCCGTGCACCAGCCCCGCGAATCTGAAAATTGATGTCACCCTAGCAAATGTCTGCGACGGCGATTGGAAACGGACGGACATCACTGGCAACATAATGCCCAGACGACGCCAGCTCCGAGCGCGAGAATGTCCTGACGCGCGCCATCGTCCGGTGTCGTCGTCTGAGCATGGCCGGCGGTGGTGGTCATGACTGCCGCACAGGCAAACGAGATCGAGAGGAATATACGTATCGACAGGACTCCTTCGTGGGGACTCAATTGGGGGGGCACCGAAGGTGCATGGTCAGGAGCTTCCTCTGGTGGCCAGTCGAGGGCGCCGGTTTCAGGAGGCGTGTTTGACGACTTCGCCTCGGATTGGGGCTGGTGGGGTGCCCCTGATCCGAATTCAGTTCGTCACCATCCTCGCCAGCCGCATCCCGAGCACCACGCGAAGGCTAAAGAGCCCAAGGCTTAAGGTCAGAAGCGGAAGCCTGTGGCGATAGCATAGGTGCAGGCCGCGGCGATGACGATGCCGACAAGTGCCTTCCATGGCGATGCTTCGACATGATCGATCATATCCTCTGCGGATGCGGCACGGTGGCCATGGATCATGGGACCGACCAGATCATGGCGCAGGCGCAGTAGATAGAAGAGGATCGCGACCACATGCAGTGCGGTCAGCGCCAGCAGCAGGTTGAACAACACACCATGGATGTCCGACGCGCTGCGCCCCTGGTCGAAGCTAACATAGTCGGCGAGCGGCCCGGATTCGAGGCCATCCACATCCACGGCGAACAGCCCCGCTGTCACCATTCCCATCAGGGCCGCGAGCATCAGCAGCACGCTCCAGCCGCCGACCGGATTATGACCGGGCGTGGCGCGATATGGGCGTTGCCCGAGCGTGCGAAGATAAGCGATGGCCGCGCCCGGTCCGCGCACGAAATGCGCAAAGCGAGCTGTCCTCCCACCGAAAAAGCCCCAATAGAGGCGGAAGGCCAGCAGGAAGAGGATGGCGTAGCCCGATAGGCGGTGCCATTCCATCTCATGCCGCTCGCCACTCCACCAGGAAAAGGCGAGCAGGCCGACCAGCAGCCAGTGGAACAGCCGAATATAAAGATCCCATATCCGGACGTGCAGGGACGCGGCAGCGGCGGGCACGGTCAGGTATCGGCACGAAACTGGCGATGGCAGGCGGCACAGGTCGCGCCGGTCGCCTTGGCCTGGACGCGGATCGCTTCGGCATTGCCGCCATTGGCGACGACCACCAGCTTGCCGGATTCGCCGATCAACTTGGCCATCTGCGCGTCGAAGTTAGCGCGGTCGGTCCAGATGTTCGGCAGCGCGTCGGTGGGAACACCGGCAGCCGGGCCGCTGCCGGCGGGGAAGAATTTGGGCTGTTCGCGTGCCGTTGTGGCGAGGGCCTGGGCTGCAGCGACTAGCGTGGCCTTCACAGGTGCATCGCTCTTGAGCTGGTCGTTCAGTGCCTTCATGGCGGCGCCCATCTTCTTATAGCCCGCCTGGCGTGCGGCTATGGCCGCCTTGGGTGCGGAACTGGCTGCGGGCGCGGCTGTCAGCGGCCCCATCGTTGCGAGTGCGGCAAACGCCGCTGTGAGCAAGGCTAGGGTTCGATGAGTTGGCGATATGGTCATGCGATAATTCACCCTGCTAGATGCTGTTAGTTTTGGGGAACGGTTTGCAGAGTGGCACCCGCCATCTGCACTGCGGTCTTGTCGGGAAAGACTGAGCGAAAAATCTGCTTCACCTCGGCCAGGCCATTGTCCGCCATCTGTGCGGCGGTGGCGCCGGATTTGCTCTGGATATCGGTGCGTGCGCCATGCGCAGCGAGGATACGCAGCATTCCCTCCAGTTCGAGCTGGACCCCACCGCCGATCAGCAGGTGGAGCGGGGTCATGCCGCTTGCGTTGGCGACATTAACATCGGGGGCAAGGCCAAGGGCATAGTCGAGCGTGGCCGCGCTGCCGCCGCGGGCCGCCGCCAGCACCACATTGGTGCCATCCACCGCGACGAAGCGCGGATCGGCGCCCGCAGCGAGCAGCAGCTTCATCGCGGTTTCATGTCCGTTGGCGGCGGCGATCAGCAGAGGCGGCGTCGGCGGTATGGGTGGTGGCGGCTGGCCGAAATTCGCTTCCGTCACCCACTTGATGCGCGACGAGCCGGTCAGACCGTTGGGATCGGCGCCCTTTGCCAACAACAGGCTGATCAATCTGGCATCGCCGCCGGCCGCTGCGCTATGGAGCGGTTGCTCGCCGGTCCGGTCGCGTTCGGCCAGGTCCGCGCCACGCGGGACCAGCAGGGCGGCGGCACCGTAATTCTTCTGATAGAGCGCCAATTGTATCGCGCTGCTATTTTCGGGGCCGCGATAACGGCTGTCAGCGCCCGCCGCGAGCAGGGCTTCGCTGGCCGGGACGACACCGCTCTTGATAGCGAAGAAGAGGGGGGTGAAGCCGCCCTTCGACACCCGGTTCGGGTTCGCGCCGGCCTTCAGCAGCAGGGTGATCGCTTCGGTCCGGCCGGACGCTGCGGCCCACATCAGCGGCGTCTGGCCGCGGCTGTCGGGCCTGTCGGCGGGGGCGCCTATGGCCAGCATGCGCGCCACGGCGTCGGCCGGGCCATAGCGGGCGCAGATGGCAAGCGGGGTCGCGCCATCGGCACGCGCCGCGCGGATATCGGCGTGCGCGTCGAGCAACTGCGTGACGATCCCGGCATCGCCCAGTTCGCAGGCAAGCGACAGCGGCGTGACGCCGTCCTGGTCACCGTCGTTCGCGGTCGCACCGCCGGCCAGCAGGGTGGCCACCATCGCCGGGTTCTGGATATTCACCGCCCAGGCGAGCGGCGTGGCGCTGAAGGCGAGGCGCTGGTTGGGATTGGCGTGCTGCGTCAGCGCCGTCTGGGCACCGACCAGATCGTTCGCCTGGATTGCACGCGCTAGCCCGTCGTCCACGGTACGCGCCTGGACGGTGCCGCCCCATGCGAGCAGGGCGAACAGGACGATGACTGGGCGGACGGGATCATGCATGGGCCAGCGCCGCGAACGGACCTGTGCTGTCGCCGAAACTGGTTGCGGGCACATCCAGCAGATGCAGCGCGCTCAGCAGCAGGTTGGACATGGTAGTCCCCTTTTGCGCAACGATATGCCGGTCGCCCGGCACCAGTCCGCCCGCTACGATGACGGGCAGGTCCATATGATCATGTTCGTTGGGATCGCCGAAGGCCGATCCGCGCAGCACCAGCGTGCGGTCCAGCAGCGACCCCTCGCCATCTTTCACCGCCTTCATCCGATCGAGATAATAAGCGAAATATTCCATATGATGCCGATTGATCCGCGCCAGCTTCGCCATCTTTTCCGGGTTGTTGCCGTGATGGCTGAGCATATGGTGCGAATCCGGCACGCCGATTTCGGGATAGGTGCGGTTGCTGAGTTCGCGCCCGATCATGAAGCTGCCGACGCGGGTGATGTCGGCTTGCATCGCCAGCACCTGCAGGTCGATCATCAGGCGGACATGCTCATCGAACGAATCCGGGATGCCCGCCGGGCGCTCAAGCCCGGCCGCCTCGGCGCCGCCGCCCGAGGCAATGGAACGCTGGATGCGCCGTTCGATGTCGCGGGTCGCCTCCAGATATTCGTCCAGCTTGTGGCGGTCCTCCCTGCCGAGCGTGCCGGACAGGCGGGCGCTGTCGTCCATCACGAAGTCCAGGATGCTCGATTGCCGCCGCAACTGGACAAGGCGGCTCTGGGCATCCAACGCGTCGCCATCGCCGAACAGCCGTTCGAACACGTCGCGCGGATTGGCGGTGACGGGTAGCGGCACCGTCGGGTTCCGCCAACTGATGCCGTTGGTATAGGCGCAGCTATAGCCGATGTCGCAGCTTCCCAGCAGGCTGGCCTGGTCGATGCCCAGTTCCAGCGAACTGAGCTGGGTCGCGTCGCCCAGGTGGTTGGCATAGGCCTGATCGACCGAAATGCCGCAATGTATGTCGGTGCCCTCGGTCTGCTTGACGTGGACGCCGGTGATGAAGGCGGGGCAGGAGCGGCCATGCCCCGCAGGCCGATCGCCCATCGCCGCCGCGCTGGGATGGCCAAGGCCGGTAACGACGCTGATCTGCGCGCGGTGCGACGCCAGCGGCTCCAGCGTCGGCGGCAGTGTGAAGCCCGGCCCCTGCGTCGTGGGCAGGAACTGGTTCATCATCATACCATTGGGGGAGTAGAATATCTGCAGTCGCTTGGGCTGGGCGGCGATATCGGCTGCCTGGGCCGAAGGCATCATCGCCTCCAGCAACGGTAGCGCCATCATCGTGCCCGTGCCGCGCAACAGGGTACGGCGGCTCAAGGGCTTGCGCAGGATTATCATCGTGCCAACCTCATTTCGTGGCCGTCCTTCGCAGGGTGAAGGGGGCGCTGTGCACAATCCCTTTGATGACCGTCTGGATATGATAGTTGTCCGCCGCCGCGCTCCGGCCGATTGTGCGAATGGCGGGCATGTCGCGCGCGTCCACGCCACGGGCCAGTGCGTAGGTAAGCAACCGCTCGGTAAAGGCGTTGGCGAACTCGTCCTTGCGCGCCAGCAATATCTGCTGAAGCCCGGCGAGCCCGGCAAATTGGGTGCCATCCGGCATCCGCGCCGACACGTCGATCGGCTGGCCCGCATCCTTCTGGCGGAAGGCGCCGACCGCGTCGAAATTCTCCAGGGAAAAGCCGAGCGGGTCCATCTTCACATGGCAAGCGGCGCAGGCCGGGTTCTTGCGGTGCAACTCCAGTTGCTCGCGTGCGGTCAGCAGGCGGCCGTCATGCTTGTCCTGCAACGCGGGGACGTCTGGCGGCGGCGGCGGCGGCGGCGCGGCCAGCAGATTGTCGAGGATCCACTTGCCCCGCTTCACCACTGACGTGTGGTTGCCGTAGGATGTGACGGTGAGGATGCTCGCCTGACCCAGCAGTCCGCCGCGATGGGACGCGGGGTCCAGGCTGACGCGGCGCATCGCCGTGCCGTTGACGCCGCTGATGCCATAGTGATCGGCCAGCCGCTGGTTGAGGAAGCTATAGTCCGCCGCGATGAAATCGAGCAGGCTGCGGTTGGTCCGCAGCACATAGCTGAAGAACATCTCGGTCTCTCGCGCCATGGCGCTGTGCAGGCGGCTGTCGAATTTGGGGAAGACGGTGATGTCCGGCCGCTGCTGGTCCAGATTGCGCAGATAGAGCCATTGCCCCGCGAAATTCTTCGTCAACGCCTCGGCTCGCGGGTCAGCCAGCATCCGTGTCACTTGTGCGTCCACGATGCCCGGCTGTTGTAACTGGCTGGTTTCGGCAAGGCGCAACAGGGTTTCGTCAGGAATGCTGCTCCACAGGAAGAAAGAGAGGCGCGAGGCCAGTTCAAGGTCGGTCAGGCGCCGGACGCTGCCAGGCTGGCTGCCCGTCGGATCCTGTTCGACCAGGAACAGGAAGTGCGGGGACACGAGGATGGCCTCCACCGCCGCCTCGACGCCATGCTCGAAATCGGACTGTGCGCGCTCGGTGGCGTAGACCCGCATCAGCGGCGTCATGTCGCTGTCGGTGACGGGCCGACGATAGGCGCGGCGGGCGAGGGTGGCGACGATGCGCCGGGCGCAGGCGGCTTCGGCCGAGGCACGGGGCGGCCTGCACAGGAAGATGCGTTCACGGCTGGGCGTCTTGCCGACGCTGCTGGGCGAGAATGGGCCGGCCACGTCGATCTGCAGCACGTCGCGGGGGAAATTCTGCTGCGAATAGCGTGGCGACATTCGGTAGGAGGGCACGTGGACCGTTTTCACGCGCACGCCATCGACCGAAACGTCCATCGGCAGCAGTACCGGCGCATCGATCGGGACCGGCACCTTGTCGAGATCGTTGCGCAGCGTCTGCACGCTTTCGTCCGGCGCGATCTGGCGGCGGAAGGACAGGCCGATGACATGCGCGCCAGCCTTCAGCGGCACGCGGACGCTGACCTTGTCCTCCTTCTGCCGGTCGGTTTCATTATTGGTGTTGGCGTTCAGCCAGCCGCTGACCTCATAGGTCGCGTCATAACGGGCATAATAGGTAAAGGCACCGCCGCCGCGCGAACCGAGCGGCAGGTCGTCGCTGGCGCGCTCATTATAGGCGGGCCGACCGGAGTTCATCACCGACCCGTCCTTGGGCACTTCATAGGAGGTCACGAATTCGCGGCGCGATGTCAGCCCGGTCGCCATCCGGCCGACCTTGCCCGCCACCGCGATATAGCGGTCCATCAGGGTCGGTGACACGCTGAGTACGTCGGCGATATTGTCGAAGCCATAGCCCGAATTATCCTGCGGCAGCTCCCGGCTGACATCGATGTTCAGCGCCAGCAGATCGCGCACGGCATTGGCATATTCGACCCGGTTGAGGCGGCGGATGGTGGAGCGGCCCGGATCGGGATGGGCGGCGGCATAGGTGTCGAGTGAGGCTTCCAGCCACTGTATGAAGGCGGCCCGCGCGGCCGGTGTCGGCTGCGGCTTGTTGAGCGGGGGCATCTCGCCCTGCCGGGTGCGGCGCAGCACCTTTTCCCAGATGTCCATGTTCGCGCCATGCAGCAGGTCGACATTTTTCAGATCGTCGAGCGACAGATTGGCGATCTTGTCGCTGTCATTATGGCAGCGTGAACAATAGTCGCCGAGGATTACGGGCGCGGCGTCGGGGGTGGCCGATGCGACGGCGGCGGGCAATTGCGGTACGTCGTCGGGCCGCGCCAGAACGGATGCCGTGGCGACAAGCGCGCTCAGCGCCAAAATGCAACTGGGCAAAGTCGGACGCCAGTTCAGGCCCATCAATTCCGATCCCATTGTCCCGCAAGCGGCCGTGCGCCGCTCCTTCGTCTCAAACATAACGGACAGCGGCCCATCGTCCGCCGTTCGCCCCCGAATTTGGATATGAGCGCGGACCTATGGGGGAATCAGGATTGCGTCCATTGCCGTTATCGGCACGGCAGGATCGCAAAATTAGGCCGCCCTCCCTCTGCTGCACGACAACCAGCCCGTTAATCTCCAACGGCACGAAAACCGCTCTGATTTCGGCAACGGGACGTCCGTAATATCATCATTGAACATCATGGGAGCGGCCGTCAGAAGGACCGCCGAACCGCTTAGCGGCTTGGGGGGTGACGAGATGCGGGTGGCTGCACTGTTGATGGCGCTGATATTGGGCGCCGGGCCGGTCATGGCGCGGGCGCCCGTCGGCCCTTTGTCCAACGAGGCGCGGACGGCCGCCTATCTGGATCATATCGCGGACAGCCCGCCGCGCCTGCGCATCTTCCTGCAGGCCATGCCCAAGGGCGGCGACCTGCACAATCATGCGGGCGGGGCGAATTTCGCGGAGGATTATCTGCGCTGGGCGGCGGCGGATGGCCTCTGCATCGCGACCGATAGCTATCATATCGTCGATCCGCCCTGCGACGCGCCGGGCCGGATCGCGGCGGCCGGACTGGAGCGCGACTATCCCCATTATTCGCGCGCGATCGACGCCTTTTCGACGCGTGGTTTCGAGGCGGGCGTGGGTGATCCCATGGTGTCGGGCTATGACCGCTTCTTCGCGACCTTCGACGCGTTCGGCGCTGCCTATGGTCGGCATGTTGGCGAAGCCATGGCGCTGACACGCCAGCAGGCCGCCGCCGATCATATATCCTATGTCGAACTGGGCAGCGGCGCGCGCGCGGGCTGGCTGCTGGGCCTGAAGATGGCCGATGCGGATGCCAGCGATTTCGCCGCCCTCTATGCCAGGATCGCGCCGCTGCTGCTTGAGGCCGTTGCGAGCGCGCGCGCCGACTATGACCGTTATGAGGCGGAAGGGGCGGCGATCGATGGGTGCGGGACGGCAACGCCTCGGCCCGCCTGCGGCGTGGAGATACGCTATCTCTACACCGCCATCCGTACCAATCCGCCCGCGCAGGTCTTCGCGCAACTCACCTTTGGTTTTGCCTTGGCCGAGGCGGATCCGCGCTTCGTTGGGGTCAACATCGCTGCGCCCGAGCATGATCCCGTGGCCGTGCGGGACTATGCGCTGCATATGGCGATGATCGCCTTCCTCAAGGCCCGGCACCCGACGGTGAAGCTGTCGCTTCATGCCGGCGAACTGACGCTGGGGCTGGTACCTTCGCGCGATCTGGCCTTTCACATTCGCGACGCGGTGGAGATCGCGGGCGCCCGCCGGATCGGCCATGGCATCGATATCACCTATGAGACCGACGCGCCGTCGCTGCTCGCGCGGATGGCGCGCGACCGGATCGCGGTAGAGATCAACCTGACCAGCAACGCGGTCATCCTGGGCGTGAAGGGCAGGGATCATCCGCTCTCGCTCTATCGCGCGGCCGGCGTCCCCGTGGTGCTGTCGACCGACGACGAAGGCGTGTCGCGCAGTGACATGACCAACGAATATCTGCGCGCCGTCACGGAGCAGGGGCTGCGCTATGCCGACCTCAAGCAGATCGTCCGGGACGGGCTGCACTATAGTTTCCTGCCCGGCGCCAGCCTGTGGCAGGATCGCGCGGGCGGGGCACGGGTTGCGGCTTGCGCCATCATGGATGCGCCGGGGTGCAAGGCCTGGCTGGCGGGGAGTCCGAAGGCGACCAGCCAGGCGAAGCTGGAGCGCGAGTTGGAGGCATTTGAGGCTATGCCGCGCTGATCCGCTTGGGCACGATCAGGTTGAGGATTACCGCCACCAGCGCGGCAGGCAGGACGCCAGAGGTCAGGATGATGCGCAGGGTTTCGGGCAGGTGCGACACCGCGTCCGGCTCCAGCTCCAGTCCGATGCCGATCGACAAAGCGACGCCGAAGATCAGCATGTTGCGTTGAGACCAGTCGACCCCCGACAGGATCGACAGCGCGGCGGAGGCGACTATGCCGAACATCATAATCACGCCGCCGCCTAGCACCTCGATCGGGATGGTGGTGATGAGCGCGCCGACCTTGGGGGCGAGGCCGCACAGGATCAGGAACAGCGCGCCGATCGTCACGATATGGCGGCTCATGATGCCGGTGATCGCGATCAGCCCGACATTCTGGCTGAAGGAGGTATTGGGCATCGCGCCGAAGATACCGGCCAACGCGGTGCCGAGGCCATCCGCGCTGGTAGCGCCGATGAGTTCGCGGTCGGTGGCCGGGCGCCTGGCGCCGCCCTCGCAGATGGCGGAGACGGCGCCGATCGATTCGATCGCGGAAATGAAGCCCATCAGGCAGAAACCCAGGATCGCGGGAAGCGACACGGCAAAGCCGAAATGGAACGGTTGCGGTATCATCACCCACCCGGCGGCTTCGACCGGGGCAAGCGACACCCGCCCCATCGCCGCAGCGACAGCATAGCCCGCGAGCAAGCCCAGCAGCACCGAGGCGGTCGACCAAAGCCCGCGTCCGTAGAAGCTGAGGCCCAGGGTGACGGCCACGACGACCCCCGCCAGCAGCCAGCTCGTTCCCGCGCCATAAGCGGGCGTGCCCTGTGCCATGACGCCGCCAGCGGCATATTGCACCCCGACCCGCATCAGCGACAGGCCGATCATCAATACCACCAGCCCCGTGACCATCGGCGGCAGGGCGAAGCGGATGCGGCCGATACAGCTACTGACGCAGGCGTGGAACAGGCCGCCGATAATGGCGGCGGTAGTGAGTTGGGCCATCGCGATCACCCCCTGCCCCGCGACAATCGGAATCATCACCGGCAGGAAGGCGAAGCTGGTGCCCTGCACGATCGGCAGGCGCGCACCGACCGGGCCGAGGCCGATCGTCTGCATCAGCGTGGCGATGCCAGCGAAGAACATGGCCATTTGGATCATGTATATCATCGGACCGGGATCGGGCGAGCCGAAGCCGAACCCGGCCGCGCCCGCGACGATGATTGCCGGGGTCAAGTTGCTGACGAACATCGCCAGCACATGCTGCACGCCGAGCGGGATCGCGACGGCGAGGCCAGGGAAATGATCGGGATCACGGGCCTGCTCCGCCGTCATGATGCCCGTGCTATCTGCGCTGCCGATATCGGAGGCGAGGGAATGGGTTGCGGTCATGGGGCACTCCACGGGCGGGGCAACGAGGGGCGGGCGGCCATCAGGCGAGGCTCATCAGCCGGGTGAGCGAGCGATCGGCCGCGCGCAGGATAGTGGCGCGGTCGGCCTGAACCAGTTCCCCGTCGCGCACCACGGCGCGCCCTTCGACGAATACATCGCGCGCGCCTGCGGGCGGGCTGAGGATCAGGCCTGCAACCTTGTCCCAGGCGCCCATGGAGGAGAAGTTCACACCGTCCCAGAGGACGATGTCGGCGCGCTTGCCCGGCTCGATCGAGCCGCAGTCGTGACGCCCCAGCATCTGCGCGCCGCCACGGGTCGCGATGAACAGCGCGTCGCGCGGATCGAAGGCGGCGGGGCCACCGATCGCGCGCTGGAGCAGCATCGCCTGCCGCGCCTCCAGCAGCAGGTTGCCGCTGTCGCTGGAAGCCGATCCGTCGACGCCCAGGCCCAGCGGCACGCCCTGTTCGAACACCGCCTTGAGCGGGGCAATGCCCGAGCCGAGGCGGCAGTTGGAGCAGGGGCAATGGGCGATGCCGGTGCCGGTCCGGGCGAACAGCGCGATTTCCCGCGCATCGAACTGGACGCAATGGGCGTGCCATACGTCCGGGCCGACCCAGCCCAGACTTTCGGCATAGTCGCCGGGACGGCAGCCGAAGCGTTCGAGGGAGAAAGCGACGTCGTCGGCATCTTCCGCCAGATGGGTGTGCAGCATCACCCCCTTGTCGCGCGCCAGCAGCGCCGCGTCGCGCATCAGGCCCTGGCTCACAGAAAAAGGCGAACAGGGGGCGACGCCGACGCGCACCATCGCGCCGTCACGGGCATCGTGGAACCGGTCAATCACCCGGATCGTGTCGTTCAGGATCGCGCGCTCCTCCTCGACCAGGCTGTCGGGTGGCAGGCCGCCGTCGCTTTCGCCCACGCTCATCGCGCCGCGCGTGGGGTGGAAGCGGATGCCGATCCCCTGCGCGGCGGCGATCGTGTCGTCCAATGTCACGCCATTAGGGAAAAGATAGAGATGATCGGAGGTCAGGGTACAACCGGACAGCGCCAGTTCGGCGAGGCCCAGTTGCGTCGCGGCGAAGACATCCTCCGGCCGGTACTGCGCCCAGATCGGATAGAGGCGTTTGAGCCAGTCGAACAAGGAGGCGTTAATCGCGCCGGGCAGGGCGCGGGTCAGCGACTGATAGAGATGATGGTGGGTGTTGACGAGGCCGGGCATGACGACGCAGCCACGCGCGTCGATCACCGTGTCGGCGTCCACCAGCCAGGACGTGAAATCCGTCGTCGGCCCGACCGCCAGGATGACGCCGTCCCGGAACGCGATGGCCCCGTCGGCGATCTCGCGGCGGGGATCGTCCATGCAGACGACGATATCGGCATTCCGGATGACGGTGAGGGCCATCCCTATTGCGGCACGGTCTTTTCGTACCGGTCCCAATGGCCGACCAGTTCGTCCACCACCTTCGATCCCACCAGATAGAGGCTTTCCAGCGCCGCGGTCATGCCGGCATAGCCTTCATTCTCGGTCAGCAGATAATGGGCGGCGGTGTCGCCGGGCGGCGGCATGGTGAAATTGCTGCCCGCGCGCAGCACCATGAAGCGGTCCTTGTCCACCCGGCCGATCCGGTCGAGATAGACGATCGACTGATAGGTGCCGGTCTCCTCCATGGCGGAGGTGACGAACTCGCCCTTGCCCTGCGTCCAGTAACGGACCCAGTCATTGGCCCATTCGGTCATACGCGCGCCGTGCCAGAAGGTCATCGCCGCCAACTGGTCGCCCTTGAGCACGAAGGGCGGGCGTTGCGCCATCGGATGGTTGGTGAAGCGCGCCCGTTCCTTCCGGATCGAGGGATCGTCGGGCAGCACCATGTCCTTGGTCAGGCCATAGGCCCAGTCGCGTAAGCGCGGATTGATCTCGAATATCTCGCCCTGCCCGACCGGCGGGCTGGGATCATTGGGGCCTTTGCTGTGCAGCGGGAAATAGCCCGATTTCCAGTCGGCGGGGATTTCGCGCGCGTCGATCTCATGGGCCAGGTCGCCATCGACCAGATAACGCGCCCAGGCGGCCGACCCGATCGAGGCATCCGCCGGATCGATGCCCGCGATGCCCGCGACGAGCCAATAGGCGTGGGTCAGGTCGAACCGCTGGTCGAGGCCCAGCGCCATGGTCGCGGTCGCCGACTTGATGTTGCCCATGCCGGTGACCATGCCCAATGTCTGGGTCTTGGGATCATAATAGAGGTCGTGGTGGGACTGCGGGAAGGGGATGCGCATGTCGAGATGCCGCCGTTCCTTCCACAACTGGAACTCGCCGGGCGCGTCGCCGCTGTCCTCGCCGATTTCGAACATGGTGACGATCACCACGCGGATGGGCAGGGGATGGGTGCAGGCGGCGCCTGGTGCGCAACTTTCGATGCCGGTGGGCGCGGCATGGGCCGGGACGAGTGGGAGAAGCGAGAGGCAGACGCTCGCCAGCAAGGCAGTAGGTGTCAGGAAGCGAATGATCGGGGCCTTTCCCTTGTCATATAAAAGCGGCGCCGACACTTGGCCGACGCCCCTATTTTTCCTCAGAATTTGTAGCTGACCGTCGCCTGGAAGCTGCGGGGCCGTTCGGGAAGCACGATGGTGCTGCCGAACAGTTCGGTGAAGTTGGCTCGGTAGTAGGTTTCGTTGGTCAGGTTCTTGACGTTCAGGCGGAACAGCCAGTCGTCCTTCTCGTAGGATACGCCCACATCGACCAGCGTATAGGCCGGCAGCTTTACCACGCGCGACTGGCCCGAATAGACCGAGTCTACCTTGACCACGCTCGCCGAGAAGGCGAGGCCGCTGTCGAAGGAATAGGTGCCCGTCAGCGAGTAGAGATTCTTGGGAATACCCGCACGCCGCGCCGCTGCCTTGTCGGAGATCAACACCAAGCCGCCCTGCTGGCCGCCATAGATCAACGACGGATCAGTGACGTTGACCAGATCCTCGGCGCCGAAGAAGCTGAAGGTCGTGCCTGCATCCAGGAAGGTGAGGTTGGTGACGACGGTGCGGGTGTAGGCGCCGGTGAGGAGCAGATGCCGGTCAACGGACCAGCGCATTTCCGCCTCGACACCCTTGGTCTGCACCGACTGGTTCACGGTTGACGACTGGATGTCGTGATCCGTCCGCTCCTGCTTGTAGACCGATACGGCCGCATACAGCTTGCTGTCGAGCCAACTGCCCTTCACGCCGGCTTCATACAGCTTGGAGGCGGTGATGAAGGTCTTGCCGATGGCGGTGGCCGGGTCGATTTCCGACCCCTGTCCCGCAATCACCGTCGATTGGCGCGATAAGGTCACATAAGGAATGAGGCCGAAGGGCAGCTTGTAGGAAGCGCTGCCATTCCAGGACCAGCCGCCTGCGCTACCCGAACCGTTCGGGACGACGCCGGTGGGGTCTTCCAGCTTCTCCAATATGTTCGTCGATTTGACCTTGACCTGGTCGTACCGCAGGCCGCCGATCACATCGAGGCCGAAGTTGAAGTCCATGTCGACGAGCGCAGCCATCCCGTAATCGGTGTAGTGGCCCTTGAGATAGTTGGTGAAATTGCAATCGCACTCGGTCGACAGAAGGCGGTCCGACAGTGGCGTATATCCGACCGTCAGATCGACACGATGGAAATATTCGTAATTGAAATCGTCGCCATGTAGGAATTTGGTGTAGCGGATCGACGGTGATGCCTGGATCGAGAATTTACCGGCCGCGGTATCGAACGTCTTCGATACGACGATCTTGTCTTCGAGAACCCAGGATCTGTGGAACTGCGAGAAGCCGTAGCTATTCTCGTTGATGTTTTTGATGCCATCATAGAATAGCTGGTTTTTGATCTCATAGCCGCTGTCCGGCGCGAAGATGATGTCGAAATAACCGGTCTTCGCGATGTTATCGAGGCGATCATTCTTGCCCGTCAGCACGTCTCGCCGGCTAAGCTTGGCCGTCCCCACATTGTCCAGCGCGAGCGGCGCCGTGCTGGAGTAGCAGGCGTCCGTGATCGAGGCGGCGAACACGCCACCGCCGCAGGCAAATCCACCGAACGGGTTGAGGCCCTTGCCGCTGAGTTCCGCCTGCGACAACTGGCCGTCGCCATCGGTGTCGAGTGGCTTGGCCGAGCCGGTCATATAGGTGCCATTATCGACCAGCGCCTGGGTCAGG
Organism: Sphingobium sp. BYY-5; assembly: GCF_022758885.1. Lineage (NCBI taxonomy): Bacteria > Pseudomonadati > Pseudomonadota > Alphaproteobacteria > Sphingomonadales > Sphingobiaceae > Sphingobium > Sphingobium sp. BYY-5. Next base: position 1,157,826 of record NZ_JALEBH010000002.1, read on the forward strand.
CGGTTCCAGCCGCCATTCTGCTGGCCTTTGAAATTCTGGTACATGCCGCCGAATTCGATGCGCAGGCTGTCGGTCAACTGGTTGTCGAACGCGGCTTGCAGGATGGTCTGCTTGGTCGACATGTTGCGGTAATAGCTGCCGGAATCTTCCATTTCGGCATACAGGCTGTAGCCGAATTCTGTAGCGCCCAGCTTGAGCGGGCCACGGACCTGGGCCTTGAGGACGTTATAGTCCCAGCTGCCACGGGTGTAGCTCATCTCGCCTTCGGGATGATCGAGCAGCTGGCCGTTCGCACCACGCGCCGACTTTGGCACGAAGTTCATGTAGCCGCCGGTCTTGGAGGGGCCGTAAATCGGCGAGGATGGACCGCGGACGATGTCGATGCGTTCCGATGCGCCGATCGGTGTGGGATAGTTGCCGGGATTGTCGAGGCGGCGGACACCACGAAAATAGACTTCGCCGGGTGTACCGCGAATGTCGAGCGCGCCGCCGACACCGAAGAAGCTGTTGGTGAAGGTGCCGGGCGATTGTGCGACCAGGCCGTAAATATCGGTGATGCCGAAACGTTCGATCTGCTCGCTGCTGATCGTCGATGCGGAGCGCGGCGTTTCCACCAGCGTCTTGTTGAAGCCGAAGATAGAGCCGACATTCGCGACGGGCAGCGCCTCAAGCGCGCCGGTGACGACGATTTCGGCGCCTGGCCCCGGATCGACGGCAGGGGTGGCATCCTGCGCCCAGACCGTCGACGTCATCGCGGTGCAGGACAGCAGGCCGGTGGCGATCAGGGCAAATGACTGGTAACGACTGCCGCGGTGCGGCACCGCATTTCCCAATGCGTGCAAGCGATCAATTTTCGCCATGAATATGATACCCCCTTCGAAGCAGAGGCGAAATTTGTTGGCGCTCTGCTGGTTAAATTCCCTTTTCTCCTCTCCATTTTATTGTGATAATTTATATTTTATTTGATTTTATCGTTTCTATTATTGGTAATATCGCACTTGGTTGGAAACGGTATCTTCTTATAATTCCCGCTCCTGACCAGCCCGATGGGCAAGGACCGTGCCGGAAAAACCGCAGGGTGCCATTGGCGCGCGCGAACCGGCGGCACGCACACCGCCGCAGCCGCAAAGGCGCAGGCCGTGATGATGCTCGAGCGGATGCCCCACAATTTGCCTCCCGATGCGGTTGTCCCCACGCCGCCGACCCTGCCCGCAAGGCTGCGCTGCAACGAGCGCGGCCTCAGTCTCATGGGCGCACCACAAGGCGATGTGGTGTGTATTGCAACTAGGGGCTTGACGTGATGCGATCAAATGCAATGAATTCGACGCAGTGTTGCAAAAAATAGGGTGGGTATGCCGGCACTTTCACGTTTTCTGCGCTATTTCATAGCGGTAGGCCGGCTCGGATCGATCCGGCGCGCGGCGGACGACCTCAATGTTTCGGCTTCGGCGATCGACCGACAGATATTGAACGTCGAAGCCAATCTGGGGATGCCGCTGTTCGAGCGGCTGCCGACCGGGCTGCGCCTGACCGCGGCGGGCGAGATCATGATGGCGGCGGGCACCAAGTGGCAGAAGAATATGGCCGACGTGCGGGCGCAGATAGAGGATCTGCGGGGCCTGAAGCGCGGCCATGTCGATATCGCGGTCATCGATGCGCTGGCCAAGGGTTATATCCCGGCCGCGATCCAGGCGCTGCACAGCAAATATCCCGGCATCACGATCGGCGTCCGGGTGCTGGAGAATGATGCGGTGCGCCAGGCAACGGTGCGCGGCGAGGTCGATTTCGGCATCTTCTTCGAGCCGCAGACGGTTCGCGACCTGGCGGTGCGTGCCTTCGTGGAGGTGGTGCTGGGCTTCGTGACGCCGACGGGGCATCCGCTGGGAACCAGGCGGGAGGCGCGCTTTTCGAGCTGTGTCGGATCGAAGTTGATCGTGCCGGCCGAGCCGCTCGCCGTCTATGAACAGATTTCCGTGCTGGAAGGGACAACCGGCGTGGCGATCGACCGGGCGGTCTCGTCCGACAATATCCAGATGATCACTTCGCTCGTCACCCAGGGGGTGGGCATCGGCATATTGACCTCGCTCGACGTGATTACCGAAGTGCGGCGCGGCATCCTGTCCTTCACCAAGATTTCCGACACGATCCTGCGGCCGATGACGCTGGCGCTGTGCACCGCGTCGGCGCGCACGCCCTCCTATGCGGCGGGGATCGTGTTGCAGGAGATCGAGAATGGCTTCCCGCAACTCAGCTATCCGATATCGATCGACGGTCCCGCCGGACCTTGATGCATGATCCAGTCTGTCGATTGCCCAATGCGTGCAGACCGGATAACGGATGCCCTTTCCCGACCGTCAACGGACTAACCTGACATGAGCCTATCTGCCGAGCCGCAACTCCATTATATCTCCAACGACGCCTTTGTGGCCGACGTGCAAAAGCTCGCGCAGCAGATCGAGCGCGACGAGTGGAAGCCCGATTTCGTCATCGGCATCGGCCGGGGCGGGCTGGTCCCGGCAGTCTACATCTCGCACCAGACCGAATTGCCGATGCTGTCGATCGACCATAGTTCCAAGGTGCCGGGCTTTGCCGACGAACTGCTCGCCAAGGTGGCGGCGAAGAGCGCGGCGGGACTGCGCCTGCTGTTCATCGACGACATCAACGATAGCGGCGGCACGATCGACTATGTCCGACGCCTGCTGGCGGACAACGGATGCCGGGCGGACAATTTGCGCTTCGCCGTCATCGTCACCAACAGCCGGTCGCGCGTGACGGTCGACTATTGGGCGCAGATCATCGATCGGGACGAGGACAAGCGCTGGTTCGTCTTCCCCTGGGAAGCGGTCGGCGCCAAGGGCACGATCGTCGAAGAGGCGCTGTCCGTGCCCGAACGGCTGAGCTGAGCCGATGCGGATTTGTGTCTATCTCGGCTCCTCTCCCGGCAATTCCCCCATCTATCGCGAAGCGGCCGAGCGGGTCGGCAACCTGCTCGCCGAACGGGGCATCGGCCTGGTCTATGGCGGCGGCACCGTGGGGCTGATGGGGGTAATCGCCGATACGGTCTGCGCCGCGGGCGGGGAGGTGATTGGCGTCATTCCCGAAGCGCTGCGAGCGCGGGAACATGACCATCCGGGGATTACACAGCTACATGTCGTCAAGACGATGCATGAGCGCAAGGCGATGATGGCGAAGTTCGCCGACGGCTTCCTCTGTCTGCCGGGCGGTATCGGCACGCTGGAGGAGATATTCGAGGCCTGGTGCTGGTCGCAGCTTGGCTATCATGAAAAGCCGTGCGGGCTGCTCAATGTCAACGGCTTCTACACGCCGATGTCGACCTTCATCGATTCGGTGGTGGCGGAGGGCTTTCTTCAGCCGCGCCACCGGGCGATGCTGCTGATCGAGGATGAACCGGAAATACTGCTGGACCGGATGGCGCAATATCTGCCGCCCCAGACCGAACATTGGCTGGGCGACGGGGACGTTTAACCGATCGCGTCGGTGAGCTTGATCGTTATTATGCGGCTTTAATGGGTGGCCAGATAGGCGTCCAGTCGCGCCAGATGCGCCACTATCGTCTGTTCGGGCAGGAAGGAGCCGGTGAAGCTGTTGCGGGCGAGGGTCGCCAGTTGCGCCTTGTCCAAATCGCGCGCCGCCGCAACCGCGCGATAATTGTCGGCGACATAGCCGCCGAAATAGGCGGGATCGTCGGAATTGATCGTGGCGCGCAGGCCCAGGTCCAGCATCCGGTCGATCGGATGATCTGCCAAATCGTCGACCACGCATAATTTGAGGTTGGAGAGCGGGCAGACGGTCAGCGTCATCCCTTCCTGCGCGAGTCGGCCGACCAGGGCATCATCTTCCAGCGACCGGTTGCCATGATCGATCCGGTCGACGCGCAACAGGTCGAGCGCCTCATAGACATAGGCGGGCGGGCCTTCCTCCCCGGCATGGGCGACGAGGCGAAGGCCCTTGGCTGCGGCGGCAGCGAAGACGCGGGCGAATTTCTCCGGCGGATGGCCCACTTCGGAGGAATCGAGGCCGACGGCGGCGATCCGGTCGAGCCAGGGGTCCGCAGCGGCGAGCGTCTCGAACGCCTCCGCCTCGCTCAGATGGCGCAGGAAGGAGAGGATGAGCGCGCTGCTGATACCGTGGCGCGCCTGCGCATCGGCCATGGCGGAGAGCAGGCCTTCGATCACCACGGCGAAGGGAATGCCGCGATCGGTGTGCGTCTGGGGATCGAACATGATTTCGGCATGGACGACGCCATCCGCCGCCGCCCGGTCGAAATAGGCAACGGCCAGATCATGGAAATCCTGCTGCGTCCGCAACACGTCCGCCCCGGCATAATAGATGTCGAGGAAATCCTGGAGATTGCTGAACGCATAAGCGGCGCGGACATCCTCTACGGTGGCGTAGGGGATGGGCACGCCGTTGCGCTGGGCGAAGGCGAACATCTGTTCCGGCTCCAGGCTGCCCTCGATATGCAGATGGAGTTCGGCCTTGGGCAGGCCGAGGATGAAAGTGTCGAGATCGGTCATCGTGGAACTGTGGCCGCCAACGGCGCCGAATGCCAGAGGGCGATGCAAAAATCAGGATGCCGCACGAACGCTTCCCGCCCTTTCCCAGGCGCAATCGCCCATGATGTAGGTGCGGGCGACGGCGCGGTCGTCACCCAATATCTGGAGCGCGAACAGCCGGTCGGCGAGCGGGGCGTTGCGGGTCCGGCGCGCAAGCAAGGGTGTCGATTCGCTGTCCAGCACGACGAAATCGGCCTCCTGTCCCGGTTCCAGGCCGCCGACCCGATCGGCGATGTGGAGCAGCGCGGCGCTGCCAGCGGTAGCCAGATATAGGGCACGGAACGGATCGAGCGGATAATGGCGCGACAGGGCCGCCTGATACGCCAGACCCGCCGTGTGGAGCAGAGAGAAAGACGTGCCCGCGCCAACGTCGGTGCCAATGCCAATGCGGACGCCATGCGCGTCCGCCTGTCCGAAGTCGAAGAAGCCCGATCCCAGGAACAGGTTGGAACTGGGGCAGGTCGCGATCCCCGCACCGCTTTCGGCCAGCCGGGCGCAAGCGCGGTCAGGCAGATGGACGCCATGGGCGAAGACCGAGCGGTCGCCGACCAGCCCGAATCGGTCATAGGCGTCGAGATAGTCCAGTGCCTGCGGGAAGCGACCGGCCACGGCGGCGCATTCGCGCAGATTTTCGGCCAGATGGGTATGCAGCAGCACGTCGGGATGGTCGGCGAGCAGCGCCCCGGCGACATGAAGCTGCGCATCCGACGATGTCAGCGCGAAGCGCGGCGTCACCGCATAGCCCAGCCGCCCGCGTCCGCGCCACCGGCGGATCAGGGTCTCGCTCTCGTCGCGGCTGGAATCGATCGTATCGGCCAGTCCTTCCGGGCCAAGGTCCATCAATACCTTGCCCGACAATAATCGCATCTTCCGGTCGAGCGCAGCATCGAACAGCGCATCGACCGAATGGGCATGGACGGTCGGAAACACCAGGGCGCTGGTGGTGCCGTTGCGCAGCAGTTCGTCGAGGAAGACGGCCGCCGTCCGCTGGGCATGGGCGCGATCGGCAAAGGCCTTTTCGGCCGGGAAGATATGGCGGTCGAGCCAGTCGAGCAACTGTTCGCCATGGGAGGCGATATGGTCCATCTGCGCATAATGGACATGGGCGTCGATGAAGCCGGGGACGATCAGGCCCGGCAGAGGCTCGATCGCGAGGCCTGGCCAGCGGTCGGCCAGCGTCGCATGATCGCCCCGCGCGACGATGATGCCGTCTTCCACGACCAGCAGCCCGTCCGGCTCGTGCCGGATCGCGTCGGGGTGACGATGCGGATCGCGTGATACCGACAGGAGTTCGCCGCGAAATCCCCGGATCGTCATGCGATCCTCAATTGCAGCAATTGGGCCAGCACGGCGATGGCGATGACGTCGGGTTCCTTGCCGGTGACGCCGGCAACCCCGATCGGCGATGTCAGCCGACTGCGGCTTGGCGCATCGATACCGTCGCGCTCCAGCCGCGCGTGGAATCGCGCGCGCTTGGTGGCGGAACCGATCAGGCCGATGAAGGCGCAGGGCGGGCGGCGGAGGGCGGCGTGGGTCAATCGATAGTCCAATCCATGGTCGTGGGTCAGGATCAGGATGGCGGCGTCGTCCGGCGCGTCGGCGACGCATTGTTCGATCGCGGCTTCGGGCACGACAGCGACGCCCTCGATCGTCTCGAACACCGGGCGGGTGTCGAACCAGGACAGGCGGAAGGGCAGATTGGCGGCATGGCGCGCGATCGCCTGTCCCACATGGCCTGCGCCGAACAGATAGAGCGGCCTGCGATGCTGGCCGATGATCTCGGCCAGGCTGTCGCCCGCGCGGGGACGGTCGCCGCGCGCGGACAGGCCGGACGGCATGGCATGGTCGTTGACGTGGCGCGCCACCCGATCGGTCATGAAGGTCGATACCAGGATGCGCTCCTCCGTCGCGTCCGCGATCCAGCCAAGGTCGGCCGGATCGACATGTTCGACCAGCAGCCTCACCCGCCCGCCGCAGCACTGGCCCAGCAGCGGACCGAGCGGATAGTCCTGTACGCGCCAGCTTCCCGGCGGGTGCGCCAATATCGTGCGCGCCTGCTCCACCGCGCGAAATTCGAGCTGGCCGCCGCCAATCGTGCCTTGGAGTGCATCGGCCGTGACCAGCATACGGGTGCCCGCACCGCGCGGCGCGGAGCCTTCGCTCGCCACGATGCTGACCAGTGCGCTCGGTTCCTTGCCCGCGACATCGCGCAGCCAGCCCAGCCATTCGGTCATCGGGCACGATGCTCCGTCACCGCGCGCAGGATGCGTTCGGGCGTGGCGGGCGCATCAAGGCGAGGGAGCGCGCGGACATCGGGCGCCACCGCCGCCACGGCGCGGGTCAGGGCCGAGAAGACCGAGATGGCGAGCATGAAGGGCGGTTCGCCGACGGCCTTGGATCGGTTGATGGTGGGTTCCACATTCTGGCCGTCCCACAAGGTGATCGTCATATGGGACGGCCGATCCGACGCGGTCGGGATCTTGTAGGTCGCAGGCGAATGGGTGAGGAGGCGGCCCCGATCGTCGAAGATCAGCTCCTCCGTGGTCAGCCACCCCTGTCCCTGGATGAAGCCGCCCTCAATCTGGCCGATGTCTATCACCGGATTGAGCGAGCGACCGACATCGTGGAGGATATCAACGGCCAGCACCTTATGCTCGCCGGTCAGCGTGTCGATCGCCACTTCCGACACCGCCGCGCCATAGGCGAAATAATAGAAGGGGCGGCCCTGATGCGCGGCCCGGTCATAGGCGATGCCCGGTGTGGCATAATAGCCGGTGGCGGCGAGCGAGATGCGGCCGACATGCGCTTTGCGGCAGAGCTGGGCGAAGGACAGGAGCTCGGCCCCGGCGAGGATACCTTCGGGCGTGAAATGCACGTCGCTGTCGCTGCAGCCGAAGGTCCGGGCGAGGAAGCCGGTCAGGCGATCGCGTATCGTCATCGCCGCGTTGTAGGCAGCCATGCCGTTGAGGTCCGCACCCGAGGAGGCGGCGGTGGCCGACGTGTTGGGCACCTTGTCGGTGCGGGTCGCGGTGATCCGCACCCGATCGATTGGCACGGCGAAGACGTCGGCGACCACTTGCGCGACCTTGATATAGAGGCCCTGGCCCATCTCCGTGCCGCCATGGTTGATCTGGATCGAGCCGTCGGCATAGACCAGTACCAGCGCGCCCGCTTGGTTGAGATGGGTGGTGGTGAAGCTGATCCCGAACTTGACCGGGGTGAGGGCGATCCCCTTCTTGATGACCGGACTGGCCGTGTTGAAGGCGGCGATCGCGGCGCTGCGGGCCTCATAGCGGGCGTCTGTGCGCAGCCGGGCGATGATCTGCGGTGCGATATTGTCGGTTATCGTCATGCCATAGGGCGTCACGTCGCGGCCTGGGCCGTAGAGATTGATGCGCCGGACCTCCAGCGGATCATGCCCCAGATGCGCGGCAACTTCATCCATGATCCGCTCGATCGCCAGCATCCCCTGCGGCCCGCCAAAGCCTCGAAAGGCGGTGTCGGACACGGTGTTGGTCTTGAGCCGTTCCGAGACGATCTCGACATCGGGCAGCCAGTAGCAATTGTCGGCATGGAACATCGCCCGGTCGTTGATCGCCGGGGACAGATCGACCGTGGCGCCGCAGCGTGAGGCGAGGCGCAAGCGCAGCGCCAGCACGTGGCCTTCATCATCGAAGCCAACGTCATAGCCGATGCGGAAGGCATGGCGCTTCCCGGTCATCACCATGTCGTCGTCGCGGTCGCAGCGGAACTTGGTCGGGCGGCCGGTCCTGTCCGCCACCAGCGCCGCCGCCGCCGCGAATAGCGCGGCCTGCGTCTCCTTGCCCCCGAAAGCACCACCCATGCGCCGCACCTCCACCGTCACGTCGGCGGAGCTGCGGTGGAGCATGTGGGCGACCAGATGCTGGACCTCGCTGGGATGCTGGGTGGAACTCAGGATATGGATCTGGCCGTCCTCGCCGGGGGTGGCGACCGCGACCTGCCCCTCCAGGTAGAAATGATCCTGCCCGCCCATGTCGAAGCCGCCGGCCAGGCAATGGGGCGCCGTCGCCAGCGCGGCATTGGCGTCACCGCGCGCCATGCGCTGGGTCGGTTCGATCAGCGATCCCGCCGCCCGCGCCGCCTCGATCGTCAGGCTGGCGGGCAGCGGCTCATAGTCGATGCGGCCAAGGCGCGCGGCCTTGCGCGCAGCGCGCTGACTGGTGGCGGCGACCAGAAAGACCGCCTGCCCGACGCACAGGACTTCGCCGTCGGCCAGCAGCCGGTCGTCGCCTGCGACCGGGCTGACGTCATTGGCGCCGGTTATGTCGGCGGCGGTGAAGACATGCACTACACCCTCGGCGGCGCGGACGGCGGACAGGTCCATGGCCAGGATGCGAGCATGGGCATGGGCGCTCTGGCCGAAGGCGAGATGCAGCATGTCCGCCGGTTCCGGCCCGTCGTCAGCGTAGCGGGCGGCGCCGGTGACATGCAGATGGGCGCTGTCGTGCGGGTGCGACGGCTTGGACAGCACGTCCCATGCGGGATCGCGCTCAGCCATGGACGGCGTCCAGGTCGAGCACCGATACGGTCTGCCCCTGGGCTTTGTGCCACAGGCGCAGCAGCAGGTTTGCGGCGGCGTCGAGCCGGTAGGTGGCGGTGCCGCGTACGTCGCTGAGCGGGGCGTAGTCCGTGCGCAGGGCGCTGGCGGCCTGTTCCATGGTGGCCAGCGTGAAGGGCTGTCCGACCAGCGCGGCTTCGCACAGGCGCGCGCGGCGCGGCGTGGCCGCCATGCCGCCGAAGGCGATGCGCGCGGCGCTGACGTTCCCATCACGCACAGTCAGATGAAAGGCGCCGCAGACCGCCGAGATGTCACTGTCGAAACGGCGCGACAATTTGGCGATATGGATGACGGCATCGGGACCGGGCCGGGGAATCCAGAGGCTTTCGACAAATTCCCAGGGGCGACGGTCCTGCTTGCCATAGTCGAGGAAATACTCCTCCAGCTTCATCGTCCGCCGACCGTCCCGGCTGCGCAATGTCAGTTCGGCGTCCAAGGCGATGAACGCAGGCGGCCCGTCGCCGATCGGCGATCCGTTGGCGATATTGCCGCCGATCGTCCCGGCGTTGCGGACCTGCAATCCGCCGATCCGCCGGGTCAGTTCGCCAAGATCGGGATGGAGGCGCGCCAAGGCCGCATGGGCATCGGCATAGCGCACGCCAGCCCCCAGTCGGACGCCGGCCGGGCTTTCTTCTATCCCCTGCAATTCGGCGATGTCGCCCAGGAAGATCAGCGTGTCGATGGTGCGCAGCCCCTTCGTCACCCACAGCCCGACATCGGTGGCGCCGGCGACCATGCATGCATCTGGATGGTCGGTGAGGAGGTCGGCCAGCGCGGCGCAACTGCGCGGTGCAAACCAGCGGCGATCGCCATGCTGGCCGGACACGGTGCGGGCGTCCGCGAGCGCTTTCAGCGCTATGACGGTCCTGCTGTCATCCCGCTGCAGCGGCCCGGTCGCGTCCGCCGCCGCAAGGATCGGGCCGTAACCGGTGCAACGGCAGAGATTGCCCGCCAATATATCGGCGACCGGCAGGTCGTGGCCGCTGGCGCCGACACTGCGGCCATAGAGCGACATGACGAAACCGGGCGTGCAGAAGCCGCATTGCGAACTGCCATTGCCGGCCATGCAGGCCTGGAGCGGATTGAGCGCGCCGCCGGGCGCCAGGCTTTCCACCGTCAGCAGCGCCCTGCCGTCCAGCATCGGCAGGAAGAGGATGCAGGCATTGACCGCGCGCCATGCGATCGCGTCGCCGTCCAGATCGCCCAGCAGCACGGTGCAGGCGCCGCAGTCACCCTCGGCGCAGCCTTCCTTGGTGCCGGTGCGACCCATGGCGTAGCGCAGATGGTCGAGCAGGGTGGCGGTGGGATCAACGTCGGCGATCTCGACCGTTTCACCGTCGAGGAGGAAGCGCACGCTCATCTCAACTGCCCCGGTAGGTCGAATAGCCATAGGGCGAGACGAGCAACGGCACATGATAATGGGCATCCGCGTCGGCAATGCCGAAGTCGAGGACGACGATGTCGAGGAAAGGCGGGTCGGGCAGGTCGACGCCCTGCGCGCGAAAATAGGCCGCGACGGCAAATTCCAGCCTATAGCGGCCGGGTTCTACCGGGGGCAGGCCGGGGCATCGGCCGTCCGCATCGGTGACGGTGACGAACAATATGGTCCCGTCGTCGTCGATCAGGCGCAGCGCGACGGCTGCGGCGGGGCTGCCATGGCTGGTGTCGAGGACATGGGTGGAAAGACTGGCCATCATGCCGCCTCCTCTGTGGATTTTGGCCATTCGCCGACAAACTCCGCCTCGTCATAGGCGATCAGGTCGGCGACCAGTGCGGTCCGATCATCCAGGAAAAGCTGGTCGGTGATGCCCTTCACCAATCGCGGCAGCGCGGTCCGCAGGCCCGACAGGGCGGAGGCGGACAGGCCCAGGCTGATGAGCGCGGAATAGTTGAAGGCGAACAGGCCGTGCAGCGCGGCGGCGGCGCTGCTCGTGCGGGGCAGCAGCTCGAAGCCCGGTCCGAGATAGGGATGCGCGTCGATCAGCGCGTTGGCGCTGCCCGGCGGCGGCGCGAAGCGATCGGCCCAGCGGGCGATGCCGTCGGCGACGAGGGCAAGTTCCGGGCGCAGGCCGGGATCGCTGACGAGGCCGGTGGACAGGATAACGAAGTCGAAATCATGACGGCCCTGTGGCGTCGTCACCCGGACCCGATTCTCCGTCTGCTCGACCGCCAGCCAGGGCGCGCCCAGATGCAGGGCAAAGCCTGGCCATGCGGCGGCGCGGTCGAACGTATCGTTGGTCGGCGGCTGATTGTGCCCCAGGAAGGACGCCATGACCGCATATTTGTCGGCATCGTCCAGCGCGGGATAGCGGCCGGTGAAACCGACCCGCTCCATGAAGCGGATCGGGTTGATCCGCGGCAGGATGGGTCGGCGGATGAAGACATGGGCCGCCTCGACGCCCAGCGCCAGTGCTGCATTGGCATTGTCGAAGGCCGATGCCCCGCCGCCCAATATGCCGATCCGCCTGCCCGCCAGCGCGGCATAGTCGATCGGCGCGCTGGTATGGGCGTAGAGGGCAGGGGACAGCGCATCGCGGATCATCGCGGGCGTATGCCATTCGCCGCCACCATGGATGCCGGTCGCCAGCACGACCTTGCGCGTCAGCAGCGGTGGCTGGCTGTCGAGATGCAGGCGATGGATGCCATCCCCCAGCGGCTCGATCAGCGTCAGTCGGGTGTCGTTGCGCACCGGTAGCGCCAGCACGCGGCGATACCAGCGCAGATAATCCATCCAGTCGCCGCGCGCGATCTTGTCGACCGCCTCCCAGCCCGCCGCGCCATGCTGCGCTTCCCACCAGGAGCGATAGGTGAGGGCGGGGATACCGAAATCGATCGGGGTGAGATCCTTGGGCGTGCGCAGGGTAATCATCCGCGCATAGGTTTCCCAGGGGCCTTCATAGCCTTGGGTATTTTCGTCGATGACGAGGATGTTGGATACCCGTTCGCGCAGCAGGCCGAAGGCGGCGGCAAGCCCGCTCTGCCCACCGCCGACGATCACGACGTCATGGACATGGCCCTGCGGATGCGCGCGCGGCCGGGTCCAGTCGGTGCCGCCATGTCCGATCAGGACGAGCTGCCTTGCGAGGTCCGCTTCCAGCGCGGGCAGGCCGATGGTCGCGCTCATGCGACGTCCTTCAGGCGCAGGCGGACGATCTCGCCGATCTGGGCGAGCGCGGTTGCGATCTCTTCGTCGCGACCATGGTCGAGACGGCTTTCCATGGCCGCCAATATACCCGCCTTGTCGGTCAGCCGCACGCAGATGATGAAGGGAAAGTCGAAGCGCGCGCGATAGGCGGCGTTGAGCGCGTGGAAGCGCGCATATTCGTCCGGGGTCAGGCGATCCAGCCCGGCGGAGGCCTGCTCGGCGGCAGACGCCTCGGTCAGCGTCCGGTCGATCGTCGCCTTGCCCGCCAGTTCTGGGTGGGCGCGGATGAGCGCCAGTTGCTCCTCCGGCGTCGCATCATGGACAACCGCCATCAGATCGGCATGGCGGTCGCCCGATGATGGCCGTGCGTCGGCGCGCGCCTCCACCCAAGGGCTATGTTCGAACAGCGCATATTTGGGGCGATTCAATGCGTGTTCCCCTCCAGGCTGACATGGGCGGAGACGACCTTCCAGCCATCAGGAAACTTGACCCAGCTCTGGGTCTGGCGGCCGCGGCGGTCGCTATTCTCGCGGAAGAATTCAGCGTCGGCGGTGGCGAATGAATCTCCGTAGACGGTGATGGCGACCTTCCCCAGCTTGCGCTGGGGCGATCCGCCGCGTCCTTTGCGAAATTCGCGGATTGCCTCGATGCCATAGAGGACTTCGCCCACGCCATAGCGGTTGGTGGTCGGCGCGTCATGGAACAGCGCGTCCATCGCGGGCACGTCGTCCGCCATCAGCGCGCGCTCATATTCGGCGAAGGCGGCGGTGACTTCGGCGAGCAGGATCGGATCGTCAATTGTCATGCGGGGTGGACCTCCATCCAGTGGCGGGCAATGTCGATGCGGCGGGCGACCCAGGCGTCGCCGCTGTCGATCACATGATCGAGGAAGCGGGCGAGCGCGGCGGCACGGCCGGGCCGCCCGGCGATGCGGCCGTGCAGGCCGACCGACATCATCCGGCCACCCTCGGCGCGAAGCTGGTCGAACGTGTCGCGCAGATAGCGGAAGAACTGCTCGCCCTCGGTAAAGCCATTGAGCGCCACGAACTTCATGTCGTTGGCGTCGAGCGTATAGGGGACGATCAGCTGGCCCTGCGCATAATAAGGCAGGTCGTCGGCATAGCTGTCGGCGTCATAGATAAAGCCGCCCTCCTCGCGGATCAGTCGCGCGGTGTTGGGTGACGTGCGGCCCTGATACCAGCCCAATGGCCGGCTGCCGGTCAGTCGCTCATGCAGGTCGATGGCCTGTGCGATATGCGCGCGCTCCACATCTTCGGACACATATTGATAGTCGATCCATTGGAGGCCATGGCTGGCGATTTCCCAGTCCGCCGCCAGCATGGCTTCGACTGCGGCCGGGTTCATCGCCAGCGCGTTTGCGACGCCGAATATCGTCACCGGCAGGCCGCGCTGCGTGAACAGCCGATGCAGCCGCCAGAAGCCGGCGCGGCTGCCATATTCGTAGAGACTCTCCATCGCCATCGCGCGGGCAGGATGGCTGGTGGCGCCGACCATTTCCGACAGAAAGGCCTCCGACCCCTTGTCGCCGTTGAGGACGCTGTTTTCCGCGCCTTCCTCATAATTGACGACGAACTGGACGGTGATGCGCGCGCCATCGGGCCAGCGCGGGTCGGGCGGGGTCGGGCCATAGCCGATGAGGTCGCGGGGGAGGATCATGCGTCCCACGCCTCCAGCGCCGCGCCGACCGCTGCGCCGGGGGGCAGGTGGAACCCCTCGCGCATCAGACAGGCTTCCAGTGCACCCAGCGTTATCAGCACCTTATGCTTCATCGCATTATAGCCCATGGCGCCGATGCGCCAGATGCGCCCCTGGAGCGGGCCGAAGGCGGTGCCGATCTCGATCTCGAAATGGTCGCGCATCGCGGCGCGGACCCGGTCATTATCGACGCCATCGGGGATGAACACGCCGGTCACATTGGTCATGCGATGGGCGTCGTCGCCGAAGATCGTCAGGCCCATGGCGCGCAGGCCCGCGCTCATCGCCCGGCCGGCTGCGGCATGGCGGGCATAGCGCTGCTCCAGCCCCTCGCCCAGCATCACCCGCGCACATTCCCGCGCGGCATAGAGCATCGAGGTCGCTTCGGTATGGTGGTTCAGACGCTTATCCGACCAGTAATCCATCACCATGGCAAGGTCGAAATAGTTGGAGCCGATGCGTGGTCCCGCGCCATCGACGCTGTCGGTGCTGCGGATGCCCGCTTCGGTGTGGCGGCGGGCGAAGATATGGTCGGCCGCAAGGTCCGAGATGGTGATCGGCGCGGAGCCGGAGGGGCCGCCCAGGCATTTCTGTAAACCGCCCGTGACGACATCGACGCCCCAGCGATCGGTGGCGATTTCCATGCCGCCGATAGTCGCGGTGGTGTCGACATAGCTGAGCGCGCCCGCCGCGCGGCACAGGGCGCCAAGGCCCTCCAGCGGCTGGGCCATGGTGGTCGAGGTATCGCCATGGACGCAGGCGACAACCCTGGGCGCGGTGCGCGCAAGGGCGGCGGCGATCGCCTCCATCGGCACGACCTCACCCCAGGGCGCATCGACGGTTTCGATGACCGCGCCGATGCGGGTCAGGATTTCGCGCAGCAGCAGGCCGAAACGGCCGAAATTGACCACCAACACCCTGTCGCCGGGCGCGACCAGCGATACTAAGGCGGCCTCTATCCCCGCGCGCGCGGTGCCGTCGATCAGCATGGTCCACTGGTTGTACGTCCCGAAGATCGGGCGATAGAGCGCCATGACCTGATTCATATAGTCGGTCATTTCGGGATCGAACTGGCCCAGCAGATCGGCCGACATGGCACGCAACACACGGGGATGGGCATTGACCGGCCCCGGTCCCATCAACAGCCGCTGTGGCGGGTCGATTTCGCCGAACAGGTCAGAGGGCAGGGTCATCGGCCAACATCCTTACAAATTGCAGCATCACCCGCAGCGCGGCATCGGCGTCGTCCGGCGCGACATGCTCGGCCGGGTTGTGGCTTATCCCGCCCCGGCAGCGGATGAACAGCATGGCGGTCGGGCACAGGGCCGCCATCACCATCGCATCATGTCCTGCGCCCGACACCAGCCGCCGCGGCGGCTGGCCCTCCGCCACGATAGCCGCGTCTAGCAGATCCATCAGGCGCGGATCGCAGGGACTGGCGGGCAGGTCGTGGACTTGCTCGGTCCATATCGATAGCGTCCGTCCGGCGGCGATCCGGGTGATCCGGTCGATGATCGCGTGCGCCGCCCGATCGCGCCGCGCCGCATCGCCCGATCGTATGTCGATGGTGAAGGTCACATGGCCCGGAATGACATTGGCCGCACCTGGCGCCGCCTCGATCCGGCCCACGGTCGCCACAAGGTCGGACGTGTCATCGCGCGCGATCGTCTCGATGGCCAGCATCATCTCCGCTACACCGGCCAGCGCATCGCGCCGTAGCGGCATCGATGTCGTTCCGGCATGACCGGCCGTGCCGATGATTGTCACCGACAGGCGCAATTGCGCGGCGATGCCCGTCACGGTGCCCAGTGCCAGCCCCTCGGCCTCCAGCACCGGGCCTTGTTCAATATGTGCTTCGAGATAGGCGAGCGTCGCGCCAGGCACGCGGGCGGCGGACAGATAGTCGGTCAGGCTGACACCGGCCTGCGCCAGCGGTACGCCCTCGCCATCGACAATCTCTAGTGCTTCGGGTGCCAGCGTACCGGCGACGGCGCGGCTGGTCAGCATGGCGGCGGGGAAGCGCGATCCTTCCTCGTCCCCGAATGCGATCACCTCGATGGGAAAGGGCAGGCGTTCCCCTACGCGATGCAGCACATCAACCAGTTCGATGCCCAGCATGATCCCCAGCGGCCCGTCATAGCGGCCGGCATCACGCACGCTGTCGAGATGGCTGCCGATCAGCAGAGCGGGAGCGCCGGGCGCGTTGCCTTCATAGCGGCCGATGAGGTTGGCGGCGGCATCGCGGAGGACGATCATGCCCGCTTGCGCCATCCATCCGGCCAGCGCTTCCTGTGCGGCGGCATAAGCGGGCGTCAGATAGCCGCGATAGAGGCCGTCTTCCATGTCGCTATAGGGGGCGACGCCCAGCGCGTCGCAGCGTGCAACGGCTCTCGCGCCGCCGGGAGGGAAGCTGCTCACCATGACGCCACCTGCCCGTCGCTGCGCGGATCGGTCGCGCCGTCGAGACTGCCGTCGGGATGGCGGACGATCGCCCCGGCATGGCCCATCGTGGCCGTGCGCGGCTCCACCCGCTCGACATCATGACCGGCCGCCGCCAGTTCGGCGTAGAGTCCTTCTTCGAACCCATCCTCCAGCTTGAGCGTCGTGCTGTCCTCGCCCCAGGTCCGCCCCAGCAGCCAGCGCGGTGCGCTGATCGCCTGCTGGAGGTCAATGCCGAAACGGGCATAGCGGGTGAAGAGCGCGGCCTGGGTCTGTGGCTGGCCTTCGCCGCCCATCGTGCCATAGGCCATGACCCGCCCGTCATCGAAGCGGGCTAGGGCGGGGTTGAGCGTATGGAAGGGCTTGCGACCGGGTGCCAGCGCGTTCCAACCGTCCGCCGCCAAACGAAAACTGCTGCCGCGATTCTGCCAGGTGATGCCGGTCTGCGGCAGCACCACGCCCGATCCGAATTCGAAATAGGTCGACTGGATCGCGCTCACCATCCGCCCGTCGCGGTCTGCGGCGGCGAACCAGCAGGTATCGCCCTGCGCCGACGGGCGAGGCCAGGGCAGGGCGCGGGCCGGATCGATTGACGCCGCGATGTCATCCAGCGCGGCTGGATCGTCGAGCAGGCCCTGATAGTCGAAGTCGTGGAAAGCCGGATCGCCCACATGTTGGTCGCGCAGCAGGAAGGCCTGCTTGGTCGATTCGACCAGACCATGGACATGGTCGAAGCCATCCGCCTGCGCGGCGGCAAGACGATCGAACAGCGCCAGGATCATCAGCGACGCAAAGCCCTGGGTGGGCGGGGCGCTGTTATAGAGATCGATGCCGCCGATCCGTGCGTGCAGCGGGACCGGGCGGGTGGCCTGATGCGCGGCAAGATCGGCGCGGCCGACCGGGCTGCCTAGCATCGCCAGATCCTGCGCCACCTTGTCGGCCAGGGCGCCGGTGTAGAAATCGGCGATCCCATCGACGGCGATCGCCCGCAACGTGGCGGCCAAAGCAGGCTGGCGCAGCACAGCGCCTTCATGCAACGGAACGCCATCGGGTTCGAAGATCGCGCCATAGGCGCCCGGCTGGATGCGCAACTCGCTGCCCTTGGCGGCTGCGATGGCCGCACCGCCAGGAGTCACGGCCACGCCGGTTTCAGCATGGTGGATGGCGTCGCGCAGCAGCCGGGACAGCGACAAAGCCCCACCGCCACTCTCCAACATGGCCGCCCAGCCCGACAAGCTACCTGCCACCGTATTGGCCGCCAGGGGGCCGCGCGTCGGTACTGTGGCATGACCCGCATAGAGGCCAAGGTCGGCCCGCGCCGCCGCGCCGCCGCAGCCATGCACGCTATCGATCGTCCCATCTGGTTGTACGACCAGCCAGAAGCTGTCGCCGCCGATACCGGTCATATGGGGATAGACAACCGCCAGCGTGGCAGCGACGGCAACCGCTGCCTCCACCGCATTGCCGCCGTCTTTCAGCACGTCGCAACCCGCCTGCGCCGCCAGCCAATGGGGGGCGGTCACCATGCCGTTCGTGCCGCTGATGGTGGAAAGCGTCATCATCCTAGTCCGGCAGGGCGGCGACGAAGGCGCGCACCACGTTCGCGCTGTTAACCGAGGCCAGCGCCATGAAGGTGTTCATCTGGTTCGTGCCCGCATCGCCCCCGGCGAGGTCGGACAGGCTGCGGAAGACGATCGCCGGGACGGCATTGGCATAGGCGACCTGTA
Source organism: Sphingobium sp. BYY-5 (assembly GCF_022758885.1). Taxonomy (NCBI): domain Bacteria; kingdom Pseudomonadati; phylum Pseudomonadota; class Alphaproteobacteria; order Sphingomonadales; family Sphingobiaceae; genus Sphingobium; species Sphingobium sp. BYY-5. The sequence continues at coordinate 1,176,030 of NZ_JALEBH010000002.1, forward strand.
CCACCGCCGCGCTTTCCATGTCGAGTACGCGCGCCTTCCACGCGGTTGCCAGATAGTCGCGAAACTCGGCATTGTCGGCATAGACCCCGGCGCTGACGCCCGTCCCGCCGACCACGAACTTGGGATCATGGGCAAGGCAATGGGTAGGGGCGGCCTGCCCATCGACGCAGCGGCGCAGCGTCACGTCGGATGCGACCCTGCGGGCGAGCGCCAGTAGTGCGGGATCGACCGCCAGCCTGTAATGGCGGCGCGACGGATCGGTGGCATTGCCCAACCTTACGCCGCGCGGGAACATCATGCCGAAATGGGGCGGCGCATCCTGGTCGACCGGCTCCGGCACAACCCACCCCTCGGGCGTCTGGCGCGCGAAGGATACCTCCAGATATTGCGCCCAGTCTTCTGGCACCACGACGTCACCGATCGACAGCGCCGGATCGACACCGCCCGCTATGCCGGAAAAGACGATCCGCTTTACGGTGAAACGGTCCAGCACCAACTGGGTGTTCATTGCGGCGTTGACCATGCTGACGCCGCTCTGCATCAGCAGCACCGGCTTGCCCACCATGCGTCCGGTCAGGAAAGTCAGGCCGTTGATATGGTGCGTTTTCGGCTTTTCGACCGAATGGGCCAGCGCATCCCATTCGGGCGCAAAGGCGGTCATGACCACGGTGCGCGGCGTCCGGTCGAGCGGTGTGGCGGTGGCGACTGTCGGCAGGACAAGGGCCAGCAGCGCGATGAGGAGCGCGCGCATCATGCCGCGCTCATCCAGACGAAGCGGACGACGAACAATGCCGCGAGCAGGAAGAGGAACCAGTCCGCCTTGGTCGCGGTCCCACGCAGCAGCTTCAATATGGCGTGGGCCGTGATGCCGAAGGCGAGGCCATTGGCGATCGAGAAGGTCAGTGGGATCAGCGCCACCGTCAGGAAGGCCGGGATCGCCGACAGCGGGTCTTCCCACTCCACCTCGGTCAATGGCAGCAGCATCAGGCCGCCCACGATGATGAGCGCGGGCGCCGTCGCCGCCAGCGGGACGATCTGCGCATAGGGGGCGACGAACATGGTGGCGAGGAACAGGATACCGGTGACGACCGCCGTCAGCCCGGTGCGCCCGCCCGCCTGCACGCCGGCCGCGCTCTCGACATAGCTGGTGACGGTGCTGGTGCCCGCCATCGACCCGATGATGGTGGCGGCGGCGTCGGTGATGAGGATGCGGTTGAGACCCGGGATGCGTCCCGCCTTGTCGATCAGCCCCGCGCGTTTGGTGACCGCGACCAGCGTTCCGATATTGTCGAACAGGTCGACGAAAAGGAAGACGAACAATATTTCGAGCAGGCCAAGACCATGGCTGCCGGTCAGGCCGAACACGCCCGACAGGTCGAGCTTGAAGGCGGTGCCGGTCAGCGAGCCGAGGCTGTAGGGTTCGGGACTGACGACCACCTGGCCGCAAAGCCAGCCGACCAGCGTCGTTGCGACGATGCCGATCAGCATCGCGCCGCGCACGTTCCAGACGCTGAGCACGCCGATCACCAGCAGGCCGAACAGCGCGAGCGCGGCGCCCGGCGCCTTGAGGTCGCCTAGAGCCACGAAGGTCGCGGGATTGGCGACGACGATGCCTGCATTTTTGAGGCCGATGAAGCCGATGAACAGGCCGATGCCACCTGCGACTGCGGCGAACAGGTGCATCGGGATAGCGGCGACGATCATCTGGCGCACGCCGGTCAGTGTCAGGATCAGGAAGGCGATGCCGGAAATGAACACGCACCCCAGCGCGATCGGCCAGGGCACGCCCATCTGCTGGACGACGGTGAAGCTGAAATAGGCGTTGAGGCCCATGCCCGGCGCCAGCGCCAGCGGGGTGTTGGCGACCAGCCCCATCAGGATCGATCCGAAGGCGGCGGCAAAGCAGGTCGCGGCTGCCACCGCTGCGATCGGCATCCCCGCCTGACCCAGGATCGCCGGGTTGACCAGCACGATATAGGCCATGGTCAGGAAGGTGGTGATCCCAGCCAGTATCTCGGTCCGGGCCGAAGTGCCCCGTTCCGACAGGCTGAAATAGCGTTCGAGCGCGCTAACTTTCGATTGTACCACCGCGTCTGTCATTCTGCTTCCCTCGCTCCGGCCGGCGACGTTACGCCGGTCAGCCCCTTGTCTTCCAGTAGCGCGGCAAAGCGGAACAATGTCGCTTCGCCCCCCGGCCTGCCTATCAGTTGCAGCCCCAGCGGCAAGCGGCCCGGACGGCGCAGGGGTACGCTCAGCGAGGGCAGGCCGGTGAAGCTGATCGGCTGGCTGTGAATGCCCAGGTCCGCGCGCGCGGGCGACAACGCGCCGTCGATCAAGATGCGCGGGTCGGCGACCGGTGGCGCAACGCAGGGCGTGGCGGGCGCGAGCAGCACATCATGGTCAGCGATCAGTTCGATGATCCGCTGCTTATATTGCGCGCGGAAGGCCTGAGCGGCCTTGTACAGGCTGTCGGGCAGCAGCGCGCCGGCCAGCAGGCGATCGCGGGTCGCTGGGTCGAACGCCATCGCGTCACGGCCGAGCGCGTCGCGATGCAGCGCGCCGCCCTCCGCAGCGGTAATCAGGAAAGCGGCCGATCGCGCCCGCGCGATATCGGGCAGGTCGATCAGCGGCGCGTCCGGGGCGATAGCGTCCATCGCCGCGATCTGGTCGGGATCAGCATTGTCGCGGAAGCGCCCGCCTAGCCGCGCGACGCGGATGGGTTCGCGGGGCTCTTGCGCAGGGGTTCCGGTCAGCACCTGCCAGACGCATTGCATGTCGGCGACCGACGATGCGAAGGGGCCGATATCATCGAAACTCGCCGCAAAGGGAAATACCCCGCCCATGGGTAACGCGCCATGGGTGGGCTTGAGGCCGTATATGCCGGTCAGGCTGGCGGGGACCCGCACCGATCCGTTGGTGTCGGAGCCAAGCGAGAAGGGCAACAGCCCGGCCGCGACCGCCGCCGCCGATCCGCCCGAAGAGCCACCCGCCAGCCGGTCGAGATCGTGGGGGTTGCGCGTGGTGCCGTGCTGGGCGTTGATCGTCGCAAAGCCATAGGCGAACTCGTCCATGTTGAGGGTTGCGACCAGCACGGCCCCCGCTTCGCGCAGCCGGACGATCGCTTCGGCATCCACCCGCGCAGGCGCGGCGTCAACATAGAGGGCGGACCCGGCGGTCGTCGGCAGGCCCTGCACATCGAACAGATCCTTGACGCCATAGGGGACACCTGCCAGCGGTCCCGGATCGCGCCCGGTGGCGATGGCGGCATCGACGGCCTTCGCCTCTGCACGCGCCCGGTCGGCGAGTGGGCGCGTGACGGCGAGCAGAGGCGGATTGCCCGCTTCCAGCCTCGTCAGGCATGTATCGATGACTGCGCGTGCGGTGATGCGACGGCCGCGCACCGCATCGGCGATGGCTACGGCGGAGTTAGCGATGTCGGAGATCAGGCGCATGGTCTGAAATCCGGCCCGAAAAGCCGGTCGGCATGCTGGGCGAGCAAGTCAAGGTTAGCGATGACCCCGGCCAGGCAGAGATCCGGGATGGTCAGGCCGCGCGCGGCTGCCGCCGCTGCGATCTCATTTTCCGAACGGGGAATCGGGCCGGGCTGCATGGCAACGAAGGACGCTTCGCTCATGCCGCATTGGCGCCTTTTGCCGATGAATTAGGGGCGAACGGGAGGGATAGGACGGGTGCGCGCATGGCAGATCCTATGAAGCCGATTTTGCCCGCCCGATCCAACGCAATGATCGGCACGGAACGTTGCAAAAATGAGAGCGGTCGGTCGGCAGGATCAAGCCTCAGGCCCGGTCATTGAAGAGACCGGTCGCTTATGGAAGGAGGCGACATGGAGCTGAACTGTCCTTTGTCAGAACATTTGGCACAGTTCGCGGCGTAGATTAGCGGAGTGCAGGCCTCGTCTGGGAATGCTGTTATGCGGCGAGTTTGCGCTGACTTTCCCAACAGCTGATCGTCACGCGGAAAATTAATCATACGCGAACTCCATCGAGGCAAAAAAGCATTCGCTGGGACGATTTTCCGCAGGGGGGCTTGTCGCCGTTAGCATCAACAGCACAGATTTGGGGTTGTGATTTAGGGAGGGTCTGGGTTTCGTCGCATTGACGAAGGGGCGAAGCGGAGATCCAAATCCCGTAACGCTAAAAAGCCTGCCGAGTAGGGCGGTGAAGGACATCCTGCGGGCGACCCGGTGGCATTTTTCGGCGGAAGACAAGATCCTGATCGTGTTGGAAGGCTGGCGCGGCGACGACGGCATCAACGGCGCGATAGATTTCCTTGATCGGGGTCACCGGCTCTTTCTTTCTGAGTGCTTTCGACATAAACGAAACTCATTCCGGCCTTCGATCGGATGTGCCGAGCGGTGCAAGTCCGCTTTCTCGATCTCCAGCGCCACCTATTATATCACGCGTTCATCCTCTTCGCCGCAAGAGAATTAGACTGCGATCCATAATGAATGTCGGTCTCGGTTGTATCGCTCCCCCCATAACCAACCTACGAACGTGAATATATCATCGGATGACAGAGAGGATACGCGAAGGCACGCTGGCGCATTCTCAACGACAATCGCCAACGGATGAGCTGATAGTCGATCCGCCAACATTGTCACCGGCAGGAGAGGAAGCGATCAGGCGGATCAGCGGGCGCTCCGAACCGAAATATCCTCCCTTGATCGAATAGACGCCGGGTCTCGGCGTTATCCATGCTACGGAGCGGATGCGAGTCCATGTTCCCGACCGGGGAGCAGTATGTCGCCGCTACCCGGACCGGCTTTCATCCCCGCAAGCTCCCGGCTTCCCCGGAAGGGGGCATATCGTGAACCGAACGAGCCATACCGACATTGCGCACAATCTGGCGCTGGCTATCCTTGCTTCCTCCACCGCGCCCGCGCTGCTGCTTGATGGTGATCTGTCCGTGATCGCCGCCAGCACGTCCTTCTACAGCACTTTCGCCCTCGATCCGCAGAATGCGGCCGGACGGCCGCTATTCCAGCTAAACGCGCGCGAGTGGGATGTGCCGCAGCTTCGATCCTTGCTCGCGGCAACCCTCTCCGGTCATGCAAAGATCGAAGCCTATGAGATGGAACTCAGGGGCGATGCCGTACCGCGCCGCCTCGTCCTCAACGCACAGAAGCTTGAATATGGCGATGCCGAACAGGTCCGCCTGCTCCTGACCATTTCCGACGTCACCCAGGCACGGATCAGCGAAAAGCTAAAGGATGACCTGCTGCGCGAAAAGGCGATACTGCTCCAGGAAATCCAGCATCGCGTCGCCAACAGCCTGCAAATCATTGCCAGCGTGCTCATGCAGAGCGCGCGGCGGGTGCAATCGGAAGAGACCCGCGGCCATCTCCATGATGCGCACCACCGGGTCATGTCTATCGCCACCCTCCAGCAGCAGCTTGCGGCATCGCGATTGGGCGATGTGGAACTGCGCACCTATTTCACCCAGCTTTGTCAGAGCCTGGGCGCATCGATGATCCGCGATCATGATCAACTGTCGCTTGAAGTGACTGCCGACGACAGTAGCGTGAACGCGGACATTTCGGTCAGTCTGGGACTGATCGTCACCGAGCTTGTGATCAATGCGCTCAAACACGCCTTCCCCGGCGATCGCAGCGGCAAGATGTTGATTTCCACTGAGAAGTGACCCGGGTTTTCCATCGAGAAGTGACCCGTCTGCGGATTATGTTTCGGGTGTCATGGGCGGGTCAACCCGTGGTTTTCTCCTTTCGGTTCTGATCTGCTTGGCAGAGCTGTTTTTGAAGCGGAAGCTATCGTTGCCGGTCTCCAGGATGTGGCAATGATGGGTAAGCCGATCGAGAAGCGCCGTGGTCATTTTGGCGTCGCCGAACACGGTGGCCCATTCGCTGAAGCTGAGGTTTGTGGTGATGATGACGCTGGTGCGCTCGTAGAGTTTGCTCAGCAGATGGAAGAGCAGCGCGCCCCCTGAAGCACTGAACGGCAGATATCCAAGCTCATCCAGGATAACGAGATCAGAGTGCAGGAGGCGATTGGCGATCTGACCGGCCTTGCCCTGTGCTTTTTCCTGCTCGAGCGCATTGACCAGTTCGACCGTCGAGAAGAAGCGGACGCGCTTTCGATGATGTTCGATGGCCTGGATGCCCAGCGCCGTTGCCACATGGCTCTTGCCGGTGCCAGGACCGCCGACCAGCACGATATTGTCGGCGATGTCGATGAAGTCGCAGCGATGCAACTGACGCACCAGAGCTTCATTGACCTCGCTACTGGTAAAGTCGAAGCCGGCCAGATCGCGATAGACAGGGAAGCGCGCGATCTTAAGCTGATAGGCCACAGATCGAACCTCCCGTTCTGCTGTCTCGGCTTTGAGCAACTGGGAGAGGATCGGAATGGCGGCTTCGAAGGCTGGAGATCCCTGTTCCATGAGATCGGTGACGGCCTGCGCCATGCCATGCATCTTGAGGCTGCGGAGCATGACGACGATGGCGCCGCTGGCAGGGTCATGACGCATGACGCTTCTCCTTGCGCAGATCATCATAGCGTTCGACATTGGCCATCGGCTCGCTGACCAGCTTGAGCGCCTGGGGCGCCGTCACCGGCGGCGTGGAGATCGGTTTTCCGTCGACCAGCCTGTAGAGCAGATTGAGGATATGGGTCTTGGTCGGAACGCCAGCCTCCAGCGCCATGGTGACCGCCGTCAACACCAGTTGCTCATTATGATGAAGAACCAGCGCCAGTATTTCGACCATTTCCCTGTCGCCGCCAGGATTGCGCAACAGATGTCGCTGCAGACGCTGGAACGCATCGGGTAGCTCAAGGAAGGGCGCACCGTTGCGCAGGGCGCCGGGCTTGCGCTGCACGACCGCCAGATAATGGCGCCAGTCATAAACCGTATGACCTGGACCGTCGTGAGAGCGGTTGATGATGCGCTGATGCGTGCAGATTGGCTGTCCCTCGGCGACGACCTGGAAGCGATCAGGATAGACGCGCAGGCTGACAGTGCGATTGGCGAAAGAGGCCGGTACGCTGTAGCGATTGCGCTCAAAGTGGATGAGGCAGGTCGGCGATACCCGTTTGCGATATTCCACAAAACCATCGAAGGGCCTGCCCGCAACCATCAGACACTCAGATTCATCGGCCCAGGCATTGGCAACCGATCCGGGTTCGATCCCGTGAGGGATGTCCTCCCATAACGCCTTGCAGCGCTCCTCCAGCCACAGGTTCAGCGCATCAAGGCTCTCGGCCTGCGGCGTTGGTTGCCACAGACGGTGCCGCGCATCCTGGACATTCTTCTCGACCTGCCCCTTTTCCCATCCCGCAGCCGGGTTACAGAACTCAGCTTCGAACAGATAGTGGCTGACCATCGTCAGGAAGCGTGCGTTGACGGTGCGTTTCTTGCCACGCCCGACCTTGTCGACGGCAGTGCGCATATTGTCATAGATACCCCGGCGCGGCACGCCGCCCAGCACGCGGAAGGCGTGATTATGGGCGTCGAACAGCATCTCATGGGTTTGCAGAAGGTAGGCACGCACGATGAATGCCCGGCTGTAACTGAGCTTGAAATGCGCGACCTGCAGCTTGGTCCGAACCCCGGCGATGATTGCCCAGTCCTCGCTCCAATCAAACTGAAAAGCTTCCCCCGGCGCGAACGATAGGGGCACGAATGTCCCACGCCCGCCAATCTGTTGCTGGCGCCGATAATCTTCGCGCCAGTCCCGAGCAAAAGCGGCAACCCGGTTGTAGGATCCTTCATAGCCCAGGCTCACCAGATCGGCGTGAAACTGCTTGATCGTGCGCTTCTGCTTGCGCGATCGGCCCATCTCGCGCCGCAGCCAGGCCGCCAGATGCTCAGCAAATGGGTCCAGTTTGCTTGGTCGATCGGGCACCTTGAACCGCGGATCGATCGTCTCGGACCGCAAATATTTGCGGATCGTGTTGCGTGATAGTCCGGTGCGCCGCGCTATCTCCCGGATCGGTAGATGATCGCGAAAATGCCAGCGCCGGATAACGCTTAATAACGCCATGTCCAACACTCCATATACCCTCGCTTGTCAAAGCCAGGGACGAGTTCAACATGGGTCAATTCTCAGTGGAAATTTACGCCCTACCCGGGTCACTTCTCAGTGGAAATCAACAGGCAAGGACTTCAATGTTCACGATGCAGCTAACCAGTCGCGGGGGGCGAGAGCAAACCAAGCTCGCTGAACCGATGTGGCCCGGATCGTTCGAACTGCATAACGGCCCGTGGCCCCAGCAAGCCACACCAGAGGCCTGACACACGACCGATGAAGCGCTCTGCCGAGCAAAGTCAGAAAATCACCTTGCAATCTGGGAGGCTCACCTTTGTCCTCGTACCACCCCACGCCGCCGCTAGCGGCGTCGAACATTTCGATGCGCAGAATAATTTCGTCGTCTTTCAAGGTGAATTTATAGCTGCCATCAGGTCATAGCGTATGCTTCGTTACCTAATCGTACAAAGTCGAGCTGAAGGTTGATGTAGTCGCCCCGTTTGAATAACTTGTCAGACTGGATAGAAATTGTGCGATTTCAGGCAAGGAATGCCGCCGGATGTGATATAAGCTGCTATCGCGCGAAAATTGCTTGCAGGCATTCGCTGTGACCGAGAGACTATTGTGCTCCCGCTTGCCAAGCCGGAGCAGTCCTCATGGAAGATTTCAATTATTTGCTAAAGCGCGAGCAGGAGGAAATCATGCGCGCCAAGGCATCAATCTGTTTTGCGGCAAGGACGGCACATGAAGGCCTAGCTCAGGGCTATGCCAAGCGTATCCGCGACCATCGACTGCCTTATCGCTCGCTCATGGCCGATACACGATCTGCTTTTGACCCCACTCCTTACGGCGGTGGGGGAACTCGATCGTGAAAGGCAAGGTGATAACCGGGACAGCTATGAGATCGCCTGCGCATATCATACAATGGTCCACTCCATGGCGGTGATCGCGAGGGAAAATCAGGTCTACCTAAAAAGGATAACGCTTGCGGATCTGGACCATGTGGCGACGGTGACATGCCCCGTGGCCAGGTTACGACATGAAGAACTCACACGGGCCCACGCAAAGATCTTCAATGTTCGTGAGCGGGAGAAGCAAGCCAGAAGACGTCAGAGTGTTCGAACGCCTACCAATGTGTCCGGGGCGCTCATATCTATAGATGGGAATTGAATTATGGCTAAAAGCCAGAAGAAATCCAACCGTGAAGTCCGTAAGCCCAAAGCGGCAAAGCCCAAGAAGACCAACGTTTCCAATCCGTCATCCAAGCCTGGCGTGGTGGGGATTGTTACCCTGAAGGGCTGATCTGGCCGATCCGGCCCAGATAATGTGCCCGCGGACAATGCGGCACGACAAACGGGCGGATAACTCCGCAGCGCCCTGCTTGACGCCACAAGACTCACGTCAAACAGCCGTTTAACGCGCCATCTATACGATCCATGTCATGAGATGTCTGGATCGAGCTGGCCCGCACACTAAGCGGCGACTGACGATATCCAATATGAAGGCGTGGCAAGCCTGCCGCTGCCGCTTGAGGCGAACCGAGTTCGTTCATGCAACCTATATAGCCCGTCGACACTTATAGCCCTGCAGCCTGCCGCATGTCGGGGACCGGAGGGCTTTACTCCCTTGAGAGGAATGCCCGCATGAAGATCGCGCAAATCGCCCCTTTGGCCGAAAGCGTGCCGCCCAAGCTCTATGGCGGCACCGAGCGTATCGTCTCCTACCTCACCGAGGAGCTTGTTCGTCAGGGTCATGCAGTGACCCTGTTCGCCAGTGGAGATTCGCAGACCAGCGCCGAACTGGTGCCGGTCACGGACATGGCGCTGCGCCTCAATCCTGCCGTGGTCGATACCATTCCCTATCATATGATGATGTTGGAACAGGTTCGCCGTCGCGCCGACGAATTTGATGCACTGCACTTCCATATCGACATGCTGCACCTACCCATGGTCCAGGACTTTATAGGCCGCACGGTCACGACCCTGCATGGCCGACTGGACCTGCCGGACCTGCCGCCCTTCTACCGCGCCTTCCCCCAGCACAGCCTGGTATCGATTTCCGACCATCAGCGCTTGCCAATGCCGCCGGTCAATTGGGGAGGAACCATCTACCATGGCCTGCCGGCCGACCTCTTGACGTCGCGCCTTGGTAAGGGCGGGGATTATCTGGCGTTCCTGGGCCGGATATCGCCGGAAAAACGACCGGATCGCGCGATCCGGATCGCGGCACGTTCGGGCCTGAAGCTCAAGATCGCGGCCAAGATCGACGCCGTCGATCGCGCCTATTGGGAACAGGAGATCGCACCGCTGGTTGATCACTACCCCAATGTCGAGTTCATTGGCGAGATCAACGAGCAGCAGAAGGCTCATTTCCTGGGCCAGGCGAGTGCGCTTCTGTTCCCGATCGACTGGCCTGAACCTTTCGGTCTGGTAATGATCGAGGCGATGGCCTGCGGGACGCCTGTAATTGCCTTTCGTTGCGGGTCGGTGCCCGAAGTGATTGAGCATGGCGTGTCGGGCTTCATTGTGGCGACGGAGGACGAAGCGGTCGCTGCGGTGGCGGCCCTGCCTCATCTCGATCGAGCCGGGGTGCGCGGTGCATTTGACGCACGCTTCACGGCGGAGCGGATGGCGGCCGACTATGTCGCGCTGTATCGCCGTCTGCCCGGCGCCCGCACTGACGCGGCCCGGCTTCGCCGCCAGCGCGGCGAAGAGGCCGAACTGCAGGTCGTTGCATAAGGAGTTGCCGCCATGCCGCTGATCCAGTCCCAGTTGGAGGCACCCGGTATCGACGGAGGACAGGCGCTCTCCCAGGCACAGACCCAGTTTTTCATTCCTGCGACAGCCTCACTCCATGAGCGTAGGCCACGGACGCTGAAGCACGGCGACAGTTTCGCCATGTTCGATCATAGCGGGGATGCCATTTCCGGGGTGGGCAGTCCAGAAGGGCTATATCATCGCGACACCCGGCACCTATCGCACCTGTATCTCACCATCAACGACATGCGGCCGATCCTGCTCAGTTCCGCGCTCCGGGACGATAATGCGATGCTGACCTGCGACCTCGCCAATCCCGATTTCCTGGGTGATGACGGTCGGGTCATGGTAGAGCATGATATCATTCACTTGCGACGGACCCGTTTCCTGTGGAAGGACGCGCTGTACGAGCGGGTCACGATCCGCAATTTTGACACCGAAACCCGACAAATAGCCGTCGATCTGGGTTTTTCCGCTGACTTTGCCGATCTGTTCGAAATCCGCGGCATGACCCGGCTGCGGCGAGGTACGCTACGCACGCCCAGGGTGGGCGCCAGCGATGTGCTACTCAGCTATCTCGGACGGGACGATCGCGAACGGCATACGCATCTGCATTTCGATCCGATGCCGACCGAACTGACCGAAAGCCACGCGCGCTTCGACGTGACCGTGCCCCCCGGCCAGCGCTGCACACTCTTCACCCGCATCTCCTGCGAGCAAATCGAAGCCAGCGACGCGCTGCCCAAGCAATTTCTCAAATCCCTGCGCGAAGCGATGCAGGCGCTCAGGCTTGCCCGCAAACGCGGAGCGGCGATACAGTCTTCCAACGTTCTGTTCAACGAAGTGGCGCGCCGTTCCGTTGCCGACATCTCGATGCTCTCGACGGACACCGAATTTGGTCCCTATCCCTATGCGGGCATTCCCTGGTTCAGCACCGTGTTCGGCCGCGACGCGATCATCACCGCGCTCGAAACATTGTGGATGGACCCGGCGATCAGCCGCGGGGTGCTAGGTTATCTTGCCGCGCATCAGGCAACCAGCTTCGATCCTGCCGCCGACGCGGAACCGGGCAAGATCCTGCATGAGGTCCGCCATGGCGAAATGGCGGAACTGGGCGAAGTTCCCTTCCGCCATTATTATGGCAGCATCGATTCTACGCCGCTCTTCGTCATGCTGGCTGGCGCGTATCTGGAGCGCACGGGCGACACCGCTTTTCTGGCCACGATCCTCCCTCATGTCGAAGCCGCGCTTGGCTGGATCGACACGTATGGCGATCGTGATGGCGATGGCTTCGTCGAATATGGCCGCCTGACCGATCAGGGTCTGCAGAATCAGGGCTGGAAGGACAGCCATGATTCGATCTTCCATGCCGACGGCACCATCGCACGCGGGCCAATCGCGCTCGCGGAAGTCCAGGCCTATGTCTATGGCGCCTGGCAGGCTGCGCACGCCTTGTTCGGCGCGATCGGCGATCATGAGCGCGCGACCGATTATCGCAGTCGCGCCGCACAACTGCAGGATCGCTTCGACGCTGCCTTCTTCGATACCGAACTCGGCACCTATGTCCTCGCGCTCGACGGCGACAAGCGTCCTTGCCGTGTTCGCTCCTCCAATGCCGGCCATGTGCTCTACACCGGCCTTGCACGGAAGGGACGAGCTGAAGCTGTGGTTCGTACGCTGATGGCTCCAGCCTCTTTCTCTGGCTGGGGTGTGCGTACCATCGCCTCAACCGAGGCGCGTTACAATCCGATGAGCTATCATAACGGCTCGATCTGGCCGCATGACAATGCACTGATCGCCAGCGGTTTCTCCCGCTATGGTTATCAGCGGGAAGCCGCGCAGATATTCGAGGGATTGTTCGCTGCCGCCACCTATGTTGATATGATGCGCCTGCCCGAGCTCTTCTGCGGTTTCCCGCGACGTCGGTCGCAGGGGCCGACCTTTTACCCGGTCGCGTGCAGCCCACAGGCATGGTCGGCTGCAACACCGCTCGCACTGATCCAATCCAGTCTCGGCTTGCGCTTCGATGTCGCCGCCACGCAGATATCCTTCCACGAACCAACCCTGCCGCACTTTCTTCAGAGCCTTACCATAAGCGGCCTGAGCATTGGTGCAGCGAGGGTCGACATCGGTTTTGACCGCATGGACAACCAGGTCGTGGTCAAGCCAATGGGCCGCGAGGGCATGGCTAGGATCGTGACGGTCGCCTGATCGATTGCGGCGAAACTGTCGCACGTGCATATCGGCATGGGCGGATGAGGCTAGCGTGCAATGGGGAGGGCACTGAAGTGCCGATTCAGCGGAAATAAGCAAAAAAAGGCAGATTTTGGGACTTGGAGGCCGATTTTGCGCTCACGCATCGAGCGCGATGAATCTGGCCATGTGTTTGTTTGGACATTGTCGAGGCAATTCGACAAATACGGGCAAGGAGTTTAGCGATATGGCACGGCAAGCCCGTTCGGATCGAAGTGCCTCTGCACATAAGGACGATGTCATCCAGATCAGAGCGGTGGCCGAGTTCAAGGCGATCCTCGATCAGCACACCTTCATTCTGGATGCCGAGAAACACGAGCAGTTTCTTGCCGCGCTGGATGCGCAGCCGGTCCCGTCGGCGCAGCTTGAAAAGCTGATGAAGCGCGAGCCGCTCTGGAATAGATGATCGGGCGGGCCGTTCGTTTCCATGTCGACGTACCGCTTGATACACCTCATCTCCCAGTGATCTTCACCCCGATATCATCGGCAAGGCTGACCAGAGCGGCATGAGTCGCCGCGTCCGTCACAAGGTCCAGAGATGTGGTGGCCGCGCTCAACGGCTTTGGACCGAGCCGGTCCTCGAAGAGAATGATGGCTCTGGCGGTGTCGTCCTGTCGGGAGACCCAGCAAAGTCCCTGAATATCTGGACACTGCGCATGAAACGCCTCGGCCCATTTCCGTGTCTGGGGATAGATGTTCTTCTCGGTGTCGATTAACTCGCCGCGCTTGATGCCAAGCTTGCGGAGCGCCTTGGTGTTCAGGTCCGCAAGCACCAAATCGAACGACGGCGCCAACTGGGAATAGTGATGCGCTTTCAGCTTGCGCTTGGCGACCGTCTTCAAGCCAGGGGCGAAAGGCACGTCGTGAAAGACCGTTTCCATGGCGGCGCACGCAAAGCCGGTGCCGCCATAGATGGTTGCGATGGAATTCGTCGTGGCGTCAAGGATGGGGCTGAAGCGTGCATTGCCCTTTGGCCCAGGATTGAACTGGCCCGCCTGATAGATGTCGGGATGGATGCGATGGATGATGTCGCCTTTCGGCCATGTCATCCGGGTGACCAGAGTGGCGAGGTTCGCTGGAGGCGATGGGATTATCATCGGAGCCGCGCCGGCCATAGACACTCCCGCACCGCCGGTGGATGCCGACGGTGCGGAAGGTGTGGACGCAGGCGTTTTGGATGAGGCTGGCGTCTTCGGCCTAGCCATGCATGACGCCTACGACTTCGTCCTCTGCTGCTGCCAGCACGCGTTCCGGTGCACGGGCGAGAAGATACTTGGGCGCCTTGCCGCCAAGGAAGCTGTTCGCGGATGCGAACCAGATCGCCATGTCCCAATCGTCGAGTTCGCCGTTAAACCGTTCCAGGATCGGCATGAGGCCCTTCAGGGGTCGGTAATGGACTTCGGGATCCAGCGCATAGCCTGGATAATAGTCGCTCCCGTTGTGGCGCAGGGCGAAGATGCGCTTCTCGCGCTTCCATTTGTTGGGCTGGGCGCTGGCATTGCGGCCGCTAAAGCCGGCGATCTCCGAGAGCCGGGCGGCTGTCAACCAATCGCCGGATTCGAGGACGGCCTTGCGCGCCTCAGCGTTCATCCGGGCTTCGGCCAGCAGATGTTCGGGCAAGGGTATTTGCGGAACAAGGGCATCGACGAGTTTGCTGAGCGTCGCTTGCTCCCGATCGGCGAGCTTCCCGGCGATCAACGGCGCAATCAGCCGAACGGCCTCGGCAAAGGCCTGGGCATATTTTTTGTTGCCGTGTTCGAACTTGAGGGCGACGATCTGATCGCCGTCTGCCGTCTTTAGGCGCTCGCGAATTTCATAGGCAGGCCCCGCAAGCGCCTCGATGCCGAACGCTGCGAGTTCCCTGCTGTGAGTCGTTGCCATAGTGGGCTCCAATCGGATATATTGGATATCTATATACATCGATACCCACAATAATCAATGAGCGACTGGGACGGAACTGACGATAGGGGTGAATGGATCCGCAAAGTCGCGGATCAGCTTCGCATAAGCCAGGAATATGCGGTTTATCGTGCTGCTGCGCTGAACTCGGCCGACCAATGCATTTGGCGGAGTTCGGCTTGGTATTCCCCTAAGGCGTTCCTCATCTGAAAGACATCCGCGCGGCGATGGCCGACGACGAGATCGATGTGCCTCCCAGTATCCGGGAGATCGCAGGCCTCCACCTTGAGCATATCGCCACCTTGTCTGCAAAGATCTACGAGCTTTCGCTCAGACTGCGAGAAACTATGGCGGTCAGCACCGAGCTTCGTCGCCTTGGCGCGGTGCTGGGCGTCGGACCAATAACCGCCGGTGCGATCATGGCATTTACACCAGATTTGCGGACGTTGCCAGCGGCAGAAACTTCGCGGCATGGCTCGGCCTAGTGCCAAAGCAGCGATCGACGGGCGGGAAAGCGGGGCTCGGATCCATGAGCGAGATGGGTTGCTGTCAGGCAAACCCGAGCAAGGAGCCATCCGCCATGGAGATTGCCACGCTTGGCCTGGATGTGGCCAAGAATATTTTCCAGGTTCACGGCATTGATGCCGCAGGTGGGGTCGTTGTTACGTCGGGCCCAATTGTTACCGTTTTTCGCCAGGCTGCCGCCGTGCCTCGTCGGAATCGAGACATGTAGTACGTCACATCATTGGGCGCGGGAGTTAATTGGCCTTGGTCAGCTGGAATCGAAATAAGCATCATTGTTATGCATGCCATGCCGATAGCCATAGGTCGTAGGCGATGGCAGGAAGATAGGCAGAACCCATTTGCACGGCGTACCTATCGTCAGCGTCGAGCATGTCGATAACGACCACGCCGTCCGTGGCCTGGAAACGGATCGGGCTCAGCCGGCCGGTTTCTGCCGTTCGATCAGCAGAACGGCGCCGTCATACCAGCTCATGGCGATCCGGCCTTCACCGGCCGGGAACAGCACCGCGCCGCCCGCCGCGTTCGGCCCCCATTGGCCCGTGTCGCATTCGACGGCATGGGGATCGGGGTGGCTGATCTTTAAGTCGGAAAGCTGGGCGGCAAACTGGCGATCATAGTCCTGCGCCGCAGCGCCGCTCTGCCGTGCCGTCACCGGGCCGTCGCATCTGTCGGAAAGCGTCGCGCCCTTCTGATCCGGCCCTGCGTTCGCCCAAGCGAGCCGGTCGGGGCCGATGTCGAGTAGCTGTCCCATATAGGCGGGATCGTTGGCGATCAGCGCCTGCACGCCGCCGCCGACCACCACTCCAGTCACTTTCCATCGCCCGGCGAGTGCGGCGAAATCGATCCGCGACGCTGCCAGATCGGCAGGCGCGGCGGCGTTCGCTGCGTTGCCGGGGACCGGTGCCGCCTGTTGTCGCGTGGGCGGATCGTCCGCCTTGGCAGGCTGCGCCTGGTTCGCGTCCGGCGCCGCGCCGCCACAGGCTGCAAGGGCCAGGGAGAAGAAGAGGATCAGGCGATCACTAGCGGCCATCGACCAGAACGTAGCTGAACGCCTTCTGCCCGCCAAGGGCTGCGACGAAATCGTCGAATTGCGCCTTGGGAATGGTCTGACACCCGGCAGACCATGTGTTGCTGGCCCCGCCCTGATGGATCAACATACTGGTCCCCGCGCCCGAACGGTCGATGCGGTTCGTATCGGTGGCAGTGAAACGGCCATCCTGGTTGGTGTCGCGCTCGGCCACCTGTGTCCTGGTCGCGCGGAAGAATGTGTTGCCCAGAAATTCGCCCGATTGCTGTTGATAGCGGATCGTCCCCGTCTGCAACCGGCCCAGGTCCATCTTGCCGTCGCCGTTCATGTCGGTGTGCGACCCGCGCGATGCCTTGGGGCCGTCCCACGCATATTGGCCCGATGGCTCGGTATTCCCTTCGAAGAGCTTCGCCTGATAGCGACCGACGTCATCCTTCCACACCACGGCGATCTGGTCGTCATAAACGCCCTTGCCGCCATTGGCGCCGGTGTCCGTATCGGTGCGTAGCGCCACCACCACCTTGTTCCCGGCGGCCAGGTCTGCCCTGGCCTGTGCGTCGCCTTTGGTCGCGATGGTCGCGGCGAGGGCGTCGGGGCTGATGGCGCCCGCTATTAGAGCCGCAGCTTTCTCGACCGGAGCCGCTGCGGCCGCAAAAGGCGCGCCGGGCGTGTTGAACAGTTCCACCTCGTCGGCGCGGCGGTTGATCAGGCCCTGGGACACCTTGCCGTCCGACTTGTTCCACCAGCCCATCGCCTCGGCCGCCCCGGCCGTGTCGCCATCGTTCAACCGGCTGAGCGCGGTGCTGCCTTTGAAACCATCCTGCCCGGTGCCGATATTATAGGCGAAGGACACCAGCGCATCGAACTGGTTCTGCGTCACCGGCACCTTCACCGCATTCTTCACGGCGGCGGCATAGGGCGCCACGGTCTGTCGCAGCAGCGTCTTTTCCTGATCGGCGGTCAGGGAAATCAGATCCTTGTTCGTGGCGGCGAAGTCGCGCGCCGTAGCGCCGGTTAGGCCCGCCCCTTCGCCCGCCTTGCGCGCGGCGGAGGGATCGACGCCGATCGCGGTCAGATCCCGTTCGATCTCGGCCGCGCTGCGCCCCTTCATGTCATAGCCCGGACCCAGCGTGACGCCGCTTGCGGCCTTGGGCCAGTGTAGATGGTTGCTGACGCCCTTCTGCGCTTCATGGTTATAGAGGAAATCCATGCCCTTCTGCGACAGGCCCGACGTGGATGTGGTGTCGCCGGCCGGGGCACTCGCCGCGGCCTGCCGGGTGCGGGTCGCCTGCGTCTGGCCGGTCCTGGGCGCATGGTCCAGCTTCAGCACCTGGCCGACCGACAGCTTGTTGGGATTGGCCAAGCCATTGAGCCGCGCCAGCCCCTCGACGCTGTTGCCGGTCCTGGCGGCGATCGCCCCCAGCGTGTCGCCCTTCTTCACGCTGTAGGTTTGCGCCGCCTGTGGTTTCGGTGCGGTTGCGCGTTCCGCGGACGGCAGGAACTTGTCGAGTATGGAGGGCCGGGCGAGCAACTGGTCTAGGTCGGACACCAGCCCGTCCAGTCCCAGCTTGTCGGCCAGCATATCCAGCCCCTGCTGCGCATCCTTGCCCAGCGACTCCAGCCAGTTCCTGGCCGTAGACCCGAAATCCGTCGCGTTTTCGATGGTGCCGGCCATGCCCGCTCTCCTGATTGCGTCGAGGGCGGCAGGCTAGGTCCGGGCGGCGCCACGCGCGCTAAGCGATCCGACTAGAGGGATCAGCGATCCGATTAGGCTCGGTTCGCGAGACGGTTGCTTTCAGCCCCCGGGCGCGCAGCCGCGCCTCCAATTCCTTGTGCGCTTCATCCTTGCCATCATTGCCTGCTCCCAGGTCGATCGACACCGACAGGCCGCCTGCCTGCTGGTCGATCACCACCTGCTCCGCTCGCCAGAGATCGCCGGGCAACGCTATTTGGGTCGCGGCGGACGCCGGCACACCCGCATCGAACCGCGCGACCAACGCCGCGAAGGCGGCAGCGTCTGCCGCGCTGGCGCCGACCGGTGTGGCAGGGATGGCAACAGGGCCGTTCGTATCCGCCGCCCGCGCCGGACCAGGCGCGGCCTTGTCATCGTGCGGGCCGGGTTTGTCCTGCGCCTTGCGCGGTTCTTGGTAGAGGGGGAGAGATGGGTCCGGCATCGGCGCGGACGCCTGTTCCCGACGGTCCGCCTGCGTCTCTTCCTTCGTCACCCGTTGTTCCCGTCGCCCGCCCCTGCGGGTCATCGCATCGCGGAAGCGCTCGACATCCTCCCGATCCGACCGACTGGCGGATAGGGTAGGCGCGGACATCGCGCGTGGACCGTCCGTCTGGGCCACCGGCGCCGTCATGCCAGCGCCACCGGACGCGGGCGAACCTCGTCATCGGCGCGTCGGCTGACCCGCCGCTTCCATTGCCGCACCGCATTTTCCAGTTCCTTGAGGATCGCGTCATGCCGCGCCTGCGCGCGCAGCCATTCGCGCTTCAACCCGTCGAACATTGCCCGCGCTTCGGCCAGTGCCGCGCTGGCAGACGCGCGTAATTGCTGCGCAGCATCCGCCCGCTCCTTCGCCGCCCGGCAATGGAGTTGGACCAGCGGATCGCAGGGCGTCTGCGCCTGCTCCACCATCGCCTTGGCGCAGCGCGACAAGGCCAGAGCATGGGCGGCGGCCGCATTGCCTTGCTGCATTTCTGCGGCGGAGACATGTTTGCGCGCGCCTACCACCGCCTGCTCGCAACATTCCAGGTCGCGCTTGCGCAGGCGCAGCAGGGTGTTCAGCTGGTCGATCTGCTCCGTCATGCCTCAAATCCTCTCAATATCGTGCGTGTCATCAGCAGCGGTGCCGCTTCATGGGTCGATTGCCGCAGGAATCCGTTCATCTCGTCGCGCCGGGCGATGGCGCGGTCGGCCAGTGCATCCTGGCCGGGCTTATAGTCGCCGACCTGCAACAGCAGTTCGATCTCGTCGAGTTTGGCCAGCATCGCCCGGAAGGAGAGGGCGGCGCGCCGTTCGCCTTCGCCCACCAACTGCCCCATCAGCCGGCTCTGGCTGACCAGGATATCGATGGCGGGATAATGCCCCCGCGCCGCCAGCTTGCGCGACAGGATGACATGGCCGTCGAGCAGCGATCGCACCTCCTCGCCGACCGGATCATCCTCCTCATCCTCCAGCAGCACGGTATAGATGCCGGTGATCGCACCCCGCGCGTCGCAGCCCGCCCGCTCGAACAGCCGAGGCAGTTCCGCGAAAACCGAGGGTGGGAAACCGCGCCGCACCGGGGGTTCGCCCGACGCCAGCCCGATCTCGCGCAGCGCACGGGCAAAGCGCGTCACCGAATCCATCAGCAGCAGCACATGCCTGCCTTCGGCCCGAAACCCTTCGGCGATGGCGGTTGCGGCATGGGCGGCGCGCGCGCGTTCCAATGCTGGCCGGTCGGACGTTGAGACGATCACGACCGACCGCGCCAGCCCCTTCGTACCCAGATTATCCTCGATGAACTCGCGCACTTCGCGCCCGCGCTCGCCGATCAGCGCGATGACGATGATATCGGCCTGCGCCTGCCGCGCCAGCGTGCCGAGCAGCGTGCTCTTGCCCCCGCCAGCGGCCGCGAACACGCCGATGCGCTGTCCGCGTCCCAACGGCAACAGTCCGTCCATCGCGCGCACGCCGGTTTCGACCTGGGCGTCGATCCGCTGCCGCTCCATCGGGTTGGGCGCGGCGGCATATAGCGGCTGGCTGGCCGGTGCCTCGACCGGGGGCAGGCCGTCCAGCGGTTGCAGCCGCGCGTCCAGCACCCGGCCCAGCAATGCGCCCGACACCGGCACCTTGTCCTCGCCGACGCGCACCATCACCTCGGTCTCGCCCGACAGGCCGCGCAGGTCGCCCATCGGCGACAGGATCGCCTCATGTTCGGACAGGCCGACCACTTCGGCCAACAGCGAGTGCCGCCCCGTCGGACTGGCCAGCTCGCAAATATCGCCGATCCGCACGGTGACGCCGCTGACCCGGATCGAGGTGCCGATCGCGCCGCGCACCTTGCCCCGCTGCTCGAAGGCGGGGCCGGCCTCCAGCGTGTCGAACAGCGCGGAAAGGCGCGTATCAGACCGCATCGGCCACCTCCCAACGTGTGGCGAAGGACTGGATCTGCACGCCGACATCGGCGACGATCCGCCCGTCCGGCGCGGTCAGTCGGCACTGGTCGTCGGCCAGCCCTTCCTGCGCCCGCACGGCAATATCCACCGTTGAAGGCTGATCGGCGAAGGCGCGCTCGACATAAGGCAGCATCGTCGCCGACACCTCGATCCGTACTGGCCCGCGCGATCCCAGCGCTTCGACAGCGCGCCGGGCGATGCCGCTCATCCTCTCCCCGGCGGGCAGCACGCCGACCATCTGCCGCAGCGCCGCCAGGGCCAGCGCGGCGATATCCTCCTCGCGGCGCAGTGCATCGACCTGCGCCTGCTCGCTCACATCCGCGATCGCCGCGGCAAAGGCGGCGCGGCCTGCTTCCTCGCCCGCCTGCCGTCCTTCCGCCGCCGCCGTGGCGCGCGCCGCCGCCAGCGCGTCACCCTGCCGCTCATGCCAGTCGCGCACCGTGTCCAGCAACATCGCGGCTTCGTCGATCGGCTGGCGCTCGCTGGCGCGTAGCACCGGCCGATCGCTCGCCAACAGGCTGCGTCCATCGGCATGGATCAGATGGAAGGCCATGCACCCATCTCCCTCAGCATCCTTTCGGCCTGCGCCATGCGCTGGCGAGCCTCGCTCTCTTGAGCCGCTGCGGCCAGCAGCCGGTTCGCCGCGCTGGGCAGGGCGTCGACCGCCGGCAATGGATCGCGGCCGCCATCCTCCAACATCCAGATGCGCTCCAGCACAGGCGCGCCGACCAGCAGGGCATAGCCCCGCAGCGTCGCGCCATCGATCAGGCGGGACAGCGCCGATTGCGCCCCGATCAGCAACGCGACCATGGCGATTTTTTCCTGCGCTTGGGCGTCCAGCACTACCCAGCGCGGCATCGCTTGCAACGCGGCAAAGCCGGGTCGCACCCCAGCGCGATACCGCGCACCGCGCGTGCATGGCCAGCCGCTCATCGCCGCCGCCTGCGCCAGTTCGCGCCGTGCCGCCGATCCGCTCGTCACGCTTCCTCGCCCTCCACTCGCGCGGGCAAGGCAACGGGCTTGCGCCGCCGCCAGAAGAGCGCGACCAGCCCGCCCGCGCCGACCAGCGCCAGCAGGATGCGGCTCGCCC
Source organism: Sphingobium sp. BYY-5 (assembly GCF_022758885.1). NCBI lineage: Bacteria > Pseudomonadati > Pseudomonadota > Alphaproteobacteria > Sphingomonadales > Sphingobiaceae > Sphingobium > Sphingobium sp. BYY-5. The sequence goes on from NZ_JALEBH010000002.1 coordinate 1,197,746, forward strand.
AGTTGTCGAAGCTCGCGACCAGCGTGGACGGCTCGGTCGGCGGCGCGGCCTGGCTCGGCACCATCACCACCGACACCTTGTCATAGGTCAGGCCCTCGATGCTGTTGGTGACGAGCGACTTGATCGCCCCGGTCTGGCCGCGCAAGTCGTAGCCGGGCTGATATTTGACGAAGATCGCGGCCGACGCGGGTTTCACCGTATCGGACAGCGGATCGGCCTCCGGCATCGCCAGATGCACCCGCGCCTGCACCACGCCGTCAATCTCGCTGACCGTGTGGCTCAATTCCTGGGACAGGCCGTAGATCAGCCGCGCCCGCTCTTCGGTGGGGGAGGAGACCAGCCCCTTCTTCTCGAACAGCGACCCCAGATTGGCGAAATCCTCGCGCGGCAGCCCCTTGGCCCGCAGCAACTGGATCGCCTTGGAAAAATCGTCGGGGTTGACCGCGACGCTCCATTGGCCGTCCTTATCCGACGCCTTGGCCGCGTCGATATGCGCGTCGCGCAGCGCCGCGATCATATCGTTGGCCTGGCTTTCCTTCAGGTGGCCGTAAATTTCCTGGCTCCCGCACCCCGCCAGCGCAAGCGCGGCGAGGAGGGGGAGACCGCCTTTGCCGATGATCTTCATCACCTCTCCTCTCGCTCTTTCGTCAGCCCTGCTGCCGGAACAGCTGTTGCACGCCGTCCGAACTGCGGTTAGCGATGTTGGACGTCAGTTGGCAATGGAACATGAATTCCTGGCACCGCATGGTCAGCTGCACGATCTCGCCGGGGGTCAGTTCGCCGCCTGTGCCCTCGACCGACCGCGCATAGTCGGCCACGGATTTCGCCTCGCCATTCACCTTGTCCAGCGTGCCCAGCATGTCGCGGACGGCGGGGGACATATCCTTGCCTCCCATATGCTCGGCCGCTGCGACCTTCAGCGACGCCTGGAAATCGGCCATTGCATCCTGCCCCGCCTGCTGCGGCATAGCGGGGGTAAGGTCGACCTGGCGCACGGGAGCCGCCGCCTGCGCGACGACGGGATCGACCATGGTCATTGCTTGCGCGCCATGGTTTCCAGCGCCTTCGACACGCTGTCGATCGAGCTGTGCGAGCTGTTGGACAGGAAGCTCATTTTCATCGCTTCCGCCGTCAGCATGGTGATCTGCGACGGATTGTCGCCGCCCTCATTGGCGATCAGGTCGGACTTCTGCTCGATGCGGGCGGCCTGCTGGTCCAGCGCCTTGCCCCAGGCGGCGGCGAAAGCTTCGAACCAGTTGCCGGACGCATCGTCCTGCCGCATACGCGCGCCGGTCAGCGGCGTATTGGCGAGGGTGGCCATGTCGGCGCGGGAAATGCTGTCGGTCATCTCATACTCTCCTTTGTGGCAATCCAAGTCAGGGGGTGATCTGTTCCAGCCGCCCATCCTTTTCGAAGGTGACGGCATTGGGGGTAACGGACACCAGATGATGTCCGGTTGGCAGGGTCGATCCGGGGAACCAGTGCGATCCGTCGGCGGTGACGATATGGGCGGGATCGGTGACGATGGTGGCCAGCCCCGCGCCGCTCTGGGTGAAGAAGGCCTGCAACGGGCTGGCGTCCAGCCTGTCGTCCACCTTGAAGCCCACCTGCCGGACGGCCGGCAGATCCTTTTGCAGGTCCGCCTTCACCACTGCCTGCCGATCGGCCGGCATATAGCCCGCCCGCACGACCAGCACGCCCGGCTGGGCGGGACTGACCCGTGCGGCGACGCCCTTGCTCTGGAGGATATCGGTCGCGGCGGCCGCCAGTTGCGGCCCGGTCTGCGCGTCGACAATCACGCCGTCCCCATGTTGCAGCGCCAGCGCGCGCAGCCGGGCGAGTTCCTGTTCGTCGCGCACCACCCCGCCCACGGTCAGGCTCCCATCGGCCGCTTCGCCGACGCTGACACCGGTGAAGCCCGCCTGTCGAACCTCGCGCTGCAAGGCGGCTGCGTCGCCGCGCCCCGCCACCAGCGTGCCGAGCGGTTGCGCCGCCGCCATGCCCAGCAGCGCGATGCATGTCGCCCCGGCCGCCAGCCGCGCTGTCTTCCGGTCGATCCGGCCCAGCCGCGCGCGGCCCATGTCCAGCAGCCGGTCGAACAGGCGCGGCGCCTGCAATGGCCCCACCGCCACGCCGCAGGGCGTATCGGCGATCTTGCTCGCATCCTCCCAACGTGGCGACACCGGCGCGCCATGGGCGACCAGATATTCGCCCAGGCGAAAGGGCAGATAGGCCGGCAACACCGCCTGCTCGCCCGCTTCCAGCGTTCGCCCCAGCAGTTCGACCCGTCCCTGCAACACGCGCAGTTGCGCGGTGTCCGGGTTGATCTGCAATTCGATCGAACAATCGCGCGTGCCCGCGCCGCGCAGCACCACGTCATTGGCCAGGCCATGGCCGATGCTGATCCGGTCGCGCCCGTCGAGGGGATAGGCCTTGCCCGACAGGCGGCCCGACAGCAGCTTCAAGACCCGTCGGCTGATCGTCGTGCCGCGCGGGCTGGCGATATGTCCCATAGTGGCGGTGGTCATTGCAGGCTCTCCATCGGCAGGCGCGGCGCCGTTGGCGCCACGCCCAGCGTCGTGGGGGCGGGGCGCGTCACGGCCGGTGAATCGAGCCGGGTGATGCGCGGTGAGATCAGGAACAGACGTTCGGTATGCTGGCGCCGCTTGGACCGGGTCTTGAACAGTTCGCCGACCACCGGGATCTGCCCCAGCACCGGGATGCTGCTTTCCGAATCCATGTCCGAATTGACGGTCAGGCCGCCCAGCAACAGGCTTTCCCCTTCCGCGATCAGCGCCTGGGTATTGACGCTGGCGCGCTCCACCACCGGGATGCGATCGACTGTGCCGTCCAGCAGTGCGCCGTCCTCGACATGCACCACCATGCGGATGCGTGGCTGGCCGTTGTCGGTCAGGACATGGGGATTGACGCGCAGCACCGTGCCCGCCGTCACGTTGAACAGGTCGACCTGCCGGTCGCCTGCTACCCGGACATAGAAGGTGCGGGTGCGGTCGAACACCGCCTCGACATTGGAAAGGGTGACGAGCTGCGGTCGCGACACGATCTTGGCCGCGCCCTTTTCCTCCAGCGCGTTGATGCGGGCGATGAACTCGTTGTTCGCGCCGATGATGCCGGACAGTGACAGGCCGCGATTGGCCGCGCCGTTGTTCAGCGTATCGGTCAGCGGATTGCCGGTTCGTCGCACGATGTCGCCGCCGAACAGCGCGCCCCAGTCGCCGCTCTGAAAACGCCAGTTGATCCCCAGTTCGCGCAGCCGGTCGACATTGATGTCGACGATCGTCGCTTCCAGCTCGACGATCTGCGGCGCGATGTCCAGCGACCGGACCAGCCCTTCATAGGCGGGCATATTTTCCGGCCGGTCCCGCACGATGACCGCATTGAGCGACGGGTCGACGGTGATGCGCGGCCCGGCCTGCGGCAAGGGCTGAGGTTGCGCGCTGGCCCGGACACCGCCCGGCAGGCCCAGATAATCTTCCTCGTCATTGTCATAGGGGGTGGATCGCGATGCGTCGGGGGCGACGCTGTCCAGCCCCCGGCCCATCAGGCGCGGCGCTGACTGGCGTATCTTCTGATCGCCATAGGTCGCCCCGACCGCGCCGATCGGCTGGCCGTCGCCCATGATGCGCGACACGGTGGTGGCGACGCCCGGCACCCGTACCTCGCGGTCGCCGCTGTTCAGCGTGGTGTCGTCGGCGCGGGCATAGCGCAGGTAGAAGACGCGCAGTTCATAAGGTTCGATGCCGCTCGGCGTCAGCGGTTGCGCATGTCCGGGGGCGATGGCGGCGACCGACGGCTGCTCGCGCACCGCCGTGCGGGGCAGGGCGGTGGCGATCTGCTGCACCTGGTCCAGGAAGCGCGGCACGCCGGTCGCCAGCACCGCTTCGGCCGACGTGATGCGCACCCGGTTGTTGGCGTCGCTCAACTGCCCGCGCGCCACCGCGCCCGACAGGTCGGCGGCCCGGCCCGGCGCGACCGCCATGGTCCGGCTCTGCACGTCATTGGCGTTGTAGATGGTGACGACCGATCCGTCATAATAAGCGATCAGGTTGAAGGCGCTCGCCACCTGCCGCCAAATATCGGCCGGAGGGCCGGAAAAGCGGCCGTTGATCTTGCCATTCACCGATCCGTTGACCGCGACGCGCAGGCCCGATGCGGCGAAGAATTGATTGAGGAAATCCACCGCCGGCTGGTCGCGCGCGCTGATATGGATATTCTTGTCGCTAAAGGGCGGTGGGGCGGCATGGAGCGCGGGGGCGGCGCAGGCGATCGCCAGCCCGCAGCCCAGATGCAGCAGCCTCTTCATGCCGCCGCCTCCATCGGCTGTTCCTCGATCGCTTCGGGCGTCCGATCCAGCGTGCCGACCACGTCCAGCGGCAACGCCGGGGTCAGTTCATTATAGCTGAGGATCGGCAGGCCGAAGAGGTCGCCCGCCGTCAACTGCCGCAGCGGCCGGCGCAGGTCATAGGCGGTGACGATCGCCCGCGCGCCGCATTTCGCCGCCTCGGTGCGGATCATGCCGATCAGGGTGCGCGCCTGGTCGGGCGGCATGGCCAGATGCGCGACACCCTCGACGGTTTGCAGATTGTCGCGGAAAAAGCGCTCTAGCCGTCCACCCACGACCAGCACCGGAAAACGCCCGTCGGCCATATAGGGCACGGCGATATAGCGGCGCAGCGCCACCCGTGTCCGGTCGGCGATCGGCACGGCATTGCGTTCCGACTGGCCGATCTCGGCAATGGCTTCCAATACGTCGCGCATATTCCGCAAACAGACCTCCTCTTCGGCGAGCAATCGCAATATTTCGGCAATGCGGGGCGAGGACACGGCGCGAACGACTTCCTTGACCAGGTCGGGATAGTCGGCGCCGATCCGGTTGAGCATCGCGGTGGTTTCCTGAAGACCCAGGAAGCGGGCGGCATTGCGGCGCAGCAGCGCCTCGACTGCCGCCGCCATTCCATCCTCCAGCACTCCGTCGGCGATGCCGGACCCGACTGGCGCTTCATAGGCGTACAGCGCCCAGCGCGGCGTTTCGCCGTCGGGCAGCAGCCGGGTCACGATCTCGCCCGCCGGCATGGGCAGGCCCAGGCGCGTCTGCACCGCCTCGATCACCTGGACGAAATGGGCACGGGCCGTTTCCGCGCGGTTGGCGTCCAGCCCCGGCGCGGCGATCTCCAGCACCAGCGGGCGGACCGGGCGCGGTGCGGCCGGCTCGGCCGCCAGCGTCTCGGGCAGCATCTTCTCGCGCGTGTCGAACCGCGCCGTTTTGGCGCCGATCCAGGCGCGCGACACGGGATGCTGCCAGGCCGCGGCCCCGCCCAGCGCCAGCGCGATGCCGATGAACACGGCGGTGGGGAAGCCGGGGATCAGCGCCATCAGCAGGCACAGGATCGCGGCGGGCACCAGCACCTTGGGCTTGCTGCCGATCTGATGGACGATGGCGGGGCCAAGGCTGCCGTCGCGGCTTTCGTCGGTGGTGCGTGTCACCAGCAGGCCCGCTGCCATGGCGCTGAACAGTGCTGGAATCTGGGCGACCAGGCCATCGCCGATGGTCAGGATGGAAAAGACGTGCATCGCCTCTCCCGCTTCCATCCCATGGCTGAATACGCCTACCGCCAGGCCGCCGATCAGGTTGATGAGAACGATGACGATGGAGGCGATGGCGTCGCCCTTCACGAACTTCATCGCGCCGTCCAGACTGCCGTGCAGCTTGCTTTCCATCTCCAGCGTCCGGCGCCGTTCGCGCGCTTCGTCCTTTCCGACCAGCCCCGATCGCAGGTCGCTGTCGATGGACAATTGCTTGCCGGGCATCGCGTCCAGGCTGAAGCGCGCCGCCACTTCCGCGACGCGCTCGGCGCCCTTGGAAATGACGATGAACTGCACCACCGTGATGATCAGGAAGACGACGAGGCCGACGATCAGGTTGCCGCCCGCGACCATCTCGCCAAATTGCTGGATGATATGCCCACCCTCGGCCGTGGTCAGGATCATGCGCGTCGTCGCGATCGACAGCGACAGGCGGAACAGGGTGGTCAGCAGCAGCACGGTCGGGAAGGTCGAAAAATCCAGCGGCTTGGAAATATGCAGCGTCGCCAGCAGCAGCAGCAAGCCGATCGCGATATTGATCGCGACCAGCATGTCGATGACCAGCGTCGGCAGCGGCAGGATTAGCAGCGCGACGATCGCGACGACGCCGACGATCAGCATCAGGTCGGCGGGGCGTACCGTGCTGCGCGGCAGGCGGGACAGAAGCGAAGCGGCCACGGCTACAGACCCGAACCGCTGCGCAGTGCGGCGTAGCGGCGCATCACCTTGCCGACATAATCCTGCGTCTCGCGATAGGGCGGCACCTGGTTGCCATAGCGTTCCACCGCTCCTTCGCCGGCATTATAGGCCGCCAGGATCAGGGTGAAATCCTTGCCATATCGCTTCTGCAGCGACTTGAGCAGCCGCGCGCCGGTATCGATATTGGTCGCCGGGTCGTAGAGCGCCTCGCCGGCCACGCCAAAGCGCGCACCAGTGTCGGGCATGATCTGCATCAGACCGCGCGCACCGGCATGGGAAATGGCACTGGGTTCATAGGTGGATTCAGTCCCGATGATCGCGTGCAGGAACAGCGGATCGATGCGATAGGCTTGTGCGCTTGCCTGGATATGCGGCTCGAACGCGCTGTCGATCCGCCCGATGCGGATCGGCTGGTCGAGCGTCGCGCTGACGCGCCGCGTGCCGGCGGGCGGGGTTGCCAGTGCGGTCTTGCGGCGTCTGATGTCCTTCTTGCCCTCGCCCTTGACGCCGGTGATCCGCGCCACGTCGGGCGTGGTGCGGATCGGCGCGCGGGGCGCAGCGACGATACGCGCCGCACAGCCCTGCAGGGCCATGTAGCTGTTGACGCTGTCCTGCCCCGCGACGCGCAAAGTCGAATGCAGCGGGCAGGACCCGAAATCGATGTCCCGCCAACTGACATTGTCTTGCGCAACCGCAGTTCCGCCCATGAAGGCGCCTGCGAATAATATGGAGGCGCACAAATAGTGCGCTTTAAGAATCCCCATCCTGACGATCTCCTATCTGGTGACGTCCACACACCAAATTATCGATCTGTCTAAAACAGTATAAAATAACGATTTTCTTGATTATTACTTGGTCCCGCCGACCCTGCGAGCCACCCGTTGGGCAGGCGCCTTGTTGCGCCGGATTTTCAACTAAACCACAGTAACGAGATCAATCGTGCTTCAGGGACGATGAGGCGACGAAGAAAGTAAAATCGAATAAAATGATGAAAAAATAGTAACATAATCATTTCAATTAGATGAAAATCCATATCGCGATCGTAACGTCTATCAATCCAAACGACTCGTCCCGAATTTGAAGTATGGGGTTGACGACATGGCGTGTCCTCTGAGCTTTTACTTGCGTCCACACACACGCATCATGGGCTGTGCTTTGGTTGTCGCTTGCGGTCATTTCCAAGGTAAGGCCCGTATAATCAGACTATTTTCCAGACCATAGCGACGTGTGGAGCGACCATGGCCGAAAAGAATGACGGCGGCGACAAGACGGAAAAGCCGACTCCCAAGCGGCTGCGCGATGCGCGGCGCAAAGGTGATGTCGCCAAGTCGAAGGATGTTGCGCCTGCCATCGGCATGATCCTCTGGTTTCTGTTGCTGCTCTTCGCCGCGGGCCATGCCGGCGCCCAGATCACCGGCCTGATGACCGATACGCTGGGCACGGCGACGACCATGCCCTTTGATCGCGCGGCGCCGACGCTCGGCTGGGCGGCGCTGCTGGTCCTGCTCTCGGTCAGCCTGCTGATCCTCGGACCGGCGGCGATCGTCGGCCTGGTCGCCGAATTTCTCCAGGTTGGTGTGCTCGTCACCACCGAAAAGCTCAAGCCCTCGCTCGACAAGCTGAACCCGGTCGAAGGCTTCAAGCGCATGTTCAGCATGGATAATCTGATCGAGCTGATCAAGACGGTGGCCAAGGCGGCGCTGATCCTGCTGATCGCGGGCGTCATTCTCTGGCGCTCGGCCGACGCTTTTGTCAGCCTGGTCCAGACCGCCGGCTGGTCCCCCGTCGCCCATCATGGCGACAAGGTCGCGCAGGCGATGCTGGCGTTGATCCGCTCGCTCTCGGTCCAGTTGCTCGCCTGGACCTGCGTGGTCTTTCTGTTCGTGGCCGGCCTCGACCGTGCCTGGACGCATCATCGCTTCATCAAGAAATTGCGGATGAGCCGCCGCGACATCAAGCAGGAATATAAGGATAATGAGGGCGATCCGATGCTGCGCGCCCAGCGGCGCCAGCTCCATGAGGAATGGGCCAACCAGAATGCCGTCGGCGCGGCGGGCCGGGCCAATGTGCTGCTCACCAACCCCACCCATCTCGCCATCGCGCTCGACTATGATCCCGACGATTGCCCCGTGCCGATGATCGCCGCGAAGGGTGAAGGCCCGCTCGCCGCCGCCATGCGCGCGGAGGCGGAGCGGGAGGGCGTGCCTATCGTCCGCAACATCGGCCTTGCCCGCGGCATCTGGGCCGAAGGCGAGGTTGGCGGCCCGATCCCGCGCGACAGTTTCGACGCCATAGCGGAAATCATCCTCTGGGCGCGGCGCGCGCGCGACGGGCTGGAATCGGCTGTCCGGGAGGATGCGGCATGAACGCGGGCACCTTCTTCCTCAGCCTGCTGGCGGTGGTCCTCGCGCTCGCGGTCGTGCTGGGCCTCGCCTGGGTCGTGCTGCGCCTGCTGCGCCGTTGGAACGACCATTTCCAGGGCGGGGAAGCGAATGAACAGCCGATCCGCTTCCTGCGCGCCATGGCCGTGGGCCAGCGCGAGCGCATCGCTCTGGTCGAGGTGCGCGGCGAAGTGATGCTGATCGGCGTCACCGGCGGCGGCATCAGCCTGCTTGCCCGCTGGCCCGAAGGCCGCGCCGCCCCCGTTCTGCGGGAACCGCGCCAGCCATGACGCCCGACAAGCCTCAGTTTCCTACGATCAGCGCCGATGAAGCGCATCAGCGCCAGAGCCTGCTCGGCGCGCTGTGCGGCGTGCAGATGGGCGAGGGCGTGCTGCGCGCTAGCATCCCGCCGTGCAGCACGGACGGGGAAGCTGCCTGGCTCCATTGCGCCGAAGACTTGGCCTTCCGCATCGTTCGCCTCGACGACCGACCGATCCGCATCGACCCCGCCGAAGGTCCGGCCATCGCCACGCTGCTCGATGCCGCCGATCTCCTGCTCAGTGCGATCGAAGCCGCGCTTGGCCTGGAACTCGAGCCTACCGACATCGGCCCGCGCCCCGACCGCGCAACCCTTGTCGCCCGGGTCGAAACCGGGGAAGGGGAGGCGCGCATAGACCTCGCCCTCCCGCCCGACGCGGCCCTGCTGCCGACGCCCGCCCCCTTCGCGCCGCTGCTGCTCGGTCACATCCCGGTGCCGCTGCGCATCATCCTTGAAGGCCCGCGCCTGTCACCCGTCGATGCCGCGACCCTTGCGCCGGGCGACCTGCTGCTGCTCGGCCCTGCGATGCCGGAAGCCCGCTTTCGCCTGGCCGACGGAACGATGGTGCAGGGCCGCATCGCGCCGACCGAACGTCTGTTCCGACCGATCCCGCACAGGGATGACGCGCTCACAGCTTCACCTCTCCCCTGAAGGCAGGACGCCATGGATGACACCGATGCACCGACCATTTCTCCAACCCCTGTTCATCCGGCGTTCCCGGCCGATGATTTCCAGGTCCAGCTTCGCTTCGAACTCGACCAGGCCGACGTGCCGCTCGCCCGGCTCCAGGCGGTGCAGGAAGGTGGCGTATTGCCGCTTCAGGATCGCGACGGCGCGCTGGCTGTCCGTATCCTTGCAGGCAGCCGCGCCATCGCCACCGGGCAGATCGTCTCGATCGGCGACAGCTATGGCGTTCTCATAGAGACGATCCTCAAGGAAAGCTGAAGCCCATGGACGTGTCCGCCTTCACGCCCGGCAGCGCGCTGGTCGTCGTTGTCCTCATCGCGCTCGCGCCCTTCTTCGCGGTGATGGTGACAAGCTTCACCAAGATCGTGGTAGTGCTCTCGCTGCTGCGCAATGCGCTGGGTCTTCAGCAGGTGCCGCCCAACGTCGTGCTGAACGGCATGGCGATGATCCTGTCGGTCTATGTCATGTACCCGACGATGCAGCAGATGGCCACCGCCTCAGGTGAGCAGACCATTCCTTCCCAGACCAGCGAAATCTTCTCCGCCGCCGATCGGGCGAAGGAGCCGCTGCGCGCCTTCCTCATCAAGCATAGCGCAGCGGACGAGCGCGCCTTCTTCCTGCGCACGCAACAGCGCGTCGCAAAGCAGAGCGGCACCCAGGCGGCCAGCGCCACCGACTTCATCGTCGTCGTTCCCGCCTTCATCGTGCGCGAACTGACCGTCGCCTTTCAGATCGGCTTCCTCATCTTCCTGCCGTTTCTGGTGATCGACCTGGTCATCTCCAACATATTGCTGGCGATGGGGATGATGATGCTGTCCCCCGTCACCATCTCCCTGCCATTCAAGATCTTGCTCTTCGTGCTGGTCGATGGCTGGGTGAAGCTCTCGCACGGGCTGGTGCTGAGCTATGTCTGACAGCATCATCCGCATGACCATCGACGCGCTCTGGCTCGTCCTCCTGCTTTCCACGCCGCCGATCGTGGCGGCCTCGGCGGTGGGGCTGCTGGTCGCTTTGGTGCAGGCGGCGACGCAGCTTCAGGAACAGACGCTGCAATATATGCTCAAATTCTTCGCCATCGTGGCGACCATCTTCCTCACCGCCTCACTGCTGGCGGGCAGCCTCTATCGTTTCGGCGACACCATCTTCACCGAATTCCCCGCGATGGTGCGGCAGTGATGCAGGGGGGGATGCAGGGTGTTCCGGGATGGACGATGGAATTGCTGCTGGTCGGCATCGCCTCGGCCCGTTTCGGCTTTGCCTTTGCGATCATTCCCCTGTTTGCGCAGAACACCATCCCCGCGACCGTGCGCAACGCGATCATCCTGACCTTCGGCGGTATCGCCTTCGCGCTCCAGCCCAATTTCATGGTGAGGGATATCGGCACCTTCGGCTGGGCGATGATGCTGCTGCGCGAAGCCGGGATCGGCATCGCCATCGGCTTCTTCTTCGCCACCATCCTCTGGGCGATGGAGGCGGCGGGCGAGATCATCGATGCCAAGGTCGGCGCCACCATCGGCCAGATACTGGAACCGAACGGCGGCACCATGACCTCGCTCACCGGGTCGCTGCTGCAACGGCTCGCCCATGTCCTCTTCGTCGCCTGGGGCGGGTTGTTGCTGCTGGTCGGCACGATCATGGAAAGTTTCGCCGTCTGGCCGATCGCGCAAAGCTGGCCGAAACTCGACCCGCACTCGCTGCTGCTGTTCGAAGGGGAGTTTGGCCGCCTCATGACCCTGGCGCTCGTCTTCGCCGCGCCGGTCCTGGTCATGCTCTATGTGATCGACGCCTCGCTCGGCCTGCTCAACCGCTTCGCCCAGCAACTCAATGTCTTCCCCCTCTCCCTCTCGCTCAAAAGCTGGGCGGCGACGGCATTGCTGCTCATTCTTGTGCCGCTGCTGGCGCAGGCGGTGCTGATGGACCTGTCCACCCGCAGCGACGTGGTACGCGCGGTCGCCCGGACGCTCGCCCGATGACCGGCGAGGAGGAGGAAGACGCCCGCCTGCGCGAACTGATGCGCCTGTTGCGGCAGGCCGACGCCCGCGCCGCGCAGGAGGATGTGCCCGTCGGCGAATATCGCATCCCCCGCTCGCGCGTGCCCGAACGGCATAGCGGCGCCATCGGCACGCTCACGAAAACCGAGGTCGCGGTGCTGCGCTTCCTGGGGTGGGGCCGCGCCAATGCCGACATCGCGACGCTGCTGGTCATCAGCGAGAATACGGTGCGCGTCCATCTCAACAACATGTGCCGCAAGCTGGAACTGGACGGGGTGCGCGAACTCAATGCGCTCGCCGGGCTGCTTTTCCACCCGCTCACCTAATCGGATCGCTTAGCCACTTAGTCGGATCGGTGAGGGCGGACATGGCGCGGGCGGTTCATACAGGATGGCGACACGGCCCCCGCCGTTGGTCACGGCCCGCAAGGGGCTCAAGTTTTTTGCATCAGGAGATATGCGATGTTCGGCCTTGATTCCTTCAATCCCGTTTCCCTCCTCGCCACCTCGATGTTCGGCCCGATCGGCGGCGTCGTTGCCCAGCTGGCGCAGCAGGTCTTTTCCTCCTTCGGTCAGAATCTGATCCAGCAGCTCGGCCAGAATCTGGGCCTGCCCCAGTCGACCATCGACCTGGCCCAGTCGTCCTTCGCCGGCTCGATCGGTGACTTCCAGGGCGCGACATCGAACCTCAACGAAGCCGTCGCCGGCTTCGGCGCGGGCACCGGTGCCAGCCCGACCGACGTCGGCAACGCCCAGAAGGGGTTCCAGGACCTGCTCCAGAACTTCATCAACGACCTCAGCCAGAGCGAAGAGTTCAAGAACGCCAAGGCTTCGGGCGGCAAGGGCGGCTCGTCGGGTGGCGTCTCGGGCGCGCCGGGCTGGCTGATGGCGATGGCGCAGGCGCTGGGCAAGGAACTGGATCGTCTGGGCGACGACATGGCGTCGCGCGCGGACTCGCTGAGCGGCGACGATCCAAGCGCATCGGCCGAATTCGGTGTCGTGTCGCAGCAGTTCTCGATGCTGATGAACGCCACCAACAATGCGATCAAGTCGGTCGGCGAAGCGATGGCGAACACCGCCCGCAAGCAGTAACCGCCTGCCCCGCAAAGCGAACGGTTGGAGGCCCTTTCCTTGGAAGGGGCCTCCTTTCGCACTATCAGGCACCTGCACAGACAGGAGGATGCCATGCTCCGTACTGCCATGATCGCCCTTGCTTTGATCCTGCCCGCCGGCTCGGCCATGGCGCAGGACATCGGTCCCGTCATCAGCCCGTCGCAGGCCGCCGAGGGCGCATTCCACCGATCGCGCATGGGCGCGCAGGCGAAGGCGATGCGCGACCGAAAGGGTGTGCGTCCGTCCGCTGGCCCGCAACCCGGCACCCCGGCCTTCCAGCGGCAGGCCTGCGCCAACCGCCCGCTCTACCGCAAGCAATATGGCGCGGATCATCCCCAGGTGCAGAAGCTTGAATCCCTTTGCACCCAGGCCGGATATTAGGACCGATCGGCATCGGTTTGGCCGCGGCCGAAGTTCACAGTGTCGTGGGTCTATTTTGGCCCGATTCGCAGAAATTGAGCCAGAGAAGCGACGGAGACGCGACACCCAAGCGACACTGGCGCGACAGGGGGCGGGCAAGCTGTTCCATCGCACAGGATAGACCAGAGGAAATCCTACATTGAAAGCGCCTTCTATGCGGGGTGCGGTTTCGACCAGGCCCTCAGCATGTCGATCGGCCCTAATCGCATCGACTAGGCCGCTAGTCGGATCGGCGAGTGCGCCGCCGGGGCGAAGGCTTCATCTTGCGGCCCGATATTCCCGCCAAAGGAGACACCCATGGGCATCGGCGTGCTGACCAATCCCGTCGCGGACCTGGTTCCCCTCCTGGGCGGACCGCTCAACAGCCTGCCCTGGTATCTGCCCCCGCGCAGCAGCGCGAACCGCAGCGCCACCACCAGCAGCCTCGCCATGGGACCGGGCATCTTCGGCTCCTTCGGGGACACGCTATCGACCGGGCCGCTCGGCTTCCCCCGGCTCGCGCGCCATTATGACGCGCAGGGCGGCACCCTCGCCGATCCCGAGGCTGCGCCGATCCTTTCCCTGACGCCGCGCGCCGCGATCGACGCCGGTCCCGGCTATCGCCTCCATCTCGACGCCGACAGCGGCCGGATCGCGGTCGAGCATCTGGACAGTGGCACGCAGACGATCCTCTGGGGCGAAGGCGGCCCGGCGCTGGCGCAGGAAAGCTGGTTCGGCCTCGACAACGGCACCGCCCTGGCGATCGACACCGTCCCGGCCGCCGATCATGCGCAGGCGTTCGAGGCGGTTCGCATCGACATCAGTCGCGACGGCGGGACGCTCAGCCTGCACGCCCGCGACTGATGCGCTACGCTTTCCTGCTTGGAGCCGCCCTCGCGCTCGCCACGCCCGCGCTGGCCCTTGACCCTTCCGTCCTGCCGCGCGACCTTGCCGTCCCGCCCGAGGCGGCGACGGCCGACGCACCGCAATCCGCCACCTATCGCCCCGACCCCGCCGTGCGCCGCCGCCTGGCCGACATCATGGCGGAGGGCGCTGCGAAGGAAGGGCCAGCGCAGGCGGCCGAGATGCGCCAACTCGTCCTGTCGGGGCAAGCGGTGCGTCAATATGAGCGCGTCGCCCCGCGTCTTGGCTATCGCGCCAATGACGCGATCGACGGCCTTGCCTTCTACCTGCTCGCCCAATGGGGCGTTGCCAACGATCATCGCCCGGACATCACGCGCGCGCAGGCGGCGGGCGTCCGTCGGCAGGCCGCCGCAGCCTTCGCGTCGGTCGCCGATCAGGTCGCGACCGACGCGCTGCGGCAGGAATTCGGCGAAATGCTGATGATCCAGGGCGCGATCATCGCGGGCACGCATGAGGCGGCGCTGCGCGCGGGCGACCAGGCGACGCTCGATCGCTATGCCGCCATGGCGCGCGAAGGCGGCCATCAGCTCTTCCAGGCCGATCCCGCCGATATCATCCTGACCGACCAGGGTTTCCGGCGCAGATAGACGCTCGTTTCGGCCACGCTAGTCGATCCGACTAGGCGGCTAATCGGATCGCGGAGCGCCTTTCTTCCGCCAATCTGCTCTTATCCTTTTCGACAGCACGGCACGCCGCCGCGACAAACCGAGATATGACATGATGACCATCGACCCCAGCATTAGTGGCACCGGCATCAGCGGCTCTGGCCCGATCGGCGCCCTTGGCGGCGCGAGTGGCGATACGCCCGGCGCGGGTCTGGTCGACGGCTTTCGCGCGCTCGGTACGGATATCGTGGCGCAGGTGGCGGGCAGCTTCGGCCTCCTGCCCGTCAGCGCGCCGGGGCAGGGCGACATTTATGGCTTGCGTGTGATCGCCGATCAGGTCGGCGCGGCCTTCGGCGAGAATTCCGCCGCCAATCTGGGCGCGCTTACCCGCGCGATCGAGGATTTCGCCGGTGCCATCGCCACCGATATGGCCGCCTTTGCCGACGGCCGGACGCTTGATCTGGTGGACGGCGCGCTCGCCGTTTCGCCGCTGTCGACCGCCGCCGATCTTGGCGGCGTTATCGATGCTCTCGACCAGGCACGCACCTCGCTGGAGGCTGCCCGCTCGACCCCATCGCCGGCCTGACGCCGCGACCTGCAAGCAGAAGGGAATGGACATGACGACCATCAACAACAGCTTCAATCTCAACTTCGCGGTCAATAATTTCAACGCCGCCCCTGCGGGCCAACTGGGCGCCAACATGACGCTGCAACTGGCGGCGGGCATCATGGGCAGCTATTTCCAGCCGCTGATGGCCAGCGCCTTCGCTTCGGCCACGCTGCCGATGCTGTTCCAGATGCAGGGTGGCACCATCCTGCCGGGCAATGGCGGTCAGACGCCCCCCAGCTTCACGCCGACCCCGGGCGCTACCTGGACCGCTTCGCTCAAGAATGAGAGCGAAGGCACGATCGACCTGGGCGACGGCTATTCGCTGGAACTGGACGAGCGTAATTCGGAAATCCGCATCTATAATGAGGAAACCGGCGAAACCACGCGCATCTGGGGCGACCCGCATGTCGATATCGACGGCAAGCACGCCTTCGACTTCTGGGGCACCACGACCTTCGAGCTGGAAAACGGCACCAAGATCACGATCGGCACTGAACAGTTCGCCGCCAATCCCAATGAATATGTCGCCAGCAAGCTGACCATCACCAAGGGCGACCAGGCGATCGTTGTCGACGGCATCAGCCAGAATGAGATTGGCGACCTGTCCATTTCGATGTCGAACAACGGCCGGGCGCTGGATGCCCAGACCCGCGACGGCTTCGTGCTGGAGGAAAATGCCAATGGCGCGGGCTGGCGGTCGGAACTGACCGGCAATATCGCCACCCAGGCGGATCTCGACATGACCAAGGTCGGCGCGATGTACGGCCCGGGCAGCGACGCGCCGAGCCTGGGTGAGATCAGCCAGCAGCTTTCCTCCTTCCTGCTGTTCGGCTTCATCAACGCGCTCACCAACGCGGCGCTCCAGGGCGGCCTTTCGGGCCGGGCCTGACGGCGCCGGGGGCGGCCTTCCCCCCCTTTCTCCCGGGCCGCCCCACCCCCTTCCCCCAGGTATCGAGGGTGTAATCATGGGTATGGAAGCTGCAGACAGCATAGGCCAGGGATCGGCCGGCGTCGGATCGACCACGTCCACATCGGCCGCCGTCGCGTCGGACATGGTGAACGAGCATCGCACCGCAGGCACCCTCGATACAACCGCCCTGGCGGCTGATGTCCAGGCCCGCACTGCCGACGACCCGCAGGCGCAGGCGGACCTGAGCGCCGCGCTCGAAACGCAGATGACCCCGGTCGAACAGGGCCAGTTCAGCGCGGCGATGCAGGCGGCGAACGACAATAGCGGCTATGGCGTCTCGATCGAGGGACAGGAATTTGCCGTCGGCGACTTCCCCGATGCACCGGCGGCGGCGACCTGGGGTTCGCAACCGGTCGGCAGCGGTTATAAGGAAGCGTGGGACGCCACCGCCCAGCGGCTGGGCACCACTGATCCGGCCGCCATCACCGCCGCGATCGAGGCGCAACTGACGCCGCCCTCGGCGGTCACGACGCTCGACCCGATCATCGTCGAAGGCGAGGCGGCGCCGGAACAGCCCGCGTCCCTGCCGTCGGAGGAAGGCATCGGCTCCTTCTTCGAAGGGCTGGTGAAGGGCGATTTCAGCGACAATGACAGTTGGTCCGCGACCGCCGGCCAGGTGATCGGCGGCTTCATCCCGGTGGTGGGGCAGATCGGCGACGCGCGCGACACGGTCGCTGCGATCGGCGGCGTGATCGAGGGCAAGGATGGCGCCTGGGGCAATCTGGGCCTGGCCGCTATCGGCTGGGTGCCGGGCCTGGGCGACATCGCCAAGGGGGCGATCCGCGGCGGCGAAAAGGCATTGGACGCCGGTGGCGAAATCGCGCAGCAGGCCGCGCGCCATGGCGACGAACTGGCCGACGCCGTGCGGCCCCGGATCGAAATGGACGGCGGCAGGAAGGGCGACTGGTCGCCCGAACTCAACGCCCGCACGCTCAAGCCCGACGCCGATTATCTCGTCAACGGCTATACCTATCGCACCGACGCGCAGGGCCGCGTCTCCGATGTGGAGGGACAGCTCGACCTCCAAACCGCCGACCGCAACAGCTATCAGCAGGGCGTGTCGGGCCGGGAGGATCGCCTGGCCGACGACCAGGGCGGGCATCTGATCGCGTCGATCTTCAACGGTCCCGGCGACCGGGTGAACCTCGTGCCGATGAACGGCAATTTCAACATGGGTGCTTGGCGCGACCTGGAGCGCAGCTTCCAGGAAGCTCTGCAGGACGGCAAGACGGTTGATGTCAAAATCGAGGTGAAATATGGCACGGACAGTCAGCGCCCTGACAATTTCCGTGTAACCTACGCCATTGACGGCGTGCCGCGCACGCGCATGTTCGATAATGTGCCTGGAGGACAGAAGTGAGCGAAGCCGATCCGCATCTGACCATCGCCCGGCAACTGGTGCAGGCCGCGCCGCCGGGATGGCAGACGCTGTGGACCGAAGGCGAAGTGGGGGAGGGTTATAGCGACCTGCTGTTCGCCTATGCCTCGCCGGAGAAGGAGCGCAATTATTTCGTCCCCTCCTACGAGCAGAATGAGACGATCCACGCGGAACTGGCCAAGCTGCGCGACCGGATGCAGCAGCAGGGCAAGGCCAAGTGGAAGCATTTCATCTTCACGCTCCAGCCCGACGGCAAGTTCAACCTGCATGTCGATTATGAGGATTGAGGATCCGTTTGGGAATGCGCTCTTTCGCGCATTGTCAAACAGCCTCTTAGAGCGGGGCGTAGGGCCGCTGTCCTACGCATCCTGAATCTGTTAATCTCCGGCCAAGGCGCACCATATTCCTGCGGAAACAGGAATATGGTGCGCCTTGGTTTCTGGCCGATGTTGGGAATGATATTTTCAACAGTTGATCGAAAATGTCCGATTCTACGGGAAATATGCGAAGTTAAGCGCGGCATTTCCTATTTCTAATCGGATCGATTAGCCCGCCTAATCGATCTGGCGAGACCCTTTTCCTCCCGCTTGCGCCACAAGAGGCGCCAGTCGCGAAAACCAAGGGAGCGCCCGCCATGACAGACCCCGTCGGCGATGCCGTCAATCATATCCATGACAAGCTCGACACGTCGGGCTGGTTCAACACCGTCACCAACGGCGAAACCCACGACATCGTCAACACGCTGAAGGGGCTTCCGGCCGATCAGGCGGATCAGACAGTCGACCGGCTCCAGCAGTCGGGCGATCTCGATCGCGTCGCCCATGAGGTGATGGATGGTGACTGGTTCGGCAATGGCGGCCTGTCGGGCGACGAGCGCCGCGCCTTCTTCGCCGACATGGCCGGCAAGCTCGACGGGCAGAGCCTCACCGCCTTGAGCGACGCCTTCGCCGGCGCCGACAATGGCGGATTCGATCCCGTGACCGAAATCGGCAAGGCGGTCGCCACCCATGCCGCCCCGCAGACCAAGGTCGATTATATCGCCGCGATGAAGGGTGGGGTCGATGACGCCACCCAGTCCAATTACGGTTTCGGCTACAGCAGCAGCCAGATGCAGGATGCCGAAGCGACGGCGGTCGGCGATGTACTCGGCTCGCTGCGCGGCAGCTACGCCGAATCAGGCTTCAACGCGATCGGCGACAAGTTGCCCGACGTGCTGACCTCCGCCGTCGACGGCCAGCTCATGACCGTCGCGAGCATGGGCGGCGCCAGCAATTCGATTAGCTGGAACGCCGACAGCTATGAAGCGATCATGGGCGCAGCAGCCAGCACGAACAACCCCGACCTCAAGGCGCAGATCTTTGACGCCGGCGTCCAGACGCTGCGCGAGGTGCGCGACACCAACAGCGTGATCGGTGGTCTGACCGTGACCGGCAAGGATGATACGCTGCGCCAGATGACCGATGGCCTCACGAAGATCATTGACAGCGACACGACCGGCGTCATGCGCGAACTGACCTTCAACCAGCAGACGATGGACGGTTCCAGCTTCGGCGCCTATGCCAAGGAAATGCTGAACCAGGGCCGCGAGGATGCGCTGGGCCAGCAGATGGGCCGGCTCCAGGTCGGCAACAACGCCACCGAAAATCCGGTCAACTATCTCAACCAGGTCGAAACCGTGACCGGCACCAACCAGGAACGCCGCGCCAATGCCGGTGCGCTCGGCTATTTCGTCGGCGGTGTCTATGCCGCAACCACGGCACGCTCCGCCGATGTGGCCGAGCAGCGCGAGACCACCACCGCTATCCTCAAATCCGCGCTCACCGTGGTCGACAAGGTTGGCTCGCTGGGCGGCGCGGCTGGCCGCACCATCGCGGCGGGCGCGGCAGTGGGGAAGGAATGGATGCAGATCGCGGTCAAGAACGCCATCGCCGATGAAGGCGCCGCCGCCGGAATCCGGCTGGAACGCGGCGCGCTGCCGGTCAATTCGACGACCGGAGAGCTGGGTGTGGGCGATGCCGTCGCCAGCGCCTTCGAGGATCGCCTCGCCTCCGTCACGCGGACAGCGAAGCCCTGACCGGTATCCTGCGCCATGCATCGCCCATTCTGCTGGCGGCCATGATGATCGGCGGTTGCGGGGATCGCGTCGGGCAGGATCAAGGCTCGCTGCCGGTCTCCCCGCAGCTTGTCTATCGCGAGGAGCTGCCTGTCGGCGACGCCGTCAACGCCCGGCTGACACGCGCGACCAACGCCGTGCGCGACCAACTGGAACCGCAATGGGGACGGTTGGATGGCCGGGTCTACCTCCTGCCCAGAAGCGCGGCGGCGGACTTCCTGCGGCAGACCCCGCCGACCGGCTGGACGGTGGTCGCCGCACCGCACCGACTGGCCAGCGGTGCAGGCTGGCTGATATCCTATGCCCGTGGCCGCCAGTTCATGGCCTATCTGCTGCTGGACGGGACGGAGGGGGAGTATCTGCCCGTCCAGTTGCTCCATAGCCCATCCCCGGCAAGCTCATGAATCAAATTGCCTGAGCCTGTGGGCGGCTTCATCGACCGCTGCCCAGGCCCGATTCGCAAGACTGCCGCCCACGCTGCACCTGCGGACGCCCAGCGCCGCGAAGGCCTGGATCGAAGCGTCATAGTCGTGGATGACGACATTGACGGGTTTCGGAGCCACGGCCGCCACCAGTTCCGCCACGGCGCCCTGGTCGAGGATGAAGGGAACGAACAGGCAATCCGCCCCGGCCTCGGCATAGGCCACAGCGCGCGCGATACTGTCCGCAACCGTCATGTCAGGCGCCCGAAAATTCTCGCTGCGCCCGATCAGCATGACATTGGGATCGATCGCATCAATGGCGGCACGGGCGGCGGCGATACGCTCGCAGGCAAGGTCGGCCGCATATATTTCGCTGCCTGACCAATCCTCGATCGAAATTCCCGCGATGCCGGTTTCGATCGCCATTGCGACATTGGCGGCGACGCCCGCCGGATCGTCGGCAAAGCCATTTTCAAAGTCGGCATTGATGGGCAAATCGGTCGCATCGACCAATAGCTTGAGGTGCTCAAGCACTTCGTCCCGCGAAAGCCCGCCATCGTCCTTCCCGGCAGCCCAGGCCGCGCCCGCGCTTGTCGAGGCGAGAGCCTTGAACCCTAGCTTCGTCAGCCGGACGGCACTGCCCGCGTCCCAGACGTTGGGAATGATGAAGAAGCCCTCTTCATGCAATGCGCGGAATGTTAGGCGTTTGTCGCTGATGCTCGGCATGATCTCGCTCCTCGCCCATCGACAGGTCGGATGATGAGCTTATCCTTTATAGCATTTTCAAGTTGACCGTTTACGGTCAACGGCTCGGAAAATGCGGCAACCAAAAACGAGAGCGTTGCCATTCGATGTGGAAACGCTCCAGATTGAGGTTAGAACGGGCAGCCTGCCTGAGCAATCGGCTTGGTGGCCTTTTACACTCGACATTCAGGGGAGGTAGGCGATCAGGGCGCTCATCTTCTCCTGGGCCGTGATGGTGGCCTTTCCTTCGACCAGCCAGCATTCCCCCTTGCGCCACGCCTGGCCGTCGATCGTGCCGACACCGGCGAGTGGGATGAACCACAGCATGTCGCCTTCGACCTGCCGCTGCGTATCGCTATCCCCTTGAACCATATCCAGGATGAAGGGCGTATCGGGACCGGCGACCAGCCTTTCCCCTGCGGTGATGGGCACGATCCGGTCGGGCATGGCATAGGGCTGGGCGACGCTGACGGCTATGGCCTGGTCCAGATGCAGTTCGCGAGGACGTCCATAATCGTAAAGCCGATAGGTAACGTCGTTATTCTGCTGGACCTCGACCAGCGTCACGCCGCCGCCAATGGCATGGACGGTGCCGGCCGGTATATAATAGAAGCTGCCGGGTTCGACCGGCTTCCAGTCCATCAGCCCTTCGATGCTGCCGTTCAGCGCGGTGGTGCGCAATTCTTCCGGCGTCAGGTCGCGCGTCAGGCCGATGCCCAGCCGGGCGTCGGGCTCGCTGTCCAATATATACCAGCATTCCGACTTGCCACCGGCCAGCCCCTGTTCCTGCGCCTGCGCGTCGTTGGGATGTACCTGCACCGACAGCTTCTCGCTGGTGAAGATATATTTGACCAGCAGCGGCAGAGCCTTGTCCTGTTCGGGCGAGAACCAGACTTCGCCGACGCGGGTGCCGTCGGCGGACGCGATATGGGAAGGAATGTCGGTACGGCCCCAGGGCTTTTCGACCGTATGGGCAAGGAGACGGGTAGTGGTCATGCGGTTCCTTATGGGCTGCCCCTGCGCGAGGCAAGCGATCAGCGGAATAGCCTGCCCGGAAGGTCCGAGGCTTGGCAATGGTAGCGCCCTACAATAGCGTGGAACAGGACGGCCGCCCACATGATTTCCGGCCCTCTGCGACGAATAGGAGCCGAAAAATTTCATGAGCCGCATCGTGTTGGAAATTTGTGTCGAGAGTCTGAACGATCTGGAATGTGCGATCGCGGGCGGGGCGGATCGGGTGGAGTTGTGCGGCGCCCTGGCCCTGGGCGGGCTGACGCCATCGGCGGGCCTCGCGCGGCTGGCGATGGACAGGGTGCGGGCCGGTGGACGGACCCTTCGCGCCATGGTGCGGCCGCGCGACGGCGACTTCGCCTATGACGAAGCGACGTTGGCGACTGCGGTAGCGGAAGGGGCGGCGCTGATCGATCTAGGGGTCGACGGGCTGGTCTTCGGCGCGGCGCGCAATGGGCGGCTGGAGACGGATGTCCTGCGCCTTTGGGTCGGAGCGATGCGGGAGCGGCGGCCGGATATCGGGCTTACCCTGCACCGCGCGATCGACCTGGTGGACGATCCGGTGGCGGCCGTCGACCTAGCCGTCGATCTGGGCTTCGACCGGATATTGAGTTCGGGCGGCGCGGTGAAGGCTTCGGATGCGCTGCCGGTGCTGGCGGCGATGCAGGCGCGGGCCGCAGGGCGGATCATCATCATGCCGGGATCGGGCATCCGGGCGGGCAATGTGAGGGCGGTGATCGCGGCGGTCGGCGCGCGGGAGGTACATGCCTCGGCCAGCGCGGAAGCCGGTGCGGCGGACCGGCGTGCGCTGGACATGGGCTTCGCGCTGGGCGTGATGCGGCGAACATCGCTGGCCGAAGTCAAGGCCCTGCGCGAGGCGTTGGACGCATGACCGGCTTCAGTCGGCGGGAAGCGATGGTTCTGGCAGCCGTCGCGGGCCTTGTGCCGGATACGGCCGGTGCGGTTGAGGGTGATCCGCATCTGGACGGTCTGGGCGAACGGGACTGGACTCCCTTGCCACAGAATGATCCTTCGCGGCTGTTGCTGGATCGGGGCTGGCGGTTCCATGAGGGCGATATTCCGCTGGAGCCACCGGTGGGCCATCATCAAACCTATGTGTCGGTCAAGGCCGGAAATGCCAGGGGCGCCGCGGCGATCGACTGGGACGACAGCGATTGGGAAAGCGTCACCCTGCCGCACGACTGGGCGTCCTTTCAGCCTTTTGTCGAAAGCGCCAATGTGTCGCAGGGTTATCGGCCGCGTGGCATGGGCTGGTATCGGCGCAACGTCCGGCTGGAGGACAGCGACCGGGGCAAGCGACTGGAATTGCAGTTCGGCGGCATTGCGACGCGGGCCACCATCTGGGTCAATGGCAGCGTCGTGGCGCGGAATTTCTCGGCCTATAATGCCATTACCGTCGACATCACGCCCTTTGCGCGCTTCGGGGATGAACTGAACGTCATTGCGGTGCAGGTGGATGCGACCGCGATGGAGGGCTGGTGGTATGAAGGCGCGGGCATCTACCGCCATGTCTGGCTGGCGAAGCGGGCGGCGGTGTCGATTGCGACCGATGGGGTGCATTGCGACCCCCGGCTGATCGATGGACGCTGGCGCGTGCCGGTCGCGGTGACGCTGGAAAGCCTATTGGATGTTCCGGCGGATGTACAGGTGACGGCGGTGCTGCGCGATCCCGATGGTCGAGAGAGGGCGCGGCAAAGCGCATCGGCGCAGGTGGCGCCATTGGCGTCCAGCCTCACCGAACTGCTGATCGAGGCGGGGGATGTGCAGCGTTGGTCGGTCGAAACGCCGCTGCTCTATACCGTCGAGCTGATGGTGGAGGGCGCGCAGGGTTCCGACCGGCGAACCATTGCCATTGGCTTTCGTTCCATCGCCTTCGATGCCGAACGCGGCTTTCTGCTGAACGACAAGCCGGTGAAGCTCAAGGGTGTGTGCCTGCATCAGGACCATGCCGGTGTTGGCGTGGCGGTGCCCGATGCGCTGCTCGCATGGCGGCTCCAGCGGCTCAAGGATTTTGGCTGCAACGCCATACGCTGTTCGCACAATGCGCAGGCGAGCGAATTTTATGCGCTGTGCGACCGGATGGGCTTCCTCGTCATGGACGAGAACCGGATCTTCAATCCGGCACCGGAAAATATGGCGCAACTGCAATGGCTGGTGCGGGCGCATCGCAACCATCCCAGCATCATCCTCTGGTCGGTGTTCAACGAGGAACCGATGCAGGGCACCGAATCCGGCGTCGAGATGGTGCGGCGGATGCGCGCGGCGGTACGGAGGCTGGACGACAGCCGGCCGGTGACGGCGGCGATGAACGGTTCCTTCTATGCCCCGCATAATGTGTCGCAGGTCGTCGATGTGATGGGGTTCAACTATTATCCCAATGACTATGACCGCTTCCACGCGCTGAACCCTGCCAAGCCCGCCACCAGCTCGGAGGATACCAGCGCCTTCATGACGAGAGGGGCATTCGCCAGCGATCCGGGACGCCATGTCATCTCCTCCATGGATGATGAGGCGGCGGGCTGGGGCGCGACCCATCGGGCATCATGGAAGGCGATTGCGGAACGCCCCTTCATCGCGGGTGGCTTTGTGTGGACGGGCTTCGACTATCATGGCGAGCCGACGCCCTATGAATGGCCGACTATCGCCAGTTTCTTTGGCGTGCTGGACCTGTGCGGTTTCGCCAAGACGGCCTATGACATCCGGCGGGCGCAGTGGATCGACGATGCGGTGGTCGTCGGCGTCGCACCGCACTGGACCTGGCCGGGACGCGAGGGGCAGGTCATCGACCTGCTGGTGACTTCCAATGCCGAACGGGTGCGCGTGCTGGTGAATGGGCAGGTGATCGGCGAGCAGGCGTGCGACCGGATCATGGGAAACAAGTTCACAGCCATCTATGCGCCGGGGACGTTGGCGGTCGAGGCGCTGAAAGGCGGACGTGTCGCGGCGCGGGCGGTGCATCATACGGCCGGTCCGGCGGTTGCGCTGAGGCTGACGCCGGTGCGTGGCGCCCTGCGCGGCGATGGTGAGGATGTCGTGGCGGTGACGGTGGATGCCATCGATGCGCGCGGGCATCATGTGCCGGTGGAGCAGCGCAAGGTCGGCTTTGCCGTGTCGGGCGGCACGCTGATCGGGGTCGGCAATGGCGATCCCAATTGCCATGAGAGCGAGAAAGCGCCGGAACGCTCGCTGTTCAACGGGCTGGCGCAGTTGATCGTGCAGGCGGGTGAAGGGCGTGGGCGGTTGACCGTAGAGGCGCGGGCCGAAGGATTGCGGGCGGCACGGCTGGTCCTGCCGGTGATGGCGGCGGATGTACGGCCATTTGTCGGCGTGCAGCCGGGCGTCACGATGGTGCGGGAATGGCGTTTGTCGCCTGCCTTTGCCGAGCGGCCCGATCCGGCGCTGCGGCCTGCGGATGGGGACAATAATCTGTGGGCCTTTACGCGCAGCGGGACGGCGGTGTCGGCGGATGACGCGCCGACGTGGCGGATCTGGCGAGCCGCCTTGCCAGTAAGGAAGCGGATCATGGCGGAGGGCGGACGGCTGGTTCTGGACCGCGTGGTCGGACGGGCGGAGCTTTGGGTCGATGGGCGCCGGGTGGCGGTGAAGGACCAGGCGGCGGCTGGCGCTTTGGCGGGCGATGTGCCTGCGGGTGCGCGGGACGTGGCATTGCTGGTGCAGTCGGCTGCGAGCGAGGCTTCCGGAATTCTGGGCGCGGTGCGCTTGGTGGAGCGGTAAGGCTCATGCCCCCTCTCCCATGCAGGGGAGAGGGGGGATGGACGGTCAGCGAAACGCGCCGATTGTCGCGATGGCGATCGCCGGAGCTGGGACAGCCGGGCGCTGGAAGGTCAGGCGCAGATAGCGGGCCTCGCGCGGTGCGGCAAAGGGAATGCGCTGGGTGGCGCGGGCATAGTTGATGTTCTGGAATTCGCCTTCCTGCGGCTTTGTCCAGTTGCTGCCGTCCGTGCTGGTTTCCACGATGTAGCGCGCGGGCGGGGCCGCCTGCGGGTCGATATGGCGGGTCGGGGTTAGCGCAAAGCCGGCGAGCTTTTCCGTCTTGCCAAGGTCGATGGTGATGCCGGCCGGCGCCGGGGCGATCCAGGCGGTTTTCGCGTCGTCGTCCAGCACCGCTTCCGCGCCGGGTGCGCTGGCTTTGACGATCTTCCAGCTATCGCGCGCCACGACGCTGTTGTCCGTGACCAGGGCCGGGGGCAGTTCCGTCGGGGCGACCGAAAGGAACAGGGCGAATTCACGCAGCGTCGGGCCTGCTTCGGCGGCGGTGGGGCGGAAGCGGATGCGGCGGGGGGTGAGCGGTGCGGGCAGGCGGATGAGGCGCTGAGGACCGACCATATCCTTCGTCGCGATTTCCCGCCAATTCTCACCGTCGTCGGAGGCGTCGATGGCGAAGCTGGTGGTGCGCAGGCCAAGCGGCAGCCATTCCTGGAGGCGGATGGTGTCGAAGCGGGCGCCCGGTTGCAGGTCGAGGGTAAGGGTGGCGTCCCTGGCTTCGGCGGGCGCGCACCAGAAGCTGTCCGGGTTGCCGTCCGTCGCATGGGCCGCCGTGCCGCCAATGTCGGCGCTGGCGCTGGCGACGGCGTTCCGGGCAAGGTCGGTGGCGAAGCTCGCGCGCACGGCATCGCCGAACGCCTGCAGGCTGGCGACGTCGCGGTCGGCGATGCGGCCGCGCTTGTCGGGGGGCAGGTTGAGGTGAAAGGTCGTGCCGTGGCCGATCGACTGGTCGAACATCTCCATCAGCTTTTGCGGGCTTTTGACCTGCGCATCCTCATCGGCATGGTAGAACCAGCCGGGCCGGATCGAGACATTGGTTTCGGCGGGCCACCAGAGTTCCGCGCCGCGAACGCCGCTATTGCCCTTGACCTGGTCATAGGGTTCGTTGGGCATGGTCGGCCAGCAGGGATCGCCGGCATGGCCATCCTCATTGCCAACCCAACGTATGTCCGCGCCCAGCGGATCGAAGGTGCAGGCATCCGGTTGCAGCTTGTGAACCAGGTCGATGATGCTCGGCCAGTTATAATAGGGCACCGCGTCAATCTTCCGCGTTTCGCGGGCGCCGCCATAATAGCCGTCGCCGCCGTTCGCGCCGTCGAACCAGACTTCGAACAGCTCGCCATAGCGGGTGCAGAGTTCGGTCAGTTGCGCGCGATAATAGTCGATATAGCTCGGCTGGCCATAGTCGGCGCGGTTGCGGTCCCAGGGGGAGAGATAGACCCCGAAGGCGAGACCCGCGCGGCGGCACGCCTGTTCCAGCTCGCCGACGATATCGCCCTTGCCGTCCTTATAGGGCGTGTTGCGGATGCAATGGTCGGTCAGCATCGTCGGCCAGAGGCAGAAGCCGTCATGATGCTTGGCGGTGATGATGAGGCCGGTGAGACCGCCCGCCTTGGCCGCCGCGACGATCTGGTCGGGATCGAAATCGGTCGGGTTGAACAGGCGGACATCCTCGTCGCCATAGCCCCATTCCTTGTCGGTGAACGTGTTCATCGAAAAATGGATGAAGGCGTACATGCGTCGGTCGTGCCATTTGCGTTGGCGCGGCGAAGGGGTGGCGCCCCATGGTGCGGGCAGGCCGGGCTTCGCCAGCGCGGTAGCGGGGCCGCGCGGCGCGCAGGCGGTGGCGCCGGCGAGCAGCGATCCGGCCATCAGCGAGCGGCGGGTAAGGTGCGGGGTCATGGCTTGGCCTTCGATGGTTGAGATTCTGGCGATGTTGAGGATTCAGGAATCAGCCAGACCTCGGCGATCTGGCGGCCCCGGCCGCTGCCGCCCATGCCCGGCGGGCGGCTCCAGACGAGATCGAGCGTGCCGCTGGCGGTGAGGGATGGCGGGATGGGGAGTTCGACGCGCTGCGGATTGGTCGTGCGCGCGGGCGGAGCGGGCAGGGCCGTGCCGTTGGCGGTGAGCGTCAGGGGCAGGCTGTAATCCTCACCCGCCCAGGTGTAGCGCAGGCGATAGGCGCGGCCTTTTTCCAGCCCCTCATAATGAAGAGTGAGCGGCTGTTCGAACAACGCCTCGGCATAGCTGAGTTCGGCCATGCGCCAGCCTTCATTGGGCGTATGTTCGCCCACGCCGTCGATTGCCGTATGCCAGAGCTGCGGGTCGGTGGGATAGCCGGGGCCGCGCACCAGATGCGGCTCGTTGGCCGGATCGCCCAGATCGTCGTAGAGCGCGAAGTCCGCCATTCCCCAGCGGTCGCCCAGCGCATAAAGTGCCGCGACCCGCTCGGCTTCGGTAGGGAGGGTAAGGGCGGCGGTCATGTCGCGCTCGACGGCGACACGGTCGTTGAGGTCGATCATCGCGCGGTCGAAATTGGCACCACGCCGCCAGCTGGAGGCGCCATGGCGCTCGACCGAAAGCTGCATCCCGGCATTCTGGCGGAGCCGGTCGGCCAGAGCCGTTAGCTGGCGATAGAGGTCCGCCGATCGGATACTGTCAGGGCGGGCATAGGCAAAGCGGGCGGCAGCCACGGCTGGTTCCGCGCCGATAGCTGGCGTTTGGCGTAGCGTGTAGAGCGCCTCGGCCTGATTGGCGCGGGCGCGAGTCAGACGTTCGCGGATGAGCGCGTCGTAGACGGCGCGGTAGCGGTAGAGGTCGATATGCCAGTCGGCCCATGGCGCGGGGCGAATGGCGTCGATGGCGCTCAGCGTGCGGTCGATGCCGGAGTTCGATGCAGGATCGCCCTGCCAATTGGTTTCCAGCATCGCCGGGATGGCGGCGAAGGCTGGGTCGCCGATATAGAAATTGGCATAGTCGCGGGCGATGTCGGCTTGTCCGTCCCAACCCATGGCGAGCCATTGGTGGACGTTCCAGTCATCGTTGATCCCTTCGGAATAGCTGATCGCGCCCCGCGTCCCCGGCGTGATGTGGGCGAAGATCGTGGCCTCCGCCGATGGGCGCGGATTGACCGGCTCGCGCCCCTGGGTGAGGGCGAAAACGTGGCTCCAGTCGGGGATCGGGAACTGCGCCTGCATGGCGTGGGCAGTGTCGGGATAGAGTTCCAGCGGGTAGCGGCCAGCGAGGCGGCGGAGATGCGAGGCAGCGCTCTCGCGCGTCTGGGGGCCGACGAAGATCGCCGTGAGCCACTTCGGGCGATGGCCAAGTTCGCCGTAAAAGGCGTCGAGATCTCTGGCGTCGAAACCTTGGGTCGAGAGCAGCAGTTCGGCCTTTGGGAAGCGGGTATGCAGCGTCCTGGACAGGCGCTCGACCAGCGGGAAAAGCCGATCGGGGCTGGTGTGGCCGGGATCGCCGCCGGGGAAATAGAGGGCGTCGAGCGCGGGCAGGGTCTTGAGGAAAGTGTCGAGATTGCGCGCCTCCGCGTCATCCGCTGCGCCGCCGTCATAGTCGCCCAGTAGCGGATAGAAGATCGCGACGTCGAGGCCGAGGTCGTGGGTGGCCTGCGCCATGTCCCGCACCGCCTGTTCGGGCGGGACGGGCATCAGGGGCGAGGTCGGCGCGTCGTCGGAGCGTGGCGATATGATCTGGATGCGGTTCGCGCCCCAGAGCGCGAAATCCTCGATCCGGCGCTTCAGCATCGCCGGGATCCAGGCGTCGTAGCTGTTATTCTTGAACCGATAGCCGATCTGGGTGCCGCGAATGGCCTGGGCGGGCTTTTCGTTGACCGGAGCGGTGAGCGAGAGCGCCAGATTGTCGCTATGCCGCAGCAGCCAGCCCGCGCCATAGACGAAACCGCGCGTGCTGGCGGCGCGGATGGTGACGGTCGCGGCCCGTCGGTCGATGCGGAAGGCTTCCTTGGACAGGCTGGCGGGCTGAAAGGCGATGTGCGTGGCGCAGCCCCTGTCGGTCGCGCCGCGTTCCACAAGACGGCGACGCAGGAGATCGGCGGCGGGCTTCGCCGTGCCGCTACCGGTGATGCAGACCGATTGCAGCGGCACGGTCTGCGTCGCACCGGCGGCGAGCAGGGTCAGGGCCGCCGCAACGCTCATGCCGGGCGGCCGGGACGGTCTTCGGGGCGGCTGGCAAAGGCCTTGTTGGGCGCGGCGCTCATCTCGAAGCGCAGCGTGCCGCCCTTCGCCAGATCGGCATGGGCGATCCAGCCCTTGGTCCAGGGCTGGCCATTCCACTGGACCGAGCGGACATAGGGGGTGTCGGGGCCGTTATCGGGCGCTTCCACGATCAACCTTTTGCCATTGCCGAGATTGACCGTCGTGCGGTTGAAGAGCGGGCTGCCCAGCACATAGGTCGCGCTGACCGGATCGACGGGGTAGAAGCCGAGCGAAGACAGGATGAACCAGGCGCTCATCTGCCCGCAATCGTCATTGCCGATCACGCCGTCAGGTGCGGCCTTGTACATTTCCGTCATCAGGCGGCGGACCATCGCCTGCGTCTTCCACGCCGCGCCGCAATAGGCGTAGAGATAGGCGACATGGTGGCTTGGCTCGTTGCCATGGGCATATTGGCCGACAAGGCCCGAAATGTCCGGTGGCGCGCCCTCGGGCAGGGTGGAATCGGCGGTGAACAGGGCGTCCAGTTTCGCCTCGAACGCGGCGTCTCCGCCCATGGCCGCGATCAGGCCATGCACGTCATGCTGGTTGAGGAAGGTCGCCTGCCAGCTGTTGCTTTCGGTGAAGTCGCGCCATTTCTTGGAGTGTCCCACTGCATTGGGCGCGAAAGGTTCGGCCCAGCTTCCGTCGGCGAGGCGCGGGCGGGCGAAGTTCAACTTCGTGTCGAAGACGTTGCGCCAGTTGCCCGAACGCTTGCGCAGGCGCGCGGCCTCTGCGCCGGCACCGGCCGCGTCGGCAATCTGCGCGGCGGCATAGTCGTCATAGCTATATTCCAGCACGCGCGACACGCTTTCGAAAATGCGGTCGGCGGGGATGAAGCCTGTTTCGTCGTAAAATTGCAGGCCGAGGCTGTTGTCGAGATTGGGCGTCGACCAGTCGAAGCTGCGCCGGGCGATGCCGGGCCAGGCGGCGGCATAGTCGGCCGGGATACCCTTGGCGCGCGCTTCGGCGAGGACGGCGACACTGTGCCATCCGATCATGCAGCCGGTTTCCACCCCTTGCAACGGCCAGACGGGCGGGCCGAAGGGGCTTTGCCGGGTCTGGCGGATGAGGTCGGCGGTGAATTCGGCGGCGCGCCTGGGGCGGATCAGCGTCTGAAGCGGGTGAAAGGCGCGATAAGTGTCCCAGAGCGAATAAGCGCTATAGGCTTCCTCGCCCTTGCTCAGCGCATGGACCTGATGGTCGAGGCCGACATAGCGCCCGTCCACATCGGAAAAGAGCGTCGGGCCAAGGCTGGCATGATAGAGGGCCGAGGTCAGGATCGTGCGCTGGTCCGTGGTGCCGCCTTCCGCCACGACATGGCCCAGTTCCGCTGCCCAAGCCTGCGCGGCGGCGGCGCGGTAGCGGTTGAAGTTCCAGTGGGGCGCTTCGGTCTTCAGATTCCTGCGTGCGCCGTCGAGGTCGACCGCTGAAATGCCGCAGCGAATGATAAGCGGGGCTGCGCCTGCATCCTCATAATGGAGGACGGCTTTCAGGCGTTTGCCCTTGGCGCTGCTGGCGCCTGCGGGCTGGTCGTCGTCGGTGAAGAACTCGACCCGGCCCGGCGCATGGGAGAATTGCATCGCGAAGAAGATGCGGCGCCCCTTCGCCCAGCGGAAGACGCGGCGGGTGCCGGTGAGGGTGCCGTCCGGTTCGATCTGGAGCGCGGCTTCGTCGATATAGGGAGACTCGCCCGGCCCCTCCATGACGAGATGGCCCATGTCGATCAGGATATGGGCCGGACCTTGCGGGAAAAGATAGCGGTGGATGCCGGTGCGCGGCGTGACCGTCAGTTCGGCCCGGACGCCGCTCTCCAGGGACACGGCATAATAGCCGGGTTCCGCCTGTTCTTGGCTGTAACGCTGGCGATAGCCCTCCTCGGGCCTGTCGATCGGCCCCGGCTGGAGCTGCACGGGGCCGCGCGTCGGGACCACCAGTATGTCGAGCATGTCGCCGATGCCGGTGCCCGACAAATGGGTATGCGAAAAGCCCAGCAGCGAGGCGTCACCATGATGATAGCCTGAACAGGTGTCCCAGCGCGCCGTGTCGGTGTCGGGCGATAGCTGCACCATGCCGAAGGGCATGGATGCGCCGGGGAAGGTGTGGCCGTCGCCGCCGGTGCCGATGAAAAGGTCGGGCTTGGTCGTGGAGGTAGCGGCTTCGAGGCGGGCGGCGCTGGTGAGGGCGAGGGTGGCGCTGGCGCTGAGCAGGCCACGGCGGGTGAGGGTCATCATAGCGGCGCTCCCAGCAGGTTCGGCTTGCGACGGGCGAGGTCCAGCATCAGTTCACCGAACAGGCCGTTGGCCCAGGCGAACCAGTGGCGTGTGAAGGTGGTGGCGTCATCCTGGTCGAAGGCTTCATGGATGAAGCCGGTGCCGCCATGGCTGGCCTTGAGGTGGCGCAGGCACTGGCGGATGGTTGCGTCGTCGTTGCTATTGAGGGCGTGCATGATGATCGACATCGGCCAGATCATGCGCAGGCCCGCATGGGGGCCGCCTATGCCCTCGGCGGCCGTGCCCTTGAAGAAATAGGGATTGCGATCGCTCCATGCTGCGGCGGCGGTGCGCTGGAACAGCGGGTCGCTTGTCGGGGCCGCGCCCAGATAGGCCAGCGCCGACAGGCTCGGCACATTGGCGTCGTCCATGAAATGGCCGTTGCCGAAGCCGTCCACCTCATAGGCCCAGAGCCGCTGACCCGTCGCCGGATCGATCATCGTGCCATGGGCGCGGGTGGCGGCTTCCACCTCGTCGGCCAGCGCCTTGGCGTCGGTGGCGAGGGCGTTGTCCTTGGCCGCCTCGCTTGCGACGATGGCGAGTTTACGCAGCGCCGCCACTGCAAAGAGGTTGGCGGGGACGAGGAAGGGGAAGATGCAGGCGTCGTCCGAGGGACGATACATGCTGTGGATCATCCCGACCTTCTTCGTCGGTGCGCCATAGCCGTTCAATATCTGCGTTTCGGTGGCCAGCTTGTCGCGGCGCAGGAAGCGATAGGGGCCTGGGCCGTCCTTGCGCTGCTGTGCGCGGAAGGTGCGGATGCTGGTGCGCGCCGCCTCCGCCCAGAGCGCGTCGAAGGGGGCGGCGTCGCCGCTGGCTTTCCAATAGTCATGGGCCAGGCGCATCGGATAACAGAGGGAGTCGATCTCCCATTTGCGCTCCGCGACGCCGGGTTTCATCTCGGTATCGTCGGCCAGCGCCCAGGGAAGGTTGGTCTTCGCCATCGGGTCGCGCATGAAGGCGTTGGCATAGGGATCGATCAGGATCGATCGCGCCTGCCGGGCGATGAGGCCATGAAAAAGTTCGCGCAGCTTCGGGTCTTCACGGGCCAAATGGACATAGGGATTGAGCTGTGCCGAACTGTCGCGCAGCCACAGGCATTCGATGTCGCCGGTGATGACGAAGGCGTCCGGTTTGCCGTCCGCCATGTCCATGAAGACCGTGGTGTCGAGCGTGTTCGGATAGCAATTGCCGAACATCCAGCGCAATTCCGGGTCGCCGATCTTCGCGGAGACGCGGACGAGTTCGCGTTCGACGGCTGGGCTGGTGAAGTGGCGATTGGCGGGACGCTTGCTCTCGAAACGCGGAGCAGCACCGATGACGGGCGTGGCGGTGAGCGCGAGGCTGCCCGCGATCAGGGAGCGGCGGTTCAGCTTCATTTCGGCAGTTCCTGCGTTCCGGTGATGGTGAAGCTGACTTCCGTGCCCTTGGCTTCGCCCGGCTGGCCGCCACCGATGAACAGGCGATAATTGCCGGGACGCACGGCGCGGTTGCCGTCGCGGTCGACCGTGCTCAGCGCGCGGGGATCGAGGGTGAAGCTCAGCGTCTTTTCCCTGCCCTGCTTCAGGTTGGCGCGCTGGAAGCCGACCAGATTATGGCGCAGTACCGGGTCGTTGAACGCGCCGATGGTGCGCAAATTCTCTGGCGGGATGAGATAGGCCTGCGCCACTTCCTCACCCTCACGGGCACCGCTGTTGGTAAGGCGGGCCTTGACCGTCAGCGTACTTCCCGCTGCGATTTCGGCGGGGGCTTGCGCGCGGTCGTAGGCGAAGCTGGTGTAGCTGAGGCCATGGCCGAAGCCCCAGAGCGGAACCCCGTGGAAATAGCGATAGGTCCGCTCGCGCATATTATAGTCGACGAAGGCGGGCAGGTCGAGCGTCCTGGCGTAGAAGGTGACGGGCAGGCGGCCGGACGGGGCATAGCGGCCTTCGATCAGGTCGCTGATCGCGGTGCCGCCCGCCTCCCCCGGATACCAGGCGGCGACCACGGCGTCGGCATGGTCCTTCGCCCATTGCATGGCGACGGCGCTGCCGGACAGCAGGACGACGACCAGCGGCTTGCCAGTCGCCTTGACCGCTTCGAGCAATTGTTGCTGGGCTTCGGGCAGGGCGATGTCGGTGCGGTCGCCGCCGGAGAAGCCGGGCACCTCGATCTGGAGCGCTTCGCCCTCGACGGCGGGGGAGAGGCCGACGAAGGCCACCACCGCATCGGCAGCGCGGGCTTCGGCGACGGCGCGGCTGCGCTGAGGCAGAGCGGGCGCGACCCAGGTGAGGCGGATGCCTTCATCCTCGCTGGCATGGGCGAGTTCCAGGCGAATGCTGTGCGGGCTGGCGTCGGCGAAATGGAGGCGCGCTTCGACGGCGCTGTTGTCGCCATTATCCGTGACCACTGGCTGGTCGTCGATCCAGAGGCGCACCGGGTCATGGCCGCTGCAATCGAAGCAGCGCGGCACATCGACGCGCAAGATGTGGTCGCCGGGGCCTTCGGGCAGCAGCGTGCCGGTCCAGCGGACGCCGTAGCGGTTGGCGGGCACGCCTTGCGCGGGCGAGGTGCGGTTCCAGTCGAAATCGACCTTGCGATGCGTTTGCGTCGTGACCGGCGCGCCGCTGAAGTCGGGACTGGCGAAAAACTCCGCCTTCAGGCCCGGCGCGAAGGCGGTTTCGGGGATGACCACTGGCACACCCTCGGCCAGCGTGGAGCCTTGGGCATAATGGACGTCGAAGCGCTTGCGCAGTGCGCTAAGCGGCGTCACCGGATCGGCGGCGGTGCCGTGATAATTGGCCTCCAGCACGTCGAGGCTGTCGGCATTGGGACCGATGACGGCGATGCGCGCGCCGGGTTTCAGGGGCAGGACGCCGTTATTCTGGAGCAGCACCAGCGACTTGCGCGCCGCTTCCAGCGCGAGATTGCGGTTGGCGAGGGTGTCGACGGCGCTCGCCGGGATGCTGTCCCAACGGCTTTTCGCGCCGAAGGCATCGCCCAGCGCCTTGCGCGCGGCGAAGGTGCGGGCGAGCGCGGTGTCGACTGTTTCCCGCGTCGTCAGCCCCTGCGCCAGTGCCTGATCGAGCGCGGCGTAAGCCTTGCCGCAATTCAGATCCATGCCCGCTTCGATCGCTACGGCCGAAGCGGCGGCGTTGGTCTGGCGGTAACGTTGATAATGGTTGATATTGCCGATCGCGTCGCAGTCCGACACGACAAGACCGGTAAACCCCCAATCCTTGCGCACGCGCTGGTTGAGCAGCCAGTCCGATGCGCAGACGGGGACCCCGTGAACGCCGTTATAGGCGCACATGACCGACAGCGCCTTGCCGTCTGTGAGCGCCATGCGGAAAGCGGGGAGGTAGGTCGCCTCCATGTCATAGGCGCTGGACTGGACGTTGAAACTGTCGCGTCCAGCCTCCGGGCCGCTATGGGCGACGAGGTGCTTGGGCGTGGCGATGATGCGGGGCTGGCTCAGGTCCGGCCCTTGCAGCCCGCGCACATAGCCGACCGCGAGGCTGCCGGTCAGCAGCGGGTCTTCGCCATAGGTTTCCTGTCCCCGCCCCCAGCGCGGGTCGCGGAAGATGTTGATATTGGGCGACCAGATGGTGAGGCCCTGATAGCGCAGCCGGTCCTTGCCGGGCAGGCCGTTATATTTGGCGCGGGCTTCGGTGGAGACGACCGTACCGATGCGCTCCATCAGATCCGGGTCCCAGGTCGCGCCCAGGCCGATCGCCTGCGGAAAGACGGTGGCGACGCCGTTGCGGGCGAGGCCGTGCAGCGCCTCGTTCCAATAATCATAGGCGGGGAGTTGGCGGCCGTCAGCCGGTGCGCCGGACTGGAGCTGTGCCGCCTTCTGCGCCGGGGTCATGCTGGCGATCTTCGCTGCAATGTCGGGATCGACCGACGCGGCAAGGAGGAAGAGGAGCGCGCTCATTGCGCGGCCCCCATATGGCGGAGGTCGAGCGCGGCCTTGATCTTGGCGAGGCCTGCCTTGGAGGTGATGGAGACGGTCACGCTTTCACCGGGGAGAAGGTCGAAATAATTGTCGGACGCGCTGGCGTCGACATCGCCGAAGCCGATCCACAGGCCACGGGCGAGGCGGGCGGCCTTGACGGTGAGTTGCGGCGTGCCGTCCGGCGCGGTGGTCCAGTCGGTCTGGAAGCCCGGATCGGGCAGCGCCATGGCCTTTTCCGGCAGGGCGGAAACGAGCGCGCGGGAGACAGGCTTGCCGTCTACCAACAGTTCCGCAACGGCGAAGGACCGGCTCTTGTCGGCGCTGCCGAACAGGGCATCGTCGGTCAGGTCGCCGACCTTCGTGGCGGAAAGCGGGGCGAGGGTGGCGTCGCCTTCCTTCACGATGCTGTTCTTGCCATCGACATCGATCAGGCGGATGCGCCAGTGGGCGGCGACGGGCGTGGTCTTGTCGGAGATCAGCGATACTTCGGTCGTGCCATTCTCATGGCGGCCTGCCGATATGGCGACGGGGGCGAAAAAGCGGCGGGCGGCATAGTGGAGCGCTTTCCAGCGGCCGAAATAGTCGATGCTGGACCAGGATGCACCGGGCCAGACATCATTTAACTGCCAATAGAGGGAGCCGGTGGTTTCCGGGCGGCAGGCGCGATGATGCAGCGCGCCCAGAGCGATGCCGTCCGCCTGCATGGCCTGGCTCAAATACACGAAATCCGCGAAATCGCGCGGGGTGCGATAACGCTGCTCGATATAGAGGAGCAGGCGCTCTTGTCCTTCGCCCTTGAGGAATTTCTGATGGGCGCGCATCACGGGTGAAGTGATGCTCAGATCCCCGGCTTTGGCGAAGGCGTCGATCGTCGGCATGACGGGCATGGATTGCAGCCCATATTCCGACATGAAGCGGGGACAGGTTTCCAGATAATGGCTGACCGGCTTCTTGCCGCCCCACACGTCCCAGTCATGGCGGTCGCCATCGCTGTCCACGTCCGGCTTGCCTTCATAATTGCTGCTTGGCGAACCGGGCCAATAAGGCACGTCGGGATCGCGGCGCTCTGCGGCGTCGCGCAGCACCTGGTTGAACAGGATGGCAAGGCCGACGCCCACCTTCTCCTGCTCATCCGCGCCGATGCGCCTCTTATAGGCAATTCGATCCGACCAGTTTTCCCAGCCGGAAAGGACTTCGTTATTGCCCGACCACAGGACGATGGAAGGATGCGCCTGCACCCGGTCGACCTGCTCCTCCGCCTCGATCCGCACATTTTCGCGGAAATCGCGATCATAGGGCGTGACGGCGCCGCCGAACATGAAGTCCTGCCAGACCATCAAGCCCAGCCGATCGGCGGTATCGTAGAAGCTGTCGGGCAGATAATATCCACCGCCCCAGATGCGGACCATGTTCATGTTGGCGTCGCGGGCGTCGGTGAGCAGGCTCGCCATTGTCTCCGGTTTCACGCGGGTCGAGAACATGTCGAAGGGGATGATGTTCGCCCCCTTCATGAAGATCGGCAGGCCGTTGATCTTTAGCTGGAAGCCGCGTCCTTTCGCGTCGGCCTCGCGGATGAGGTCGACGGTACGGAGGCCGGTCGAACGCGTGGCGCTGTCGGCTTCCTCGCCCTCGAAACGGACCTTGGCCGTGACGCTGTAGAGCGGCTGCGCGCCATAGCCCGCCGGATACCAGAGCTGTGGATCAGGCAAGGTTACGGGGACGGCGACCTGATTGACGCCCGCGGTCAGGGTCACGTCGCGCGTGGAGACGATGGTGTTGCCGTCAGGGCCTTTCACCACCGTCTCCACCTGAGCGCGGCCGTCACGGCCGGCGATCAGCTCGACGTTCGCGGCGATGCGGGCTTCCGCTTTCGTCACCGCTTCCTGCACGACCCGCAGGCTCTCGATCCGTGCGGCGTCCCACGCATCGATGTGGATAGGGCCGTTCGGCCCGATATTGAGAATGCGCGGCCCCCAGTCCCAGCCGTAATGATATTTGGGCTTGCGGATATAGGGGGAGGTCTGACGCGCTTCCGGCTCGTCGCCGAAGACGCTGTCATATTCGCCGGGCAGCGGATTGGCGAGCGGCAGCACCTTGGGCTGCAAGGCTTTCAGTGGGCTTTGGAAATGGATGGTCAAGTCGTTGGCGCCGGGCTTCAGCAGTTGCTTGACGTCCACGCGCCAGCGGCGATGGGCATTGTCGGCCGACAGGATGGCCTGGCCGTTCAGCTTCACCTGCGCATAGGTGTCGAGGCCGTCGAAGACGAGATCGACATGCTCACGGGCGAGCAAAGCGGGCGTCGCGTCGATCCGCCCGCGATAGTTCCAGTCGCTGCGGCCGACCCATTGGATGGTGGCTTCGTTGAGGCCGACATAGGGATCGGGCGTGATGGCCCGCGCCATCAGATCGGTCTGGACCGTACCGGGTACGGAGGCAGGTAGCCATTTGGCGGCCTTAGGATGCGCTCTGGCCGCCTCGCCCTCATCAGGGGCGAGGCGCAATTCCCAATTGTAGTCGAGCGGGGTGCTGGTGCGCGGAGCGGCGATCAGGGCGGCCGGGGCAACGGCGAGCAAGAGGGCAGCGACGCGGCGGAACATTATCGGCGGTCCTCCAATATGACCTTTTCAACGGCGTAGAAGGGATCGGACAGGGCAGAGGTGAACTGGAAGCAGAGATTGGCGTCACCACTCTGGTCCTTGATGGGCGCAGTGAAGCGCATCCTGTTGGGCGTGGTCCTGGGATCGGGCAGGGGGAAGGTGCCGATCACGCCGCCCTCGCAACCGCCCGCGCGCACGACCAGTTCGCCATGGGCGGTGACGGCATAATGGGCGCGGAGCGCGCTTTCCTCATGGGCGAGGCCATAATGGCGGGGCAGGCGCGCGACGTCGATGGTGACGGCCTTCGCCTCACCCAATGGCGCGTCGGCCCATATGGTACAGGTGTCGAAGATATTGACGTTGAAGGCGGGGCTGTCCTCGCTCTGGCCCGAAGTCAGTGGTACGCGCAGGCCCAGCGCGCCCTGGGGGCAGGCGGTGAGGTCCGTCGGATGCGCGGTCAGCAGCGCGGTGCGCGAAGCGTCGAAGTGGCGCGGTGCGGCGGCGGTGCGGCCGTCCTTTAGGTAGGCGGCGGCTTCGGCCACGGTTCCGGTCCTGATGGTGACGGGAACGGTATAGACGATGGATTTGGTTTCCGTCCGGCCATTGGGGGCGTAGCGGATCGTGCCTGCGCCGGCCTGCGTGTCCATGGCGAGGGTCAGCTTGTCGCTGCGCAGCGCGTCGCCGCGCTTGCCCTGCATCCGGAAATTGACGGCAAAGGCGCTGTCGGCGGCGGCGATGCCTTCATGGGCGTAGCGCAGCATCTGCGGATCGAGCCGTTCGACGAAGCCCTTGAAGTCGCGCTTGTCCTTGGGCGACCAGGTGAGTTCCGCGATGGCCGAGAGGCGCGGGAAGGTGGCATGTTCCTTTTGTTTCGCCGTGGCGAGATATTCGGAGAAAGCGGTCGCCTGCGCGCCCATGACATGCTTCACGCGCTCCGCGTCGATCCCGGCGGGGACGGGATCGAAGGCATAGACCTGTTCGAGCGTCTGGATGGAAAGGCGGCCCGGCGGTTCGTCGCTGCGGTCGGACTGGAGGCTGTCGAAGTAGAGGATCGGCGCAGGCGCCAGTACCACGTCATGCCCTTTGTTCGCAGCCTCGACCGCGCCCTTCTCACCACGCCAGGACATGACCGAGGCGCTGGTCGGCACGTCGCCTTCCAAAATCTCGTCCCAGCCGATCAGGCGGCGGCCCTTGCTGGCAAGATATTTGCCCAGTTCGCCGATCATCCAGCCCTGCATCTGGTTTTCGGTTTTCAGCCCAAGCGCCTTCATCTGCGCCTGCACCTCCGGCGAGCGCTGCCACTGGTCCTTCACCGCTTCGTCGCCGCCGACATGGACGAACTGCGACGGGAAGATATCGATCAGTTCGTCCAGTACATTCTTGATGAACGCCATGGAGCGGGGGCTGGGCGAGAAGAGCCAGGGATTGACGCCCCAGTCATGGCTGGTTTCGGGGCGGTCGCCCAGCACGCCGATCTCCTCCGGATAAGCAGCGACGGCGGCCTGCGCATGGCCGGGCATGTCGATTTCCGGGACGATGGTGATGCCGCGTGTCGCCGCATAGGCGACCAGCGCCTTCAACTGTTCCTGGGTGTAGAAGCCGCCGACCTTCGGGCCGGGTTCGCCGCCTGAGGATGGCGGGGTGCGCCAGCCGCCGATTTCGGTCAGCTTGGGGTAGCGCTTGATCTCGACACGCCAGCCCTGATCGTCGGTCAGGTGCAGGTGCAGCGTATTGAGCTTCTGCGCCGCCATCGCGTCGACAATGGGATAGAGCGTCTCGACCGGCTGGAAATGGCGGGCGACATCGACCATCAGGCCGCGCCAGCGGAAACGCGGGGCGTCGCTGATCGAGAGAGCGGAGAGGGTAACGGGCTTGCCGAACCGCGCATCCGGGGAAAGGAGCTGCGCCAGCGTCATTGCGCCCCAGACCAGACCTCGGTCGCTGCTCGCCCGGACGGTCGCGCCCTTGGTGTCGATGTCGAGCTTATAGGCTTCCTCGCCTGTGATGGAGGCATCGCGTTCGAAACGGATCGCGCCCGTGGCACCCCTGGCCAGCGTCAGGCCCCGGTCGATGCGTACCCGGTTGATCAGCAACTGGGCGGCCGTGGCGGCGCCCTTGTCGTCAGAAGAGGCGGAAACGCCGGCGCCATTGGCGATCAGCAGCGTGCCGGACCTTGGCGTAATAGCGGCGGGGAGGGGGATCAGCGGCAGCGTCTGAGCATGAGCGCTCGCTGCGGCGAGGACCAGGGGAAGCGCCAGAAGGCTGCGCATGGGCTGTGTCTCCCTATGGGGCCGAGAAAAAGGGACGGGCGACCCCGTGCAGTGGGCCGCCCGCGGCAGTTACCTGCCATGGGGTCCGTCTGCCCTGCAAGGGCTGACGGATGGAGAGAAGGGTGGAACGGGTCCCGGCGGGAGAGGGGTGCCGGGATCCGTTCCTAACTGGCGCATCAGAAGCGGACGCTGACGCTGCCTGCAAAGGTGCGACCGTTCTTGTATAAGGCCGAGGGGCGATCCTTCGTGCCGCTATACTGCCTGTAGGTTTCATCCAGCAGGTTTTGCGCATTGAAGGTGAAGGTGATCGCTTCGTTGATCGCGACGCTGGCCGAGAAGTCGAGCTGGTTATAGGGCGCGACCTTCTCGATTGAACCGAGGCGGCCGATCGTGCGGAAATAATCGGTGCGATAATTATAGCTCAACCGCGCCTGGAACGGCCCCTTCTCGAAATAGGGGATCACGTTGACCGTATGCTTCGAAAGATAGGGCAGGTTGAGGGCGCCCTCGACCCCCTCAATCGTCGAAGTGCTGCTATCCTGATAGGAATAGTTGGCCTGGATGCCGAAGCCGCCCCAGATTTCCGCCTGGCCGTTAATCAGGACGCCGTTGACCTTGGCCTTGCCGCCATTGATCGGGCGCTGAACGCTATATCTGTCATCCAACTGACCCGTCAGCGAGTTGAACAGTGTCACCCCTTCCTGCCGCGTGGTGATGATATAATTGCTGATGTCGCGACGATAGAGTTCGAGCGACAGCAGGGCGCCGGGGCGCGGATAATATTCGGCGGTGATTTCGTAATTGGTGGATTCGTAAGGCTTCAGATTCGGATTGCCGCCGCCAGCGTCGAAAGTGACGTCGTTCTGCGTGATCGATGCGGCCAGATCTTGATAGCGGGGGCGCGAGATCACCTTTGCCACCGCTCCACGCAGAATGATCTGCGGGGTGACCTGATAGGCGATGTTGAAGCTGGGCAGGAACTTCAGATAGTCGGTGGTCGTGGTGGTCGGCACCGGTACCGGCGTCGGGTCCGCTACCGTCGGCAGGGTCAGGGCATAGTGTGAAACATCCTGGGTGTAGACCAGGCGGCCGCCGATATTGCCACGGAACCCGCCCTGCTCGAAATTCGCCTGTACATAGGAGGCGGCGATGGTTTCCTTCACCTTGGTGGAGGCGCCGACCTTGTTGACCAGATCGGTGTTGATCGAATTGGCGAGGATGTCGATCACCGACTGGGCCGGCATATTGAGGTAGACGGTCGCGTTACCCTTGGCG
This sequence comes from Sphingobium sp. BYY-5, assembly GCF_022758885.1. NCBI lineage: Bacteria > Pseudomonadati > Pseudomonadota > Alphaproteobacteria > Sphingomonadales > Sphingobiaceae > Sphingobium > Sphingobium sp. BYY-5. The sequence goes on from NZ_JALEBH010000002.1 coordinate 1,240,100, forward strand.
CCCGTGCCATCGAATACGCCGCTGGGTGTTATCCCCGTGTCGACGTTCAACTGATCGGCGGTGAAGGACGACTGGAGATAGGTATTGATGCCGCGGGCATCGACGCGGTTAACATGAGCGGTATAGCGCGACCCCAGCAGCACTTCGGTAAAGGGGCCGAACGAAACCGGGATGGTCGCATCATAGCCGGCGAAAATATCGCGGTCGGTCGTGACGCTATAATCCAGGCCGCCAATCTGCGCGGCGTTGAGCTGCGTGCCGTTGACCAGCACCGGGCTGCCTTCGATCTGCGCCGGATTATTGTTCGGGTTGGTGAAATAATTGGCCGGGTTGGTGAGATCGCCAACGAAGTTCACTTCCGCCGAGGTGGGCGAGATGCTGTAGCTGAACGGCAGCTTGGTCTGGACGTTGAACAGATATTCGGGGTTACGGCCGCCGCGTGCGCGGCTCCAGCCTGCGGTGACGGAGAATTTGGCGCCGCTGTCGCCTTCCCAGTCGGCGTAGAAGTTGAGATTGTCGGTTTTCAGCTTCGTGCGACGAACCAGCGTGTCGAGCTGCGCGCTCTGGCCGGGCGCGGCGCCGAAGCTGGCCTGTGTCACCACGCCGTTGGACACCGTCGCCGACTCCAGCACACTGCCGGTCCAGGCGCCCGGAATGGTGTACATCGATTGGCTGTAATTATTGTAATTGCCTTCGATATGCAGGCCATTGACGGTCAGCGTCAGGCTGTCGGTCGGCTTGAACTGCATCGTGCCCGAAACGCTGGCGCGCTGGCGCTGCTGCTGGAAATAGGCATAGTTGATGCCGAAGGGCGAGGCCGCCTTATAGAGATCCTCGATCGTGCCGCCGTTGATGGTGGCGTTGGGATTCTTGAGCGAGAGCGCGCCGGTGTCCGCGTCGCGATTCACGAACGGGCTGTTATAGGTGCCGTCGGCATTGGGCTGGTTATTGTCATAACCGAAAAACTCTACGCCGGAGCGGACGAGGTTCTGTTTGTCATAGGTTGCCGCGACCAGGATACCGAAAGTCTCGGCCTCATTCTTCCAGCTATACAGGCCGGATGCGCGGACATTTCCCTTGTCGGCGCGGTCATTGTAGGAATAGCCGGCCGAAGCGAAGACCGAATTGGCCTTGAGATCGAGCGGGCGGCGGGTGCGCACGATTACCGTGCCGCCCAGGCTGCCATCCTCGATCCGTGCTTCGGGCGATTTATAGACCTCAAGCCGGTCGACCAGTTCGGGGGCGAGCAGCGAATAGTTAAAGGTACGGCTGGAAGGGTCATTGTCGTTGCCGCCCCAGTCGGCCGAAGCCAGGCCATGGCCGTCGAGCAACATGCGGTTGAGTGCCGGATCAGTGCCGAGGATGGCGACCTTTTCGCCCTCGCCGAAGCGGCGATCGATCGAAACGCCGGGGATGTGGGACAGCGATTCAGCGACGTTGCGGTCGGGGAATTTGCCGATATCCTCCGCGCTGATGACGTCGACAACGGCATTGGCCTCTTTCTTGAGGTTGATGGCGTTGCGCAACGAGGCGCGGATGCCTGTGACGACGATTTCGCTGTCGGCGGCGGGTGCCTGGGGCGCTGGCTGGGCGTCGGCCTGCGCGAAGGCGATTGCAGGAAGCGCGGCAAGCGCGCTGGTGGCGAGAAATACAGTCCGTCGCAAAGCCATGTGAGCAATCCCCTAACAAGCGCCTGATGCGCTACCCTTCGCACTCCGGCGTGCCGCTCATGGCGGTGGCCGCACCAAATTATGGTTCTATCTAGGTATTATATTGCCATCGTTTGGTATGATTAATTGTTATACGCTATCACCGCAAAATCTACATAAAAATGAAATTTACCTGCAAAAATTGAAAAAAATCTCATAAATTGATGAAATTCAATGATGATTTCTGGATCACTCGCTGGCAAGGCGCTCAATGGATCCACGGCGTTCGCTTCCGGACGCGACCATATCCGCCTGGCTGGAATTGCCGAGAAATCGTGGGTTGGCCAAGGGTAAATGGCGGATTTTGTGCGATGGTTTCGATTCGATCCTCGTGAAGGAACGGCGTTGTCCGCCTGTCATCTCCCGATCCGGTTCGGCCTTCGGGGCTTGAATAGTACCATTATATAACCTATCAATCGAATTGTGTTGTGCGATACCGTCCTTTACGTTCTCCGCGAACGAGTTGCGTTGCGAGTGAGGGGGGTATGACGTCTTTTTCCGATCGTATTGGTCTGCTTCAGGAAGAGTTGCGGGTGCCGCTTTATCTTCAGTTGCAGCAATTGGTGCGGCAGGCGATTCAGAGCCGGCTTCTGGTGCAGGATGATGTCATCCCCGCCGAGCGCGACCTGGCCGAGGAATTTGGCGTGTCGCGCATCACGGTGCGCAAAGCGATCGACGGACTGGCGCAGGAAGGGCTTCTGGTTCGACGGCGCGGTGCGGGGACTTTCGTCGCGGCACGCGTCGACAAAAGCTTTTCCAAACTGTCCTCCTTTTCCGAGGATATGATGGCACGGGGGCGTCAGCCTAGCAGCGAATGGCTTTCCAAGTCGGTCGGGCTGGTGACGCCGGAAGAATCGCTGTCCCTGGGACTTTCCCCCGGCACGCGTGTCTATCGCTTTCAGCGTATGCGTTTTGCTGACGAGGTGCCGATGGCGGTCGAATATTCGACCATCGTCGGCCATTGCCTGCCCGATGTCGATGCGGTGGTGGATTCGCTCTATTCCGCGCTCGACGCCAATGGTTGCCGGCCGACGCGGGCGTTGCAGCGACTGCGCGCCATACATTTTCCGTCCGAACAGTCGAAACGGCTCGGCGTCGAAACCGGCCATGCCGGACTGTTCATCGAACGACGCGGTTTTCTGGCCAATGGCGAGGCCGTGGAGTTCACCCAAAGCTATTATCGCGGCGATGCCTATGATGTCGTCGCGGAGCTAAACGCCAGCTAGTCCGGCTTTCCGGGCGCCAAGGGGATAGAATGTCAGAGGTGAGTGTGGATCAGCGTTCCTCCGCGATGCGGCGGGAAGCCGGTGAAAGTGGACAGGCGGTTGCGCGTTTTCTTGAGCGCAATGCCGATCGCTTGAGTGAACTCGCTCATCATCTGCGCGCCAATCCTCCGGCTTTCGTTGTAACCTGCGCTCGTGGTTCGTCGGATCACGCGGCGACCTTCGGCAAATATGTGATAGAGACATTGCTCGGCCTGCCGGTCGCATCGGCGGCCCCTTCGGTGACGTCGGTGTTCGCGGCGGAGTTCCAACAGACCGGCGCATTGCTGATCGCCATTTCGCAGTCGGGCCGCAGCCCGGACCTGCTCTCCACTGTCGAGCGCTACAAGCAGGCGGGCGCTTATGTCGTCGTGCTGGTGAATGATGAAACCTCGCCGCTCGCCGCTCTGGCGGACGTGCTGTTGCCGCTTTACGCCGGACCGGAGACGTCGGTGGCGGCGACCAAGTCGTTCATCGCATCGATCGCCGGTCTGGCCGCGCTTGCGGCGCATTGGAGCGGTGATGCAGCATTGCTCGCCGCGCTCTCCGCCCTGCCCGCGCAGTTGGAGCAGGCCTATGCGCTCGACTGGACGCCCATGGTCGACGCGCTTGCCGATGCGCGCAATCTGTTCATCGTCGGGCGCGGCTATGGCCTGTCGGTGACGCAGGAAGCGGCGCTGAAACTCAAGGAAACCTGCGGACTTCATGCCGAAGGCTTTTCGAGCGCCGAAGTGCGTCATGGGCCGATGGCGATCGTGCATAACGGCTTTCCTGTGCTGGCCTTTGCGACCTCGGATAAATCAGGCGATGATGTGCGGCAGGCTGCTGCGGAATTTGCCGAGCGGGGCGCCAATGTGCTGCTGGCCGATCCGGCGGGCAAACTGCCGGTGCTTTCGGCCCATGCAGTGCTGGAACCGATCCTGATGATCCAGTCCTTCTATGGCGCGGCGGAAAAGCTGGCCTGGACTCGCGGACTGAACCCCGATCAACCGCCCTTCCTGCGCAAGGTCACTGAAACGCGATGAGTGTGATCGGCTTTCGTAACGGGCGGATTCTGACCCGTGACGCCGAACTGGATGGCGGTGCGTTCGAGTTGGACGGGGCGCTGATCGGCGCGCTTAAGCATGCGGATGGCGAAGCGTTGGACCTGGACGGTGGCTGGATCGTTCCCGGCTTCATCGATACCCAGGTCAATGGCGGCGGCGGCGTGCTGTTCAACGATCAGCCCGATGTGGACACCATTGCCCGCATCGGCGCCGCTCATGCGCCCTATGGCACGACCGCTTTCCTGCCGACGCTCATCAGTTGCCCTCTGCCGGTGATCGCGCAGGCGCTGGAAGCCGTGGATCAGGCGATCGAGCAGGGCGTGCCGGGTGTCGTCGGCATCCATGTGGAAGGGCCGTTCCTGAACGCCTCGCGCAAGGGCATTCACGATGCGGAGAATTTCCGTCCGCTGGATGAAGAAGCGCTGACACTGCTGACGGCGCCGCGCAGAGGCAGAGTGCTGGTGACGCTGGCGCCCGAGCAGAATGATGTCGCGGCGATTCGCGCGTTGGTCGAAGCGGGCGTGATCGTCAGCATCGGTCACAGCAATGCGACCTATGCGCAGGCGCGCGCCGCCATAGACGCGGGCGCGACGGGCGTGACCCATCTTTTCAACGCCATGTCGCCGCTGCATCATCGTGAGCCGGGCGTGGTTGGCGCGGCGCTGGAGAACCAGGCGCTCTATTGCGGCCTTATCATCGATGGCGCGCATATGCATCCGGCTGCGGCGCGGATCGCATTGGCGGCGCGGCCGTTGGACCGTTTCCTGCTCGTGACCGATGCGATGCCGAGCGTGGGCAATGCGATCAAGGAATTTATGCTGAATGGCGAGCGCATCACCGTCAAAAATGGTGTTTGCGTGAATGAAGCCGGGACGCTGGCCGGGTCCGATCTCGACATGGCACTGGCGGTGCGGAACACGCATGAGCTGGGCCTGTCGTTGAGGGACGCGGTAGCAATGGCGGCGGCCAATCCGGCGGCTTTCCTTGGCCTTGGCGCGGAGCGTGGCATGCTAGCGCCCGGTTTTCGTGCGGATTTCGTATGGCTGGACCGTGAATTGAATGTTCGCGGGACGTGGATCGGCGGCAAGCGGGTCGCCTGAGCGCCCTCGTCGTGCTGCCATGATATATTGATCCCGGCAGCACGATCGGGACGCTTTTTCGATGCCGCATTTTCGGGGCCGTTGACCGTCAACGGGCAACTCGAAAATGCTCTAAGGGGACGCAATGGGTTCGATCATCCTCACTTCGCCCTTGCAGGGCTGGGCCACGGCCATCGACGATGTGCCTGACGCCGTCTTTTCCGGTCGCCTGCTGGGCGACGGCGTTGCCATCGATCCTCTGGGCAATGTGCTGCATGCGCCTTGTGATGGAGAAGTGCTGACGCTCCATGCCAGCCATCATGCCGTGACGCTGCGCGGCGAGGGCGGGGTCGAGGTGCTGATGCATCTGGGCATCGATACCGTCGCCCTGGGCGGCAAGGGGTTCGAGCCCCTGGTGGCGGTGGGCGATCAGGTGACGCGCGGTCAGCCGCTGGTGCGGTTCGACTTGGATGGCGTGGCGCAGGCCGTGCCTTCGCTGATGACGCCGGTGATCGTCACCAATGGCGATCGATTCCGCATCACCCGGTCCGAAACCGGCAAGGTTGTGGGGGTTGGTGAGGGGCTGATCTATCTTGAACCCGCAGAACCCGCGCTTGAAGTAAAGCGTGGCGATCAAGGTATGCGCGTGACCGGCAAGGTGCGCGTGCCGATGGTGCATGGCATTCATGCCCGCCCTGCTGCACGGATTGGGGAGGCGGCGCGAGCCTTCGTTGCGGAAAGCTGGATCGTCAAGGATGGCTGCGAAGCCTCGACCCGATCACCCATCGCCTTGCTCAAGCTGGGGGTCCGCCTGCATGACGAGGTGGATGTCGTGGCGAGCGGCATGGATGCCGAGGCAGCCGTGGCAGCCCTGATCGCGTTGATCGAGGGCGGCATGGATGAGCATGACGATCCTCATGCCGGGGAGCCTTCGGCGGTTCCCGTACCCATGGTAACGGAGGTGCCCGAAGGGGCGCTGGCCGGCACATTGGCGGCGCCAGGTTATGTCCTGGGGCGTGCGCGCTGGTTGCGCGTGAAGGATATCGACGTGCCCCGCGACGGCCAGGGGGCGGACAAGGAATCGGACCGGTTGAACCAGGCGCTGGACGTGATGCGTCTGCGGCTGGCGGATGTGTCCGGTGACGAGACGGGCGCTGCGATCCGGCGGGCGCATGCGGCCTTTCTGGAAGACCCTGCGTTGCAACTCGACGCCTATGCACGGATCAGGCAGGGGCGCGACGCGGGTCATGCCTGGCGTCAGGCGTGCCGGGCCACAGCGGAAACCATGCGCAACATGGGCGATGCGCGCTTTGCCGAGCGGGCCGATGACCTCATCGACCTGGAACGGCAGATGTTGCACATTCTGACGGGCACGCAGGAGGAGGCGCTGCGTTTTGCGCCGGGCACGATCCTGCTTGCCGATGAGTTGCTGCCCTCGCAGGTGATGGCGCTTGACGCCAATGTGATCGGGATCGTGCTGGAGCGCGGCGGGCCGACGTCGCATGTGGCGATCCTGGCGGCGACCATGGGCCTGCCTGCCCTGGTGGCGGTTGGCGATGCTCTTGGAGAAGTTGCGGATGACGCCACGCTGATCCTCGATGCCGATGGCGGTGTACTGCATGTCGATCCGGCAGAGGATGCGCTGGCGGACGCGCGGGCCGAGGTGGCGCGACGGGCAGTCGCGCGAGAGGCGGCGGTCGCGGCGGCGGCGGAAAATTGCGTCAGCCGCGATGGCGTCCGGATCGAGGCTTTCGCCAATCTTGGCTCGGTCGAGGATGCCGAGATCGCCATGGCCCATGGCGCTGAAGGATCGGGCCTGCTGCGCACCGAATTTCTGTTCCTGGAGCGTGATACAGCGCCCACGGTGGCGGAGCAGGCCGCGCTTTACGGCGCGGTTGCTGCGAAGCTGGACGGCAGGCCGCTCATCGTGCGCCTGCTCGACATCGGTGGCGACAAGCCCGCCTCCTATCTGCCGATCGCGACGGAGGAAAATCCGGCGCTTGGCCTGCGCGGCATTCGTGTCGGACTAGCCATGCCGGACGTGCTGGACGAACAATTGCGCGCGATCCTGTCGGTGACGCCGCACGGTCAGTGCCGCATCATGGTGCCGATGGTCGCCAGCGTCGCGGAATTGCAGGCGGTGCGTGCGCGTGTGACGGCGATCAAGGCGGAGATGGGCCTGTCTCATCCGGTCTCGGTCGGCATCATGGTCGAAACGCCCGCTGCGGCGGTGACGGCGGCGACATTGGCGCGCCACGCCGATTTTCTGTCGATCGGGACCAACGACCTCACCCAATATGCGCTGGCGATGGATCGCGGCAATCCGGCGGTTGCCGCCGGGATCGACGGGTTGCATCCGGCAGTGCTGCAACTGATCGCGCTCACGACGGAGGGCGCGCGGGCGCACAAGCGTTGGGTCGGCGTTTGCGGCGGCCTGGCGTCGGATCGACTGGCGGTTCCGCTGTTGCTGGGATTGGGCGTGACCGAATTGTCGGCCGCACCGCGCTTCGTGCCGGACCTCAAGGCACTGGTGCGGCGACTGTCCATCGCGGATTGCCGCGCCCATGCTGAACATGCCTTGCAACTGGAATCGGCGGCAGAGGTTCGGGCGCTGGCCCGCCGCTTTGAAGAGGAATTTCTGGCATGAGGAAGATTGTCGGAGCGCTTCAGCCGATCGGCCGCGCGCTGATGCTGCCGATAGCAGTGCTGCCGGTGGCGGGGCTGTTGCTGCGTCTGGGTCAGCCTGACCTGCTGGGCATTCCTCTTCTCGCGGCGGCGGGCGATGCGTTGTTTTCCAGCCTTGGCCTGTTGTTCGCCATCGGTGTGGCGACGGGCATTTCGCGCGATGGCAATGGCGCGGCGGGGCTTGCAGGCGTGGTCTGCTATCTGGTCGCCATGCATGGCGGGCGGGCTTTGCTTACCGTCCCGCCCGAAGTGACGGCCGGCCTTGCCGATGCGGTTGCGCAGACGGTTGCGGATGCCTGGAAGATCAAGGCCTTCGCGCGGCTGGATGTGCCCATCGGAATCAGCGCAGGCCTTATCGGCGGGTCTCTCTATAATCGCTATGCGACGATCGAGGTGCCGGCCTATCTCGCCTTCTTCGGCGGGCGGCGCTTCGTGCCGATCGTGGCGGGTGGCGCGGGCGTGCTGATGGCGCTCATTGTAGGGATGAGCTACAGCGCGCTCGACACGGGTCTCAGCCTGGTGAGCAAGGGGCTGGTGGCGTCGGGCAGCGTTGGCCTGTTCGGTTTCGGCCTGCTCAATCGGCTGCTGTTGGTGACGGGGCTGCACCACATATTGAACAATATTGCCTGGTTCGTTCTGGGTGATTATGCCGGGACGACCGGTGATCTGCGCCGCTTCTTCGCGGGTGATCCCCATGCGGGCGCGTTCATGGCTGGTTTCTTCCCCGTCATGATGTTCGGCCTGCCTGCTGCTTGCCTCGCCATGTATCGCTCCGCCCTGCCGGACCAGAAAAAGGCGGTGGGCGGCATGTTGCTGAGCCTTGCGCTGACGTCCTTCCTGACAGGGGTGACTGAACCGATCGAGTTCAGCTTCATGTTTCTCGCACCCCTGCTCTACGCCATTCATGCGGTACTGACCGGCCTGTCGATGGTCGTGATGGATCTGCTGGGCGTGAGGCTGGGCTTCGGCTTTTCGGCGGGACTGTTCGACTATGTGTTGAACTTCGGACGAGCGACGCGGCCCTGGATGCTGCTGCCGGTCGGTGCTGTCTATTTCGCCGTCTATTATGGCGTTTTCCGCTTTGCGATCCAGCGGTTCGATCTGGCTACGCCCGGCCGGCAGCTTGTGCAGGATGCAGCCGCTGGCGCCAGTGAAAGCGGGTCGCGCGGTGGCGACTATCTGACGGCGCTGGGCGGCGCGGCCAATCTGCACACGATCGGCGCCTGCACCACGCGGCTGCGACTGGTGGTGCAGGATCAGGCGAAGGTGGACGACGTGGCGCTCAAGGCGCTGGGCGCCGTCGCGGTGCTGCGGCCCTCCGCCCAGGCGGTGCAGGTGATTATCGGGCCGATGGCGGACCAGATTTCCGAGGAGATCCGGCTGGCGGCGGCGCACGGCGCGCCACCGGTGGATCAGGCGCCGGTCGTCAAGGATCGGGCGTCGGTCGAACCGGCGGCGGAAATTTTGGAGGCTCTGGGCGGCCCGGATGCCATCAGCGATGCGCAGATGGTGGCGGGACGCTTGCGGATCATATTGACGCGCAATGCCACGCCGGCGCGGCTGGTGGACGTGCGATGCGTGCGCGCTTTCGCACAGGTCGATGAGCGGACACTGCACCTACTGGGACAGGGCCTGACCCGCTGATCGTCAAAGGGGGGTCGGGATCAGGCGATCCCGGCCCCCTCCAGCGCATCGAGCGCCAGTGCGACCGCGCCCAGCGGCCCTGCCTGATCGCCCAGCATTGGCGGGCGGACGATCTGGTCGATGCTGTCGGCATCGATATGGGACAGATAGCCGCCAAGCTGTGTCACCACTTTTTCCCGGACTTGATCGAGCAGGCCGGTGCGGCCCATGCCTACGCCGCCGCCGATCAGCACTTGCCGCGCCGATGTGCTGAGCAGGATGGTCGACACCAGATGGGCGATGTCGCTGGCTACATGATCCCAGCGCGGATCGTTCGGATCGATTTCATGTCCCGGCACGCCGAAGCGTTTGGCCAGGGCCGGGCCGGACACGAGCCCTTCGATGCAATCGCCATGGAAGGGGCAACTGCCCGCAAAGCTGTCGCCGTGGGCACGAGGAACCCGGATATGGCCGATCTCCGGATGCATGGCCCCGCGCAGCGTCCGGCCGTTAAGGGCAAAGCCGCCGCCGACCCCGGTGCCGATGGTGATATAGCACAGGCTGTCGGAAGGCACCGGCCCCTGCGCGCCCGCACCCCAGCGCAATTCGGCCAGCGCTGCGCCGTTGACATCCGTGTCGATGACGGCTGGGCAATCAAAGGGTGCCGTCAGCGTCCCCCAGATATCAGCGCCTGCCCAACCGGGCTTGGGTGTGGGCAGCATGATGCCGAAATCGGCGGCATGCGAATCGAGCCGTAGCGGTCCGAAGCTGCCAATACCCATGGCGGCGAAAGCTTCCTGCGCGTCCCAGTCCTTCAATATCTCCACCGCCCTGCCCAGCGTGTCGAGCGGTGTAGTGGTGGGAATCATCTCCCGATCCAAAATGATACGGCCGCGTGCCCGCAGCACAAAGACCTTGGTTCCGCCGAGTTCTACCCCGGCCAGCATCGATTCTACATTCATTGCGCGTTCCAACCATATCGTCGAAGCCGCCTCAAGAAGGATTTCGAACCTGAATGTTTTTCCGATACGCGCTGGCGCGAAGGAGGGAGTGTGGCTGGGCCTCATGGGCTGCGCGACACCGTTCGCGCATCGGCGAGTTGATCGCTGCCGTAGCATTAATCATGAAATAGTCTCCCGGTTGAGGGGCGGCCCAGCAACCAAATCTTCTCATTAGGAGGTCATTTCAGCCAATATCGGTGCTAATTCTGCGTTAACCTCTTCTGTCTTCACAAACCATTGCTTCGCGCTTGCACATAGGCAACAATGACAAACTACAAGGTAAACTTACCAACAAATGGGGGCAATCCGTTCATCAATTGCATTGAAACGAAAGGATAAAGGCCATGACAGCTCTGCTCACACGCCGCCGGTTCATGAAGGCTACGGCCGCTGGTCCTGCTGCAGTGCCATCGATGATCCGGGCGCAGACGGGAAGCCAGACGCTGATCGATGGACGCACCTTTCGTGGAACCCGTCTCCCCGATGGTTCCGGAGTCGATGGCGGGACCGCCATCTGGGCGGAAAGCGACACCTTGATCCGGAATTGCCATTTTCTCAATTTGGGCAATGGCGCGATCCGATTATTTCATAGCGCGACCGCGAATTTCACAATCGAGGATTGTGATGTCAGCAACATGTACCGGTTCATAGAAAATTGGTCCTGGGATCATCCCAGCGTGGCGGCGCCGGTCAGCGATTTCGCGATAAGGCGGGTGGTTGCGACTGGGCTGGAGCGTAACTTTTTACGCATCCGCTACGGGTCTACGCGCGGCGTGATCGAAGATGTCGTGGCCCATGGCAACGGCCAATGTTCAAACTATTGCGTGGGCTTCGCTTTGGACGATGAAGCCAATGACATCGTATATCGCCGCGTGGAAGCGCATGATTTTTCCGAAACGCGACGGGCCGCCGACAGATATTGGAACGGGGATGGCTTTTCGGATGAGCGGGGCAATCGGCAAATCCGTTATTATTCCTGCGTTGCGACTGGCTGCAGCGACGGCGGTTTTGATGTGAAGTCCGCAGGTGTCTATCTGGAAGATTGTCGTGCCAGCGGGAACAAGCGCAATTACCGGCTATGGAACAGCGGCATTCTCAAAAATTGCCGAAGCGAGAATCCCGTCAAGAACGGGGGGACGGGAGAGGTGGCGCATTTCGCCTTCTTCGGCGGCAGCGGCGCAAATTATATGTTTGACCGCCCGGTCGTGCGCGCTGCCGCCGGCAACACGGCTCCGATCTTCTTTTTTCAGACGGATACGCCCGCCACTATCTCCATCTATGACGCGGATATCGATGCTCCGGATGCGCCGCTGATCCAGGTGGACGGACCGGCCCCAACCATCCAATGGTTTCCCGATCGCAGTCAGCAAAAGATTCGTGTCGCGCGCGATATGGCGTGAAGGGCGGACGCGGTTAACCGTTCGGCGAATAGGAATCTCAGCCTGCGGTCGGACGGAAGGAACATTGCGTCGCAAAGCGGTTCGCGCGCCGCGTTCTGCTGCATATGCTCACTATATGCGTAGCGACATCAGCCCTGCCGCACCGTCAACTCCGTTGACGCAGATACAGGGCGATGATGGAGAAATCTATCTCGCCCGCAGCGGGCGCCGGATCGCCGGCATCAATGCAAGCCATGTGGGTAATGGCCTCCTTCGCGTCGCCTCGCCGGTCGATAAGCTCATTCTTGAAGATGCGAGGGTGAATGATGTCTACAGGGTCATAGAGAATAAGGCGGCGGAGAAGGATGGAGACGCAAGCATCCACGGTTTGCGCGTCAGTCGTGTCCTGGCGACCGGAATCCGGCGCAGCTTCGCCCGGATAGGGTATGACAGCCGGGATGGCATTATCGAGGATGTCCTGGCGACCGGCACGACAGTAACCGCGCCGCACGACTTGCCGGTCGGTATCGGCTTTACCGGGACAGCCCATGATTTCAGGATCGAACGCTGCATCATGCGCGGTTTTCGCTGGCAACGCGGAGAGAAGAAATATTGGAACGGCGATGGTTATTCCGCCGAACGGGGCAATTACAGGCTGCTGTTCCGGCGTTGCGCGGCCTATGACAATAGTGACGGGGGATTCGACCTCAAATCGTCTACGACCGTGCTGGACGATTGTATTGCCGGCGGCAATGCACGCAACTATCGGCTCTGGACGTCGATGCGGGCGACCCGCCTCACCAGCCTGGAGCCGGTAAAGGCTGGCGGGATCGGCGATACCTGCCACTTTTCGCTCATGGGCGAAAAATCCGTGTCGGGAAAGACGGCGGAACCGATCACGATACATATCGAGCATCTGGAAGTGCGCAGCAGCAAGGGATGGCCGATCTTCGTAGTCCATGACGGACCGGTCAGGATATCGATCGGCACGCATGACATTCAGGTGCCGCCCCAAACGCCGCTTGTGCGGCTGGCAGGTGGAGCGATCCCCGGCGGAATCGTCTGGCAAAGTGGTCCGCCCCGCGGTTTGACGCTGTAGACAATCTTCAGGCCGCAACTGTGGCACCATTCGACGCCAGCGCCTTGTTGCAGTGCACATAAAATCGGAGCCTCCGAAATTGGGGGCATGTGGGCCGTTTCGCGACGGTCGCGCAGACAACAGGGAAGATTATGTCCGATCTGTATGAGGAATCTCGGCCACAACGTCCACGACAAGGCATGAACTGATGGATGCCCGTGCGCAGGCGGCGCTGGAGCGCCGGCAGTTTTCCACGGATGCTGTCGATGAGGGCGCGCTGATCGACGTGCATCGCATCGGCGGGATTGTCAGGCGGCGTTTGCCGTTGATTGGCGTGATCAGCGTGGTGCTGCTGATATTGGCGGGGGTCGGCTATTTCCTCGCGGAGCCGCGTTATGAGGCGACGGCGCGCATCGCGCTGGAACGCGGTTCGGAACAGGTCATTAACGTGGATCAGGTGGTTCCTTCGGTGGCGCCTGACTCGGCGTCGGTCGATACCGAGGTCCAGATCCTGCAATCGCCCGAATTGGCGGGCGAGATTGTGGACCAGCTTCGTTTGACGGAAGATCCCGAGTTTAATCCGCAACTGGCCGATGGCCGCGTTGCGTTGCCCCCCGACCAGGCGCGACGGCAAGCGGTTTCCAAGCTGTTGTCGGGATTGAAAATTCAGCGGGAAGGTTTTTCCTACGCGATCACGATCCGGTTCACATCGGACAGCCCTCGAACCGCCGCGCGGATCGCCAACGCCATCGCCGATACCTATGTGGGTAATCAGGTCAAGACGAAGGCTGACGCCAATCGCCGGGCAAGCGGCTTCCTGGAAACGCAATTGGACAAGCTCCGGGCACAGGTTCAGTCGGCTGAGGCTGCGGTTGCGGATTATCGTGCCAATAACCAATTGTTCGCGGCCTCCAGCAACAGCAGTGTCGCCCAGCAGGAGTTGAGCGGTCTCAGCACGCAATTGGCCGAAGCCCGCGCCCAGCAGGCAGCAGCCGAAGCCCGGCTGGAGACAGCGCGCGCGCAGCTTGCGCGCGGCGGAACCGGTGAAGAACTGGGCGAAGCACTCGATTCCCCGGTGGTGAGCCAACTTCGCGGTCAACGCGCCCAGCTTAGCCGCGACGTTGCGGCGTTGCGGGCGCGCTATCGCCCCGGCCATCCCGATCTGCTCCGTGCCGAAGAATCCCTGCGCGATACTGACGCACAGATTGGTGCAGAGGTGAATCGCATCATTTCCAACGTCACGGGCCAGGCCAATGCCGCGCGGCAACGCACGGCTTCGCTGCAAGGATCGCTCCACCAGACGGAAGGAACGCTGGCGGCCAACAACAGGGCATCGGTGCGGCTGAATGAACTGGAACGCAATGCGGAATCGGCCCGGACCCTGTATCAGGCGTTTCTCGACCGCTACAAGCAGACGCTGGCGCAGCGGGGATTGGAACGCAGCAATGCCTATGTTGTTGCGCGCGCCACTGTCCCGGTCATTCCGGTATCGCCCAACAAGATCGTCTATCTCGTTCTCGGCCTGGTTGCGGCCTTGGGGGCGTCGGTGGTGGCCATCGCTATCCTTCAACTGCTCGAACGCGGCGTGGAGACAAGCGAGCAGGTCGAAAAACGGCTGGGGATCGCATCGGTCGGATCGATTCCCGATGCAAAGACCATCTCCCTCATACGGGGGTTGATCAAGGGCGGGACCGGTCCCGCCGACATCATCCTTCAATCACCGCAGTCAGCCTTTGCCGAAGCGTTTCGTCGATTGCGCACATCGATCGAATATGACCGGCCGGACATGCCGTCCCGCGTCGTCGCGATTACATCGGCGCTGCCGGGCGAGGGCAAGACGACGACCGCCATCTGCCTGGCGCGCTCCGCCGCCGTTGCGGGAACGAAGGTTGTCCTGGTCGATTGCGACATCCGCCGGCGCGCGTCGAGCCGCAGTTTCGGCGCTGTCAACACGGCCGGGCTTCGCAATGTGCTGGAAGGAAAGGCGGTGCTGGATGAAGCGCTGATGCTGGATACAGAGTCCGGCGCCTGGATATTACCCCAACATCCCAATGATACGGCTATTACCAGTTTCACGGATAAGGAAGCATTCGCGTCCCTGATCGATCAACTGCACCAGAGGTTCGAACTGGTGGTGCTCGATACGCCGCCGATCCTGCCTGTCGATGAAGCCCGGGTGATCGCGGCCCATGCCGACAGCGTCATCTTGTTGATGCGTTGGCGACAGACGCCAACGAAAGCTGCGGCTCTTGCCTTGCGGGAACTGGATGAAGTCGGCGCCCATGTCATCGGCATCAGCCTCAACATGGTCGATATGGTTGCGCAGGAACGTTCAGGCTATGGGGACGTCGGCTATTATTATCAATCCTACAAGAGTTACTACGCCTGAAGTCTGTCCTGATAGGGGGGATGCGCGGTGAACGAAGCAAGCAGCAGTTTCGGGCCGTCATTCGGACTGGGCGTGCTGGTTCCGGCCACGTTCGTCCTTTTGGCTATCCTGATCCTTGCGGCGCGGGGCGTCCGCAGCAATGCCGGCAGGCTGGTCATGGCGTCCCTGTGGCTGCGCTATATGATGGGCGCCTATCATGCCTATACGTTCAAGCCGCTTTTCGCCGGACTTTCCGCCAATGCACTGGCGTCGATCGCAGTCGTCGGACTGGGCGGAGTCATCATTCGCAAACGGCACCTGACCCTTTCCGTACTGCCGCCGCTCTATCTGCTGATGGCGTTGCTGCTGGTCAGCGCGGTGCTCAATGATGATCCGTCCGGTGCGCTCAACAGCGTCGTCAAATATGCCTATTTCGGCATCATCCTGATCGCCACATTCGAAGCGCTGCGGCAGGAGGATCGCGAGCGGTTCATGAACAGGCTGGTCTGGGCCTTCGCGCCGCTCATGCTGTTTCAGTTCTTGTCGGTGGCGCTCAACCTGCCCAAGGGATCGGAACTGGGCGATGGCCTGGTATGGATCGGGGGATATAATCACGAAGCGGCCTTTTCGGTGGCGTTGCTGACCGGTTTTACGGTGGCGTGCCTGGCGTTTCGCCTGCATCCCGCGCTGCGTTTCCTCTTCCTTTTCGCGACTGCATTTGGCGTTCTTCTGGCGGGGTATCGCACGGCGATGCTGGCGATGCTGCCGTTGGCCTTCGCCACCTTCTGGATCGCCATCACGCAATATGTGAAGCCCGACCAGCGTCGCCCGGTCTCCGTGGCCATGCTCATGCTCTGCCTGGTAGGCGCGGCGGTCGTGATCGTCGCCTATCAGGACCGCTTCACCGATCTGGCCACTTTCCTTTCCGATCCTGGATCGCTGATAAAGGATCCACGGTCCTTTACGCAGATGGACCGGCAGATCATGTCCGGCCGCGCCTTGATCTGGAGCGAATATCTCACCGCTTATGCACGGGGAACGCCGGTCAATCATATCTTCGGGTTCGGGCCGGAATCATGGGCCGACGCCTTCAAGGTCTATCCCCACAACACGCTGGTCAGCACCTTGTACGAACTGGGCGGGCTGGGTGTCGGCGCCATGCTGCTGCTTTGGATCGTCATGGCCGCCCAGGCGTTCGGGGCGCGGCGGCATGAGCGGCTGATATTGATCGCTGCCCATGTCAGCTTCATTCTGCTCAATTTCGCGACCATGCCCTTCTGGCAGGTCGAGGGATTGGCCCTCTATGCTGTCTTGTCCGGTTACACCCTGTTTAGCGCCCGCGCGGCCGCTGTCAGTCGCGGCGGTGCAGGACGGGGTTCGGTCCGGTCTTCATCCGAAAGTCGGGGCGGTCGGCAAGAAATTCGTCAACGGCTTCGCGGCAGCCCTTATAATCGTGATAATCGTCTATTACGACCAACCCGCCCGGCGTGAGGCATTCGGCCGTCTGGTTGAGGCAGTAGCGAACCGGTTCATACCAGTCGCAATCAATGTGGGCGAAGGCGATCTGTTCGATATCCAATGTTGGCAGGCTGTCCTGAAACAACCCCTTCACCAGATTGACGCGATCGCCGTCGACCGGCGTTCCATAACGAGCCAACTGACTGGCCACCTGATCGAACAGATCGTCGCGATAGCCATAATAGGTATCGCCGCCTAATCCCTCCGCCTTGCCCGACGCAATAATGTCATAACGCTGTTTTGACCGCGCATCGTCGCGTTCGGAAGCAGGGGGTGGGATCATGGCGAACACGTCCAGGCCAAAGAAGCGACGATCTGACCGGGCATGATGTGCAAGCAGGATGGCCGATCCGCCAAGGGCTACGCCGAACTCGACGATATCCCCCCTCACCGCGCGTCTGCGGATGCGGGACAGGGCAGCCTCTATGCGCAACAGTTTTCGGGCGGGGAGATAGGTAAGCCGTTCGCGCCGAATCTGTCGACTGATCCGGCTGAGGCGAGCCACGTCCGTCCAATGGCGCATCCGCCGCCGGAGGGCAGGCAGCGCGCTCATCTCATGATTTTCCGATCAAGCCCTGGGCGAGGGCGAATGCCTGCTGCCGCGTCGTCGCCTGATGGAAACCGCGATACTCCCTGGTCCAATGGGCAGCGAACCCGCTCAGCTTGCCATAGCTGTTGTCCAACGCGACATGGGGAATATCGAGCAGCAATGACAGGATGTGGGCGTGCAGGCGGTCGGTGACGACCACCTGCCCCTGCGACAGGATGGAAAAGCCCCGCCGCAGCCGCCAGTCGGCAAGTAGCTGATATCGCCGCAGCCGCTTTTCCCGATCGGTGGAGGCGCGCAGTGAATCGACTTTGACGCGGGCGCGAATGAAGGTGCGTTCCATGCGCCCTTCCTCCAACCAGTCCTGCGCGATCGTGGCGGGCGGTGGCGAGACTGCATCTCCCGCGACAGCCTCATGATCGGTACGCAGCAGCGCCAATATGTCGGCCTTGGGGGAGAGCCGCTGATGACAGCCAAGATAGATGGCCGCGTCCGGGCAGAGTTTCACCTCACAATCGAAATGCCGCTCCGCGAAGGCGAAGGATTTCGCATCGCGGACCAGCAGGGTGAAGGCGCCATGGTCGCGTATCGCCTGTGCCATTTCCGCCGATCGATCCGCATCATCATAGAATATCGATTGGGGCAGTTGAATGATCGGGCGATCGGGGAAGTTCCGGAGCAGCCGCAGCCGGAACTGCTCGTGCCGGAGCCAGGTGGTGCCGAAATTGCCCCCCCCATGTATCAGGATCGGTCCGGTGGGCGCCGCGCGCCGCAAATCATCCTCGCTGAAATTGTTCAGGCTGCATGTATAGACCGGCGCCCGGCCCGCAGCCGTCAGCCAGGCCATTTCACCCAGCCAGATGGCTGAATCCCCGACATTGGAATGATCGGGGAAATCGACCAGCGCGACCGGGCCGGGGGCTATGCATTCCTCGAAGCGCTGGTTGATCTGCGTGCTGAGCGAGCGGACGAGTTGCTGTGCCGTCAGGCTGTCTTCCATCGTTTCCATCATGCCAGCGCCCGCCTTGCAGTACCGATCAGCAGGCGACGCCATGTCTGTGAAAGCGTGAGCAGTGCGACGCCATAGACGAACGCGCCCGATCCCGCGACCAGGATCAGTTGGGCCAGTCGATTGGATGTCACCAATGTTACCTCCGCCAGGGTGAAATGCACGAACAGTCCCATGATCCCCGATGCGACCAGCGGTTCCCAGACGGCCATCATCGTATCCGTCAACCCGATCCCCGAAATGCGCTTGAGCATTGCCACCTGCAACGGCAATGTCAGATAGGCGCGCAGGACATAGGCCCAGGCTATCGCGTAGAGTCCATGGGGAGCGGCTACCAGCGTGAAGATCGCCGTCATGGCGAGTTGTGTGCCGCCCAGAAACATCAATGCCCTGCTTGCTCCCGCCGCGCCCAGGGCGGGTGAGGCGAAGAAGTTGAGGGTGAAGGGCAGGGCCATGAAGGCGAAAATCTGCGCCAACTGGCCCGACTGCGCCCATTTGTCGCCGAAGACGACGGGAATGGCGAGCGGCGCCAACGATCCGAAACCGACCAGCGCGGGAAATGACAGCGCCGACGCCTTGGAAATCATCCAGCGATAGGCGGCCAGCATCTCGGCTCGATCATCCTTCACCCGCGCCAGCGTCTGCATGGCGACCGTGGAGAAGGGCTGGATCGCGCCGTTGGCGATCAGTTCGACCGTTCGCCAGGCCGTACGGTAGATGCCGACCGCGGCGATGCCGATGACAGTGCCGATGACCAGATCCTGCAACCGCTGGGTGAAGATGAACACCAACTGGGTTGCCGTCAGGCTGCCGTTCAGGCCCAGATTACGCTTGAGCATTGCCCAGGAAAAGGCCTTCCCCGGCGTCCAGTCATAGGACATCCGACCCAGCACGGCGCCGACCATGGCCGTCACGATCCGCTGGATCACCAGTGCCCATAGTCCAAGGCCGGCAAAGGCCGCTGCGACAGCCGCGCCGCCGCCGATCACGCCGCTCAGCACGGAACGCAAAGCCGTCGTCCGGTGGCCGAAGGCGCGCAGGCGCAGCGCCATATGTGTCTGGCCAAGCGCCGAAATCGGCAGCACCAGGCTCAACACACATAATGGCCATGCAATTTGAGGCGCATCCATGAAGGCGGCGAAGGGCATCGCCAGGACAAAGGTGATGGCGCAGGCGATCAGGCTGAACCCCATATTGCCGCGATAGATGGTGTCGAGAAATTCGTCAGAGAGAATGCGCTCGCGCGCGACGGTCTGGATCAGGCCTGCCGTGCTGATCGCGCGGAACACTTCCGCAAAGACCGCCATCAGTGCGAAGGCACCGATATCGCCGGGCGCAAGCAGCCGGGCCAGCAGGACGAAGACCAGGAAGGAAAAGACCTGATCCGACATGAAACGCATCACCGACCAGCCGACGGAGGCCTTGCTCTGACGCCGGAGCTTGGTGTCGAAACGGGGCTCGACGGCAGCGGGGTTCTGTTCAGCGCTCAAGCGCCAGCCCCAGTTTCTTCATGCGGATGCGCTGCCGCTCCACCCAGCGGGCCAGTTTCTGACGGCGCGTTCCGTGCGCCACGCTGCGCCCGGTGGCGAAGCGTGTCGAGCCGATGCCCGATTCCACGAATTCCTCGATCACCGGCGCGGGAAACAGCATGAGATTGCGAACGCCATGGTCCCAGGACCGGTCCATCTCATCATCGATGGGCCGGCGGACGACACGACATGCCTGTGAGAAAGCCCGCGCGCCTTCGAGCGTGATGACATAGGCCTGCGTGCCGTAAGCATTGCCGACCAGCTCGACCACCGTGCGGGAATGCTGCAGGAAATCCTTTCTTATCTTCTTCTGCCAGGTCGGCGTCTTGGCGTAGAGGCGCAGATAAGGGATGCCCTCCGCCGTCAGGTTCGTCTCCGCCAGCCGCGCGAGAAACGCCCAATCGACGATGGTGTCGTCTTCCAGCACGATAGATTGCCGGGTGCCGTTGGCGATCATGTCCTGCCAGATGCTGAAATGGCTCGAATAGCAGCCGATTTCGCCCTGGGTCAGTTGGCGGCCCTTGTTGCGTTCCACCGCATCGGCGGCGAGGACGAGGCCGTCTGCCAAAGTCCGCTTCCCATCAAAAAAACGCCATGGCAGTCCGGTTGCGCGCGCGCGCTCCGTAAAGGCGGCGCGCCGTGCGGTGGCGTTCTCCATCGACACGACGAGAACAGGCGTTGTGAACTTTGGGTCTGCCATCCTGTTTGTCGCGCAATGCCCATTTGCCAGATGCGCGGCAATCGACTCCTGTCTGTCGCCGCTGCATCGCAAGGAAAGGAAACGGATTTTGCATTGCAGTGCAACCCGGTGGAGGGGTGGAGCGTCCGGATTGCGGCGTATCGAGCCAATTCAGCGACAGTTCATTCAATGCGTTATCCACGACAAACGGTTCGCCGGGCTTGCCGCCCGCTTCATCTTCGCAACTGCGGTAGAGGCTTGACCCGCATCGCCGACTTGCGGACCCTTCCATCATGTCTGAGGCAGCCCGGTTCCCTGACGATGGTCAAACGGTGAAAGGCGCCGCTGTCGTAGCGCCACTCGTCAGTGTCATCATTCCTGTCTGGAACAGTCCCGATTATATTCGTCATTGTCTGGCGGCGCTTGAGCAGCAGACGCTGCCGCGCGATCAATATGAGATTGTGGTGGTCGACAATGGTTCGACCGATGATACGGCCAGTATCGCACGGGCCGTGCCGGGGATCATCGTGCTGGAAGAAACGCGGCCGGGTTCCTACGCCGCCCGCAACCGGGCGTTGAAGGAAGTCCGTGGCACATTCGTCGCCTTCACCGACGCCGATTGCCTGCCCGCGCCCGACTGGTTGGAAGCGGCGCTGAGTGCGGCGCGATCACATCCGGAATTCGGTGTGCTGGCGGGGCGGATCGAATTGTTCGACGAAGCGCTTCCCGATGGGCAGGCTTGTGGTGATTATGAGCGCATCTTCAGCTTTCCCCAGGCCTTTGCAGAGCGGGGCAATTGCGCGACCGCCAACTGGGTCAGCCGCAAGGATGTCTTTGACCGGCTGGGCGGTTTCGATGCGGCTCTCAAGTCCGGGGGCGATCGTCAGATGGCGCTGCGTATCCGCGATTCGGGTTTCCCTCTCATCTACGTGCCGGAAATGCTGGTGCGGCATCCGGTCCGCGCGTCGTGGACGGAACTTGTTCGCAAGCGACGCCGCCTGTCCGGTGGCCGCTGGGACCGCACCCGTCGGCCCGCGCGCCTGCTCCGCGTACTGGGCGCGACGCTCTACGATGCTGGTCGTCGGTTGCGGCGCGCAGCGCTCGCCCCGGGCCTGTCGATCGGGCGACGATTGGGCGTCATGCGGCTGACACTGGCGCTGTCGGCCGTCGCTGTCGGTGAATTCCTGCGGCTGGCCGGCGGACAAAGGGCGGCGCGGGACTGACATGACCTCACCGCGCTTTTCCGTGGTCATGCCCTTGTTCAATAAGGGGCCGCATGTGGAGGCCGCGATCCAAAGCGTGCTGGACCAGAGCTTCGCGCCGCTGGAACTGATCGTGATCGATGACAGTTCGACGGATGGCGGACGGGAACGGGTTGCAGCGATGGCTCGCCCGGAAATCAGGCTGCTGACGCGCGATACACCGGGGCCGGGTGGATATGCTGCGCGCAATCTGGGGATTGTCGAAGCCGCAGGGGACTGGGTAGCGTTTCTGGATGCCGACGATATCTGGCTGCCCGATCATCTGGCCGTACTGGCCGACCTCATCGGACAGATGCCGACGGCGGGCATGGCCGCGACGCGCTTCGATCATGTGTTCGACACCCATCGTCAGCCCCAGCGCGTGACGGCGCGTCTGGCGGAAAGTGGAGAAGCCGATTTCGGTGCGTTTCTTGCCGCCTGGCTGGACGTGCGGGAATGCCCGATGTGGACCGGGGCGATCGCGATCCGGCGCGACCTGTTGATGCGGGTGGGCCTGTTCCCGGAAGGCCGGGCGTTGCGCGGCGGCGACAAGGATCTCTGGCTGCGTTGCGCGCGGCATATGACGCTGGCCTACAGCCCCCGGGTGACGGCCGAGTTCAACCGCGATTCAACCAACAAGGTCAGCAAATCCACCTCGACCCTTGCGCCGCCCTGCCTGGTTCGAACGGCGCGTGAGATGCTCGCGGACGCGGATGCCGCCGAACGGCGACTTTTGCGGCGTCTGATCAATCAGGAGATCGGTTATTATCTGCGCTACGCGATGAAATCGCCGGGCCGGGTGGGCATCGGCATTCAGGACGTGGCCCTGCCGGAAGGGGTTCGGACGCTGGCCCTTCTGGTGGCTGTGCGCTGGATACCGGCAACTGTTCGACAGTCCGCTTACCGGCTTTTCACACGGCGGCGGATGGAACGCGGTGGCGGGTTGCTCGCCGCGCGGTGACGGGCCGGAATATCGAAGGGGGATCGTCGCTTCCCTGCACAAAACATGGAGCGCGAATGAAGTTCAGGAAATGGGCTACATGTCTGCTGATGGGGATGCCCTGCGGATCGGCGCTGGCGCAGCAATATGATCCGTTCGACCGCCTCGGCACCTTGCAGGGCAGTGACAATGTTTTCGGTCGCGACCGCAATGTCGGCGTGACCGACAGGCCCCGGCCCGATTATGCGACCAGGCCCATTCAGTTGGGATCGTGGACCATAACGCCCCAGATGGCGGTGGAAGCAAATTACAACGACAATATCTATTACACGCGCCGCTCGACCGTCGATGACATCATCATGAGCGTCAGGCCGCGCCTGACGATCGCCCGTCCTGATCCCAACCTCACAGTGGCGATCGCGGGCGAATATGAGGCGGCTCGCTATATGAACCGCACCGCTGAAAATACGGACACCTACGCATTGAAAGGCGATCTGCGAAGCGTCGTCCGGCGCGATACCGTCCTCAATCTGCGGCTGTTGCAGGCGCGCGAAGCCGAAGCGCGCTTCTCCCCGGATTCGCTGACAGGTATCGCCCGTCCGACCCGGTTCGACATTACGGAAGTCTATGGCGAAGCGGTCCATATATTCAACCGCCTGCGCGTACGCGGCACGATGGATTATGAACGGCGCAACTATCACGACAATCGCGATCGGTCAGGCGCGATCATCGATCAGGATTTTCGTGACCACAAAACTGTGACCGGATCGGCCATCGCCGAATATGCGCTCAGCCCCAGCCTGGCGCTGTTCGTGGCTGGATCGGTCAACCGGCGCAGTTATGCGGCGCGTATCGGCCCCGTGCCCGCGCGCGATTCCCGTGGATATGAGGCGGCGCTGGGCGCCAGCATGGAAATCGGCCGCCTGATGCGCGGCTCCGTCCGGCTCGGCTATCTGGATCAGGATTATAAGGACCCCATGTTCACCGATGTCAGCGGGCTATTGATGCGGGGAGAACTGGCTTATTTCGTGACATCCCTCGTCACCCTGACCGCGAAGGTCGATCGCAGCGTGGTGGAGAGCGGACTTGCCGGATCGGCGGGCTATCTGCGTACCGGTTATTCGCTGCGCGCCGACTATGAATTGCTCAGGAACCTCATCCTGTTGGCCGAACTGGGGCGTGAGAATCGCCGATATAATGGCATTGAGCGTAGCAATAGCGGGTTCACCGGGCGCTTCGCCGCGACATATATGGTCAGCCCCCGTTGGGCACTGCGCACTGAATTCAGCCATCGGGCGCAGGAGAGTGCGGGCGCCAGTGCCGGACGCACCTTCGCGGGCAATCAGGTCATGCTGAGCGTTGTCTTCAAGGGGCTTTAAAGCATTTTCTAGTCAGATGAAATCATCCGACGACTCGGAAAATGCGATAAACAAAAAACTTAGAGCGGTTGATCCGATGCAATGGGATCAACCGCTCTAGCGGAAGGGGGCGATGTCAGGCAGCCCGGAAATGCGTCGACGCAGGCCCGCATGAGGGCGTCGGGCACCATGCGGTTGATATAGCCGTCCGATCCGTCCTGCGACAGCAGCTTTGCGGGGATGCCGCCCACCACGCCCTTGTCCGGCACATCCTTGGTGACGACCGCATTGGCACCGACCGCGCTATCATTCCCCAATGTGATGCGCCCCAATATCTTGGCCCCCGCGCCCAGGAAAATGCGATCCCCGACGATCGGCGCTCCGGCGCGCGCGCCGCGATTGGTCTGCCCCAGCAGCACGCCATGCGTGACGTTGATGTTGGCGCCGACGATGGCGTCGCCATGAATATAGATGCCGCCGAAACGATTGATGAAGAAGCCGGGGCCGATCACCGTATATTCGGGGATGGCGATCCCATATTTATAGCGGCAGCGCAGCAGCAGCCATTTGGACAGCGGGTATAGCCCCAGGGCCTGAAAGCGCTTCGTTTTCAGATAGCCGCACCCGCGCATCAGCACCGTATATTTATAGCCCGGCGTGAACAGATAATGGCGCCAGAAGGCGCTCGCGTCCGCGCGTCCGGCATAGCGGAACAGGTCCGCCCGCAACAAGGCGACCAGCCCGCGCAGGCGGGGCGCGCATCCACGCAGGTGTGGCTTGGCCATTTCTTCGACCGTCGCGGGAGCAGGGAGCGCCGACGACAATGGGGCGGCGGGCGATGTCGTTGCGGGCGAGTTCAAAAGTAACGCTCCTTGATACGGATGATGTCGCCGGGCTGCACGGTAATTTCGGCGGTCAGGGGATAGATTTTCTCCTCCGCCTCTCCCGCCCGCTTGATATAGGCTCGCTTCTCGTTCGCCCGGTAGGTGAAGCCATCGGCCTTGGCGACGGCCCCGCGCACGGTCAGCCCCGTGATGAACGGGTATTCGCCCGGCTTGTTCACTTCACCCAATATATAGAAGGGCCGGAAATTCGCGACGCTGACCGTCACCTTGGGTTCGATGACGAAGTTCTTGTTCAGCGCGTCGGCTATGTCCTTCTGCACGTCCTGCGCTTCACGGCCGGCCGCCTTGACTTCCCCGATGAGGGGGAAGCCGATGGTTCCGGCTGGTGAAATCTCGAAATCGCCCGACAGGGAGGGTTCGCCGAAGGTGCTGATCCTCAGCTTGTCACCCGGCGAGAGCCGAAAGACGAACTCTTGCGTGGTTGGCGGATCATCCTTGGCGAAAAGCCTTCCGGATTGGCCCGCCAATACCAACAGCATGATCCCTAGCGCCGCCGTCATAGCGATGCGGATACCGCTCATCTCTTGATCTCCTGCAGCTCAATGGCATTGCCCGTCCGTGGATTGCCGGACGGGCGCCCCCTTTCGATCACGTCCCAATATTGGCGAACCGTCCGTTCGACGCTGAATGCGCGCGACGCTTCCAACGCCGTCTTGCCGCGCAGTTCCCGTTCGGGATCATCATGAACTTGTCGCAACGCCGCGGCGAACAGAGAAGGATCGTTGGGCGGGACGATTGTCCCTGCCGGACAATATATGGTTGCCGTAACCGAATGACGCGGCAATCCCAGCAGGATTTCCGATGGGCCGGACGGACAATTAGCCGCCACCACCGGCCGCCCGCAAGCCATCGCTTCGACCAGTCCGTTGGGAAATCCTTCCGCATTGGAGGGCAGGGCGAACAGCGTCGATCGGGCGATAATGGCGAAGGGGTTTTCAACGAAGCCCGGCAGGTGGACCCGACCCTCCAGTCCCAGGGTCCGTGCCTGCCGCTCCAGCGTCTCCCGCAGCGGCCCTTCGCCCAGAATGACAAGATCGCCATCAAGCTCCGACCGGGCGAAGGCTTCGATCAGCATGGCGAAATTCTTGCTCGGAACGAGCCGCCCGACCGCGACGATATACGGACGGGCGAGGCGCAGCACGGGCGTTTCTCCGACCATGGACGTGATCGCGTCATGATCGACCGGATTGGGAATGACCGTCATATGGTCCGGCGAGACGCCGAAATTCTGGGCGAGATCGTCGGCCACGCCTTCGGAAACCGGGATGACATGATCGGCCCGGCCATAGAAGAGCCGCACCAGCGCTTTGCCTGCCCATCCGCCCGCGCCGAAATGGACGGAGGTGTTGACGCGCTCGCTGATGATGCAGGCGGCCGGACGGCCACGGGTCGCGATGACGTTCGCGACATTCGACCGGGTAAGGAAACTCAGAACCGCATGGGGACGGAGCTGGGCCACCAGGTTGCGCAGGGCGATAGCGCTCGGCAACAGCCGACCACGGCAATCGAGTTGGACGAGATTGACGCCGGGCGGCGGATCATAGGCCATTGCGGTCCGATCGAGCAGGGCCAGCGTGATGGGATGGCGCGGGTATAGATCAACGGATGCGCGCACCAGTGTCGCCATCACCCGTTCCGCGCCCCCGCCTTCCAGGGAATTGATGACGAACAGCATCCCGGGGCGGATTGCCCCTGTCGGCTCGTGGGCGGTTCCTTCCGTCGCGGGCGGCAGCCGGTTCATGGCGTCACGCTTGTCGCGCACCGGCGCGGCGTGAGAGGTTGCCCTATCTTTCGGACGTGACGAGGGCCATGATGATACTCACACGCCGCAGCTTCGCTCTGGGCATTCTGCCGTCCGGCCTGCTCGGCCAGCATTTGCTGGCTGCGCCCCGACCGGCTGACGCTCCGTCCCACAATCGTCCCGATGAACGTGTCGTCGAACTTGGCGAGGGACTTGCGGTCCATACGCGCTGGACATGGCGCGACAATGGCTGGGGCAGCAGCAATGCGGTGATCGTCGAACATAATGGCGACGCCCTCCTTATCGAACCCTTCGCATTCCGATCCGCGATCAATGTTTCGATGGCGCGTTTTCCGGCCGTGCGATCGCTGCTGGTCCTTGACGCACCAGGGCCGCATATTCAGCGGATCGCCGCTGGGCACGCGGTTGCGCTCCTTCCAGCTCTGCCTGGCCGTCCCTATCATCTGGGCAACATCGGCATCCGCCTTGACGATCGCTCGCCCGGCGTCCTGATCGAGCGATCGGGCGCTCACCTGGCCTTCGCTCCGCAAGCGCCGGCGCGGACGATCGGTTGGATTCCATTCAGCGGTGCCCTGGACGTGCGCTTTCGCGCATGAATAGCGAAGCGTAGCGCCCGATGAAGAGATGAAGATGGCCCGGCTCAATCGCTGACGCCTGGCTTGACGGCGTCGAGCAGGGGAGGTGCGGCCCGGCTCATGACTCCCCGATAAACGATCGCGGTTTCCATGGCCGATCTGTCCCAGTCGAACCGGCGTCGAACTCGTGCGACATCGCCGACAAACGCATCGAACGGCCCTTCCAGCATCTGTGCGAGCCGGGATATGTCGCCGGCCGGAAAATAACTGGCTTCATCAAGTCCGATGTCGCGATTTGCCGGAATGTCGCTGAGTACCATCGGCGCGGAACAGGAAGCGGCCTCAAGCGCGGCGATCGGCAGGCCTTCATGATAGGAGGGCAGGACGAAAAGCGCGCAATGCCCGTAAAGCACTTTCAGCACATCATGCGGCAGAATGCCCGCAAAGATGATGCTGTCGCTCGCCTGATCAAGCAACCCTCGCGCATAGGGTGAATCATGATCCGCGCCGCCCGCGATCAGCAGCTTGCGCGCCGCTCCGGTCCCGCTCGCCCGAAACGCCTCTATCAGGTCATGGAAGCCCTTTTCGGGCACCAGACGCCCCACGGCAAGAATGAAGCCCCTGGGTTCCAGGCCGAGGCGCCGCAGGATATCCTCCGGCTCCTCGATCCCGTCGGGCAAATGGGGCGCACCGTTGGGGATATAGACGACCTTGTGCGCGTGCGAAGGAAACAGGCGTTTCAGGTCGTCCGCGATGGACGGAGCCACGGCAATGACCTTGTGCGCCCAGATCAATGAAGACCGCTCGCCAATCCGCAGCACCAGCTTTGCGATTCGACCCCATTTGGCGCGCTGATAGTCCGCGCCATGATGCGTGACGACGACCTTCAGTCCCAGCAACCGCGCCAGAGGCGACAGCAGCGATGGACCGATCGCGTGGATATGGATGGCTCGCGCTCGCCGGATAAAGGCATAAAGGATGGCGATGAATGTGGAGGCTATGGCCTCCAGCGAACGTTGTTTGGGGGATGGCAGCGGGACAAGCCGGATATCGCGATAATCCCGCACGTCATTGTCGACATACGGTGCGCGGCAAAGGACGGTGATGTCCAGATCAGGGTTCTGCGCCTTGATACGCGGCAATAATTCCTCACAGTGACTCTCGACGCCGCCCATCACGCCGGGAATCCCTCTAAGTCCGGTAACATGTATCTCCATGGCGTTCGTCCCCTGTTAAAGACGCCAGCTCTTTCTTCCGGGACGATGCTTCGCGCTCCCGGAGACGGACAATATGTCCCCCAGATATCCTTTGTTGATTGTTGATCTTTCGACCGAAGCCTGTGGTTGGCCAACTACATGAGAAGCATAGCTAATAGTGATCGTGTAAGAAACCGCTCATGCTGTGCTGCAACAATCTGCTGGTCGGATTTAGCCTTCGCCGTACCGTAATTTTCCGAAAACCGTGGTTCGTTGATCTTCCATTCATCAAACCTGCGCCAGAGTCGCGCGACCGCAGGAAAATAATCGTCATACGCCTGGAGAATATATTCTACTGGGCGATTCGATCCTTGCGGGGAATGGTGCGGCAATGACGTGTTGGAGTTGAAGAATAATGCAGATCGACGGTTTGGATGGGTCGATATCGGCCGGGGGAAATTCCGGCACATCCGGCGCAGATGCTGCGCAGAACAAGGCAGCGGAAAAGGTGCATATTGCAGGCTCGACCATCGCGACGGCCGGTATCGCGGCCGTGCTCGTGGTTGTCGCCATACCTGTGTCTCTGGGGCTGATGACGTCATGGCTTGCGAAGGCGGTGGCACGCAAAATGAGTGGAAATCAACGCTGACGGCGTTCCGATCTCATACCCCTTCGGCGGGGGCGACGGTGGTCGCAACTTCCCTGACGCCGCGATAGCGTTCCTTCGCCCATCGGTTGATCGGCTCCTCAAGCCAGCGATAGGATATATAGGCAAGCGCGATCGTCACGGGCAACGATAGCAGGAGCAGGGCCAGGAAGGCGGGCTTGCTGGAAGCCAGGCCCTGGCGTTGCAGCAGGACTGCCCAACCGATCAATATGGGCAGGTGCAGAATATAGAAGCCATAGGACACCTCGCCCATGGCGACGAAGGGGCGCCAGGCCAGAATATGCCGGGCAACCGCAAAGGGGCGCCATCCGTCGAGTGTGCAGATAAGAATCGTGGCCACCCAGATGATCGGCGGCAGTGCTGAGAGAATCTCGCCCGCGCGCGCGGCGAGCAGCACGATCAGCCCGCCGATCACGAGCAACAGGTCGGGGCGATCGGCGATCCTGGGCATATGGATGGCGGTCAATATTCCGATGATGAAATAGGTAAGCGTCATCGGCAGGAAGGAAGGCACCTGGGGATAGATGTCGCCGAACAAGGCCCGTCCGAACAAGGCCAGACCTATGATCGCGCAAAAGGCGATCGGCCTGCCGCGCGGATTGGAGAGAATGGCGACGAGGAACGGCGCCACGATGTAAAATTGCACCTCAAGCGAGAGGCTCCAGGCAGGGGCGTTGAAGGCAAGGGCCGAACCATAGAGAATGCTGTCCGGAATCGCGCCATGGACCAGGAACAGATGGGCGATCAGGTGCTGACCGAACTGATCAAATTCTCCTTGGGTGCGATGGGCGATGCGGGCAATGTCGCCCGCCTCACCTCCGCCGAGCGCCGTGAGCAAGCCGGGATAATAAGCCGACGTCATCAAGCCGAGCAGAAGACCCACAAGATAGACGGGATAGAGACGGAAGAAGCGGCGGGCAAAATATTGGCCATAGGTCGACCGGCCATTGAGGAGCGTGGTGCCGATGGCGAAGCCCGACAGGATCATGAACACGCTGACGGCCATGCTGCCATTGGCGATGAGGCCAAGGATGCCATGGTCGGGAAAGCCGACCAGGAACAATATGTGTGTCAGATAGACCCAAAGAGCCATGAAACCGCGCAGACTGTCGAGTTCCACCAGCCTGCTAATGCTCCGCTCTGCGTTCGGCATCGCCCACCTCCGGATGCGTAGCTTGTTCATATCGCTATCGGAGGGGGCAGGGGGTGGCCAGCCACGCCCGCAGGCACGCACCTTGATTTGTGCACCGCCGAACAAGGGAAGGCGCTTCAATCGGGATGAACCGATGGAAGAGCAGGGAAAGAGCTACGTACGAGAATGATGGCCTTTCTGGCGCTGGCGTTTGAGGAAGACGGGGGTTTATCGGAAACGAGCCGGGTCGGCGTTAGACGATCAAGCCCGGAATAATCTTGTTGGTTTCCAGGCTGCCCGTGCCCCAGCGGTCGACCGGCACGCCCATAGCCTGTTGTAGGGTCAGACCTACCCGGCTGACCGGCGTGCCATCGCCGGTGAAATATTGCCCGGTGTGGATGCGCCCGCCCGCCGATCCTGCCGTCATCATCGGGATATTGTCGATGGTGTGGAACTTGGCGAACTCGGTCTCGCTGTGGGCGAAGACCAGGCTGTTGTCGAGCAGGGTGCGGTCTCCTTCCTTCATCGCGTCCATCGCCTTGATGAAATAGGTCCAGGCTTCCATGCATTTGTTGACGTAGAAGGTCGCCTCCGGCTGGTAGCCTAGCCGATTATCCAGCACCTCCTCATGGGTCAGTTGATGATGGGTGATGGTGCTGCCGATCCGGGTCAGCGATGACGCGCCATTGTTGAAGTTCATGTTGAACAGCCGGACATTGTCGCACGCCATCGCCATGACCAGCAGATCGGTCATAATCTGGTGATTATGCATCACATTCTCGATCTCGGCATTGACCGGCTGGTCGGGCACCTTGGGCGGCACGATGCAGGCCTGCATCGGTTCGGGCTTGGTCAGTTGCACGTCAAGCTGGTTTTCCAACTGCCGTAGCGAGGTGAAATATTGGTCCAGCCGCTGCCGGTCCGCCGCGCCCACACGCGCTTCCAGCGCCTGGCGCTGGTCCACCACGCCCGACAGCACGCTGCGCCGCGCCATCACCGCCGGATCGGGGGTGAAGGTCGCGCTGTTGGGATCGTGGAAGCCGGGGCCGAACAGCCTGGTATAGAGCGCGGCGGGCGATACTTCGGCCGGATTGAGATTGCCGTTGCCGCGCCCCGACAGCGAATTGCGCGGATCGCCGGTCGCCGACAACTCGATCGACCGGAAGCGCGTGCGTGTGCCGATGACATCGCCGATCGATACGTCGAAGGACGGACCAGGCAA
Organism: Sphingobium sp. BYY-5; assembly: GCF_022758885.1. Taxonomy (NCBI): domain Bacteria; kingdom Pseudomonadati; phylum Pseudomonadota; class Alphaproteobacteria; order Sphingomonadales; family Sphingobiaceae; genus Sphingobium; species Sphingobium sp. BYY-5. The sequence goes on from NZ_JALEBH010000002.1 coordinate 1,271,610, forward strand.
GCCTCGGTCGGATTCGATCGCGATCCCGGTGCGGATGCCGATGCCACCGCTGATATGCGGCAGGTTGGGCTTGCCGTCCAGCGGCAGCGTGAAGTCGCCCAATATGTTGACCTTGTGCTTGAGCGCTTCGATCGGTGCCAGCTCCACCTTCAGTTCATAATCCTTGCCGGCCGCGCCGGGAAACCAGCGTGGCGGATTGACGCCCAGTCCCCAGAACCAGGTGCCGAACCGCACCGGCATTGGCGCGCCGGTCGCGGCCATCGCCGTGCCGTTGCCGTCGAGGAAGATGTCGAGCAACGGCAGGCCCACGGCGACGGCCATGCCGTTGACCATGCCGCGCAGCGCGCTGCGGCGATTGAAGGGGAAGCTCATGGCTGATCTCCTGATCGGATATGGGGGCTGGTCATCATCGCCACCTGCGGCTTGGGCAGCGGCGTCATGGGCACGCGATAGGCTTCGGCCATGGTCGCCACCTGCAGGAACAGCGCCTGGATGCGATATCCGTTGGCGGCAAAGCCCTGCTCGATCGCCATTGCGGTTGCGTCTTCATCCGCTGGCGTCCGGCCGGTCGCATATTGGAAGGCGCGGCCCGCGACGCATTCGGTGGTTGACTTGCTGGCCGCCAGCGCCTTGCCCAGGCCGACATTGCCCTGGAAGGCTGTACCCTCAAACACGCCCGCCGTATCGATCGGCGCGCCATTTTCCTGCCCGCGGAAGGCGCCAATGCCGTCGAACCGTTCCAGCGGCAGGCCCAGCGGGTCGGTGATCTTGTGGCAAGCGGCGCAGACCGGGTCGCTGTTATGCGCGTTCAGGCGGATGCGCGCGGTCGGCATCGCCTTGTTGGTGACGTCCTGCACCGCGGTGAAATTGACGTTGCCGGGTGGATTGGGCACCGGCTGGCACAGCAATAGCTCACGGATCGCACGACCGCGCAGCGTCGGCGAGCTGCGCCCGGAATGGGAATAGAGCGCCAGGAATCCCGCCTGCCCCAGCAGGCCGGCACGGTCGTCGCCTTCGGCAAACTCATAGGGCACCCAGCCTTGGCTGCTGGCGACTTTCGTCTGGTAGAGCGGCCCCAATGCCCGGTTGATGAAGGTGTGCCGGGTCGTGAACAACAGGCGATAATCGCCCTGCCGCGTCACCAACTGGTCGACGATCATGCGTAGCATTTGTTCGGATAGGGCGGACGCCACGTCGGGGTTGAAGCGGGGGTAGACGATCTGGTCCTTGGCCATCTCGTCGAATTTCTCGAACAGCAGCATGTCGGCGAAGAAGGCGCGAACGCCATCCTCCAGCCGGGTCGACCGGACCATGCGCTGGGCGATTGCCGACAGTTCGGCCGGATCGGTCAGCTTGCCCTCATCCGCCGCGCGCAGCAGCGCCTCGCCCGGCGTGGTGTTCCACAGCAGGAAGCTCAGCCGCGCGGCGCGGGAGTAATTGTCCAGCCGCATCTCGCCGGGCGCTTGCGGATCCGGCTCGGCGCTTTCGATGATGTAGAGGAATTGCGGCGACACCAGCATGGCCGCCAACGCCAGTTGCAGCCCGTCATAGAAGCTCTGATCCTGTCCAACGCCCTTGCCCGCCATCATGACGAAGGCGGCGATTTCCTGCTGCGTCATCGGCCGGCGGAACAGGTAGCGGCCGATCGGCACCAGCGTGCGCGCGGCGCAATCCGCATCGGGTGCGGCGGCACTGCGCGGGGCGCAGGGAATGAATTGCGCGCGTCGATCCTCCGCGACAATCTGCGCCGCGATGTTGCGCGCCATCGCGTCGAACTGTTCAAGGCCCGCCGGTGAGATGGTCGACACGCTCGCCCCGGTGGCGATCAGTTCATGGACTGGCCGCACGATCGGTTCGAAGCGTCCGGCAACCTTGATGTCTGGACCGAAGATATCGGCGACGCTGTTGCGATATTGCGCCTCGGTCAGGCGGCGCATCCCGACCACTTGCCCCAGCGGCGCTTGCAAGGATGTGAGATTATGGTCCGGCGATGCGGTCTGCGGCACCTTCTCGGTGGTGCAGGCGGCCAGCGTCAGGCCGGCGAGCAGCGCCCAATATGGGCATCTGGTGACTATCCCGCTCATCGCTGCGCCACCTTTGCTTCGGGCAGCCGGTCGTTGATGAAGGCGGGCACCGCCTCTGCTTCGATCCCGCTCGAAATGCGGCGGCACTGGCCGGTCGCGGGATCGCGATCGCCATCGGCCATCGCCTTCAACGCGGCATACATGGCGGCGCAGTCATAGCCCGCCGTCGTCGCTGCGCCCTCACCCCCAACCGAGGCGCTGGCCATCACGTTCCAGATAGGCTGATAGCCGCCGACAATCCCTTTCAGCGACCCGTCCGGCTGAAATTCCAGGCGCAGCCGCGCCCTGGTGAAATCATATTCGTTGCGCCGCCCGCGAATGTCGCGCTCCGACCCCTGTCCCCAATTCTGCTTCAGCCGGATATGGGCAGGCTCGGTGGTCAGCACGCCGTTGCGGATGCTGCCCTTCAGCAGGTTGCGATGATCGGGATTGGCAGTGACCGTATAGCTGGCGCCGCGAATGAAATTCTGCCGCGAATCCACCACCGCGCGATCCTCGCTATTGGCGTAGATCACGGTCACGTCGGGATCGTCGACCAGACTGTCGACCCCGGTCAGCAACAGCACCTGGCTATGTTCGCCGCTAATCAGGAACTGGGTAAGGCCGCGCACGATGTCACCGCCCATGCCGTCCACCCCGCGCCAGGTCCGCACGCAGCCCATGGCCCGCCACATCTGGTTGTCGATGCCCTTTTCTCCCGTCGGGCCATCGAAATTGGTGTGGCGACAGGTGTCCGCTTCGCTGTCGCCATCGCCCGTTTCATCGTCCAGATTCAGCCCCTTGGCGATCTTGCCCTGCACCATGCGCTGGGGCGGGCGATCGAACTTGTCGGGATGGGTGCAGATGTTGATATTGTCCGGGCCGAAAGCATAGCCATGCCAGCGTGCGGTTAATTCCTTCTCGTTGGATTTTTCCAGCAACCGCGCCCGCTCGCCGACCGGTTGGGTTTGCAGGTAATTTTCACGCAGGGTTGCGGCCAGCCCCTCTGGGCAATCTTCCTTGCCCTGGTAGATGGCGGGCGCGAAATGGGTGAAGACGAAGCCCATCTCGCCATTGGCTGGTGGCGCGGGCAGGGCGGCGGTTGCCACCTGTTTCGTAACGTCCCCGCCCTGCGCAGCGACCGGTGCCGCAGTCAATGCCGGCAGGGCGATGGCGGCGACCCATGACAGCTTTCTCCGCATGTTCATCCTCTCTTCTCCTTGACCGTCAGGGCGTAAGTGGCAGCGCATCGGTGGGAATGTCCGCCGGATCGGCACCGTCGATCACGTAGACCGGCCGATCGCGATACACCCATTGCGCTCGCTCCTCGTCCTGGCGCACGCTCCATTGGCCTGTGCCACGACGCACCAGCCCGGCGGGAAAGGCGCGCCATTGTGCACAGGTAGCGCCGCAGTGCGCAGCCCTGGGGCTGACCAGCAGGTCGCCCTGTCCGTCGACCAGCAGATAGCGTCCCTCCACCAGGCGCGGCGCGACATTTGCGGGCGCGGTGATCCTGGGCAGGGGCGGCACATATTTCAGGCTGTTCCAGGTGAGGCCGTCCTCACCGTCATGCGCCGCCGATCCCGGCTGTTCGCCAATGCGGGTGAAGACGAGGTTCACGCCCTTAAAGACCCATTGCGGTCCTTTCGGTCCCTGCATGACGACCCAGTCGCCGTTCGGTTTGGACGCGTCCGCCGCAGATTTTTCACCGCCGAACTGGGGTGGGAGCGGTACGACCATGGCTTTGGCTGGCGCCATCAGTGGTTCCCATTGTGTCAGGCAATCACCCGAACACCATAGGGCTTGACGCCCGGTCCGGCCGGTGACGGCACGCATATCCATGCCATAAAGCGTGCGCCCATGGGCATCGACATAGACGCTTCTTGATCCCGCCTGCTTCACACTCACGCCGGGGGGCAGGGGATCGCCGCTCGCTGCCTCCAACGGCAAATCCGCAGCCTGCGCCCATAGTTCGGCAGGCTGGACCAGCATCAGGATGGCGATGGCGTGCCGGATCATCAGCGCCGCTCCTCGACGCGGAAGCTGCGATGGCAGGTGCCACAGCTTTGCCCCAGCGCTTTGGCCGCTAGCCGCATCCGCGCGATGTCGCCGCTCTGCGCCATGGTGGCGAAGGTGTTGGCCTGCGCCGCGAAGCCGTCCTGCGCCGCCTTGAACGCGGCGGCCTGGCTCCAGATTTCCGCCTTGGCCGCGGTCTTCACGCCCGGTCTGGGACCGCTGCCCGCCGGGAACCAGCCTTGCTGCTGGCGCGCATAGTCGCGGATCTGGCGTGCCGAGATCTGGATGACATAGGTTTGTGGCGTGGTCGATTTCAGTTCGTCATTGATGTTCTTGAACGCCGCCCCGACCTCGCGGAAGCCGGCGATGCGGGTTGCGATGATATCGCCGGGGGCCGCTGCCAGCGGTGTCGCGCATAAGGCGGCCAGCAGGGTGAACAGGGCGGTCGGGCGCCGGGCGTCGCTTTTCATGTCATCCCTTCCTTTCCAGTTTCAGAGCATCGGGTCGGCGAAGACCCACCAGGCGATCACGCCCGACAGGGTGACGGCGATCAGGAAAGTGACCGCCCTGGCGCGTCGTACAGGCACGACCGCCTCGCTCGCGACAGCCGTTCGGCCGGTCAGCATCGCCCCGATCAGGTTGCGTCGCCGCGCCAGCAGGTAGAAAAGCACCGCCGCCACATGCAATCCGATCAGGATTTGCAGGATGGTGAAGCTGGTCGCGTGGATCGCGGCAGCCAGCCGCCCTTGGTCGAAATCGACCAGATGCGACAGCGGCCCGGATTCGATCCCGTCAATGTCGACCGCGAACAGACCGGTGCCGAGTTGCACCATCAGCAGCAGCAGCATCGCGATCACGCTCCATCCGCCCAGCGGATTATGGCCGACCGGCGCGACCCCGCCCGCCAGATAGGCGCGGATGGCGCGTGGACCCTTCAGGAGATAGGCAAAGCGCGCTGATCCCGAGCCGACAAAGCCCCAGATCAGGCGAAAGACGACCAGGAACAGCACGGCCTGGCCCGACCAGCGATGCCAGTCCATATGATAGGTTTCCGCGCTCCACCAGGAAAAGCCCAGCAACGCCACCAGCAGCCAGTGAAACAGGCGGATCGGCAGGTCCCAGACGAATTGACGGGCGTCACTTATCATCGGTTCAGCCCTTCTTCGCCCAGGAATCGCACAGCCCTTCGGCCGGGACGATCCCGCCGCTCAGCAGTGCGCATTTGCCGCAACCGGGCTGGGCGGCGGTGAAGAATGCGCAGACGCTACAGCGCTTGGCTGCATCGGCCGACGGCGCCCGGAACCCCAGCGACTTGCGCATACTCTTCTGCGCGGCGGACAGGCTTGCGGGATCGACGCATTCGGCGGCATTACCGATCCCCGTAAAGCCGATCGGCAGCATCGCCAGCAAGGTCAGCGCCGACCGGCGGGTCCAGACATGATCTTGATGTTTCGCTGCCGGCACGCGGGCCGCTCCTCTTCCCTGTTGGCCCGGTCTACCCGGCCGTCTTCTTGCCCCGGCTATAGCAGCGGCTCGTCGGTTTAATTTGTCAGCGCCGACAAAATTGGCGCAGAATAATTCCGCGCTTTGTGTCCGGTTTGACAAAATCCAGCGGAGGGCGACCGCTAGAAAGGGCGCAGAACGGATGAAGGAGAGGCAGGTGGCGGCCATGGCGGCGGAGGCGATCGATGCGTCGGAACAGACCCATATCCTGATCGTCGACGACGATCCTTCGCTGCGCACTCTGGTCCGCGCCTTTCTGACACAGGAAGGTTATGTCGTGGCGGAGGCGGAGGATGCCACGGCGCTGCGCCGGCTGCTCGACCGGCAGCGGGTCGACATCCTGATCCTCGACGTGATGATGCCGGGCGAGGACGGGCTTTCGATTGCCCGTTCACTCGCCGGGAAACAGGACATCGGCATCATCATGGTCTCTGCTCTGGGGACCGAGGGCGACCGGATCACGGGTCTGGAAATGGGGGCAGACGACTATCTGCCCAAACCCGTGTCGCCGCGCGAACTGCTTGCCCGTGTTCGCGCACTTCAACGCCGTCGTCGCTCTGCTGCCGAAACGCGCCTGGCATCGATGACTCATTATCATTTCGAGGGGTGGAGGCTCGATCCGGTACGGCGCGTGCTGCGCGATCCGGCCGGGATCATCATCAGCCTGTCGGAGGGGGAGTTTGCCCTGCTGCTCGCCTTCATCGAGCATCCTCAGAAGATATTGACCCGCGACCATTTGGTGGAACTCGCGCGCGGTGTCGACGCCGATGTGTTCGATCGGGCGATTGATACCCAGGTCAGCCGGCTGCGGCGCAAGCTGGGAACCCGCGCCGGGGGCGACTTGATCCAGACGGTACGCAGTGAAGGCTATATCTTTCAGGCTGCGGTGCGGCGCGGATGAAGGCGCGCTTCCTGCGCTGGGCCAATTCGATCCACGCCCATCTATTGGCGCTTACCCTGGTCGTCATCCTGACTCTCACGGCTTTCAGCCTTTTCTTGCTATTATCCCTTATCCCACCCGAACGGGTGCCGGTGTCTGTCTATGAGATCGCCCGCATCTTGAAGAAACAGCCGCTGCTGCGCGAAATCCCCGTGGTGCATGAAAAGCGTCAGGCGGCCGCGCCCCTCCCGCCGACCGACCCGGCCGAACGGTTGATATCGGCACTGCTCGCGCGCCAATTGACCCTGCGGGCCGATGATGTCCGCGTCCGGCTCGATCCGGGCGATCGCGAACGGCTTGGCCAGTTTTTGCAGGAAATGCAGCTTTATGGCTCCGACGAGGCGGCTGACCCTTTCATCCTGGGCACCTTCACCGCTGCGGTTCGCCAGCGCTCGGGCGAATGGCGGCTGGTGACGCGTGAGGCGCGCGGCGGCCAGTCGCTTTGGCGGCTGTTCGGGCAGAATGCCTTCCTCCTGGGCCTGTTGCTCGTGATCCCGCTCAGCCTATGGTTCAGCGTCCGCCTGTCCCGCCCGATCCGAGCCTTCGCTGCTTCGGCGGAACGGCTGGGGGCAGGGATTGAGGAACAGCCCATCCCGGTTGAGGGACCAAGCGAAATCCGGATGGCTGCCCAGTCTCTCAACGAGATGCAGTCGCGCATCGCCCGCTATGTGCGGGAGCGGACTTCGGTGGTGGGTGCGATCGCGCATGACCTGCGCACGCCACTTTCCCGCCTGCACTTCCACCTTGCCAGCGCACCGGCGTCGGTCCGGATGGCGGCGGAGGATGAAATCCGTCAGATGGAACAGTTGATAGGTACGACGCTTGATTTCGTCGATAATGAAAGCCGGCCGCGATCAATGGACCCGCTCGATTTGGGGTTGCTGGTGGAAGGCCTGGTTGACGACTTCGCCGACATGGGTCGCGATGTGGTCATGACAAAGGGTGAATCGATCACGATCATAGGTGATATGCTTCTATTGAAGCGGCTCTTCACCAACCTGTTCGACAATGCGATCAAATATGGCGATCGCGCTTGGGTTACTGTCCAGCGCATCGATGATATGGCGATTGTGGACGTGATGGACGATGGGCCGGGCATGATGGACGAGCAAATCGCCCGCGCCTTCGAGCCCTTCTATCGCGGGGAGCCTTCACGCAATCGCAGCACCGGGGGGGTAGGTCTGGGCCTTTCGATCGTCCAGTCGGCGGTACAGGCGCATGATGGCATGATCGCCCTGACTTCTTCGGTTGGCGGAGGCTTGCGCGTCCGAGTGCAATTGCCGATTTTATAGGGTGAAGGCTGTACGTCGCCTCGGTGGAGACCAACGGTTCACTGTCTTGGGTCGGCGTCCCCCGTTGGCCGGCGGCGGGTCACAAGGCTGGGCCCGCCGCCGCCATCATTGCCGAAGGGAAGGTCAGTAATTGACCTTCACGCCGACGCGGAAATAGCGACCCAATATGCCTTCGCCACCCTGTACCGGGTTATAGGCATGGGCGCCGTAGGTGATGGTGTCGATCGGCGGCAACCGGTCAAACATGTTCAACATATTGGCATAGAATGTGAAGTTGTCGTTCACTTTGACCTGCGCATTCAGGTCGAAGGTGACATAATTTTTCACCTTGCAGGGCAACGAGCCGTCATCCAGCCCGCAATCCTTGTAGTCGGTGCCCTGGTCCATGGCCGAAAGATCATAGCCGCCGAAGAAATTGACCGTGTTGCTGATCGCGAACTTACCGAAATCCAGCGTGTTGAGCCAGCTACCATGCCATTTGGGCGTGCCCGAACCCGCCGTCAGGTTGAAGTTGCCGAGCGTGCCGTCATAGCGCTCCACCGTGCCATCTGGGAATTTGGTTTCCAGCCTGAGGATATAGCTGGCTTCCAGCGAACTGGTCCAACGGATGCCGTCGGTGATCCCGATATCGGCGTTGGCGGCGAAGTCCAGGCCTTCCGACTTGATCGTATTGGCATTGATGAAGCCCGACTGCACGAAGGCGACACGCGGCGTTCTGGTATCACCCGGAGCGATCGGCACGTCTTCAATGACGTTATAGCCTTCGGGGATCGGCTGGCCTGCATAATAGGCGATCAGTGCAGGGGCATTGTTCGCTGTCGTGATGGCGCCCGTCTTCTTGATATTATAATAATCTACCGAGAAGGACAGGCCGCGCATCGGTTCGACCAGGATACCGGCGGTGAAGCTGCGCGATTTTTCCGGCTTCAAATTCTGGTTGGCGAGAGAGGTCTGCCCATAGGTGCCGTTCCGAATATAGGCCGGACAGGTGCTGAACGTGGCTACCGTGCAGCCATATTGCGCCAGATACTGGTCGTTGAATGCGCTTGCTGTATTGCTGACGAAGCCCGTTGTCGGGAAAGTCGCGTTGGCTTCGCCGAAGCTGGGGATGCGGAAGCCGCGCGAATAGGTGCCACGCAGTACAACCTGCTCGATCGGTTTTACTTTCACGCCGACCTTCGGCGAGAAATTATCGATACCACCGGAATAGCGGTCATAGCGGCCCGACGCATTGATTTCGAGTTGTTCGAAGATTGGCGCATTCAGTTCCGCATAGGCCGAATAGACGCGACGGTCGCCCTTCACGGCAAAGCCGTTCAGGCGATAATAGCGTTCGGTCCCGCCGTTGATGTCGGAATTGATACTGGGGGAGTCGATCGCTTCATAGCGAAACGACACCCCCAGGCCGAGCTGCAAGGGGCCGCCCGGCAACTCCATCAGGCTGCCGCTGACAACCGCCTGCGCCTGAACCATGTCCGATGTCGACGTCGATGTCGCGGTCGGCATCAGATAATCCAGCGTCGCCTGGCTGTTGGCCGCCGGATTGACGAAGTTGAAGCTGCCGTCGGCGATTACGTCCAGCAGGTGCTGGATATAGACATAGCCGTCCGACTTGCGGCGCAGGTCCATGTGCATGGCCGTCGCATTGACGTCATAGGTCCAATTGTCATTGATCGGTCCCTTGATGCCGATCGCACCGCGATAGGCGCGGGTGCGCGATTCATCATGCTCGATCGAGTTGGGCAGGCGACCGATGATCGCGGCATTCTGTCCCTGCGCGGCATAGGGATTGTTCGGGTTCAGCGTGCCGTTCGCCGCAGTGCAGGCCACGGTCGTACCGCGCGGGCAGACATAGACCGGCAGTTGCAGGATGTTATTGTTACCATAGTAGGCGACGTTGCCCGACGTGCTGTAGCGCGGGAAGTAGAAGGGCGCCGGCGCATTGGCGCGGATCGTGCTCGGCAGGCCGTCATAGGCGACCTTGGTCTGCAGGAAGTTGAATTCCGCATAGGCTTCGCTGCTATCGCCCACGCGGGCGGTGAAGCGGCCCGAGAAGCCATAGCGTTCGATATCCGGGTTGATGACGCCGTAATTGTTGGTGATATCTTCCTGACACACGGTAGAAGGCGCCGTCGGATTGTCGGCCAATTCATCGGCTGTCAGAGTATAGGGGTTGCTCCGGTTGCAGCCCGCCGTCGGATTGAGCATTTGATAGGCGCCACTCTGCGTGCCGTCTGACGCAGCAGCGGGACGGACGAAGAAGGTGCTGCCCGTATTCGTTACGACTGGGCTGAAACCCGGATAGGCGCCATTCCCATCCAGTCCATCGACGATATTGTTCGGACCGCATGTACCGTCATGGCAAATGCGGCGATAATCGTCCGTGTTGAAGGGATAGGGACGCTGGCTGTTCTTCAACTGCTTGCTGTTGTAATAGAAGCCGCTGACATAGGCGTTATAGCCGTTATCCTGCAGATCGCCGGTGCCGGCCGTCAGCGACAGGCGATATTGCGACCCGTCACCCCGGCTGGATATGCCCGTTTCGGCGCGACCGGCAATACCCTTGAAATTCTTCTTGGTGATGATGTTGACCACGCCCGCGATCGCATCTGCGCCATAGCTGGACGAAGCGCCGTCCCGCAAAACTTCGACATGATCGACGATATCGTCGGGAATGGTGTTGAGATCGACGAAATTGCGGGTGCCGTCATCCGAAAGCGGATAATAGGCCGCGCGCATACCGTCGAACAGCACCAGCGTCGAATTGGTGGACAGGCCGCGCAGCGAAACGGCGGACGCGCCGCCCGCAAAGGCGCCATTGGCCGAAAAACTGTTGGTGAGGGCCGGGCCATTATTGGAGGCCAGACGCTGCAACCCGTCTTGGATCGTGCTGACGCCGCGCTTGTCGAGATTTTCGGTGCTGACGACGGTGACAGGAGACGGGGTTTCCGTATTGGTCCGGCTCAGGATCGATCCGGTGACGATGATCGTGGCGCCTTCGTCGGCTGCCTGCGGCGACGCTGTCGTGGTGGATGTCTGTCCCTGGGCGAACGCAGGCGCCGCTATCAGCGCCAGGCCAAGGATGGCGGGCGCGGAGCCCGCACGCAATGATGCAGCGATGGAAATTTTCTTCACGGTTCAATCCCTTTCCCGATCGGCAGCTTTCTGCCCGATTGATGCCTACGCACCATGGAAGTGTGTTTGGTGAGGGATTGGTGCGCCTCCTTGGTGCGGGCTGTAAAGCGGGCCAACTTTCCAAGATTACAATTAATTTCCGTCCGTTACATTGTTACCACACTGTTGCGATAGTGAAATATTCAAGCAATATCGCGGCTTTGCGGGCGCGGAGTGCGGCCAATCGTTTCCCTGTTGCGATCGATGGATTTCATGAATTTTCGGTAACATGAGCCGCTGCTAAAAATCTTGCACCGGGTCTGCATGATCATAGTCGGCACTATATGATCGTAGCATTGTAACTTTCTGTAATGGAACGTTGCCGGCGACCTCGCTCATTCCGATCATGATGGTGTCGCGTTCGTATCGATCCGATTAGCAGGCGATCATCCAGAATGAGTGCGGCCGCGTGGATGTCATGCCACAGGAATGTGATAACATTACAATATCGTAATTTGCGTCGATCCGACCATTCCCTGTAGCTGAAGTCTGACCCTTGTTCGGAATCTGCAATTTGAGACTATTGGATCGCTCCAATTTTAAGGGAAGTCGGACCAGCATCCTGGCGATAGTCATCGCCCTGATCCTGCTTGTCTCGAATATATTGGCGATCCAGGTCCATCGCGAGATCGGCCATGATGCTTCGTCGCAAAGCGCCGCCGGCCGTTTGCATCAGCCATCTCTTGCTAGCGTGGCGACCAGCCATTGCCTGTTGTGCGACCCGGCTACGCAAGTTGATCCGCTTCTGCCGCATCTGGCGGAACCGGTTGGCTCCCGATCATCCGCATCGGTCCGGCAAGACAATGTTCCGATCGAGCGGACCGATGTCGTGCCGGTCAGTCATGCCTGGCGTAGCCGCGCACCACCTGCGGAAAGTCCTCGCACGGCCTGACACCCGCTATGTGGGTATGGAGCCTGTGCGGGTGGTTGGACAGATATCCCCTATCCCCGGAGTGTTTCATGCGCACCATGCTCTTTGCCAGCGCGGCCGTTATTGCCTGTGCCTCTTCCCACGCATCCGCCGAGGATGCGTCTCCCTCCTCATCCACGACCGGCCCCGGCGTGAACATCATCGTCACCGCATCCCCGATCGCGCACGATCGTGACGATACGCCCTCCATCGTTGCGAAAGTCGATGCCGACCAAATCCGGCATCAGGGCGGCGCAACCATCTCCGATGCGCTGGCGCGCGTGCCGGGCATCGCGGCCAGCGGCTTTGCTACGGGCGCCAGCCGGCCCATCATTCGCGGCCTGGACGCCAATCGCGTCCGGATATTGGAGGACGGCACGAGTGTGTCCGACGTTTCTGATATCGGGCCGGATCATGGCATTCCCATTGATCCCCTGGCGGCGCAAAGCATTGAAGTGGTGCGAGGAGCCGGCACACTACGCTATGGCAGCCAGGCCATCGGCGGGGTCGTCAACGTGATTAACAATCGCGTGCCGGGCGCCCTATCCAGCCATCCGATTTCCGGGGAACTGGAAGGAAGCTATGGCAGTGTGTCGGACCTTTGGCAGGGGGCAGGGATGCTTGATGCCTCCCTTGGCCAGTTCGCCCTGCATGCCGACGGTTTCGTCAGGGACGCCGGTGACTATGACACACCGCTGGGTACGCAGCAGAATAGCTTCTTCCATGGCCATGGTGGATCGCTAGGCGGATCCTATTTCTTCGGTTCGAACAATGACAGCCATATCGGCGCGGCCGTGACGCAATATGACGCCAGATACGGCATACCAAGCGACAGCAGCTATATCGACATGCGTCAGACAAAGGTTATGACCAAATCCTCCTTCGCATTGGGTGATGGGCTGCTCAAATCCCTCAGTCTGGACGGCAGCTATGCCGATTATGCGCATGATGAAAAGGACCCGGACGGCACCATCCTCACCACCTTCAAGAACAAGGAATATAACGGAAGAGCCGAATTGCTTTTCAACCGGATCGGCTTTGTGGATAATTCGGCGTTGGGCGTCGAATATCAGCACCGTGATTATTCGGCATTGGGTGATGACAGCAGCTATCTATTCCCATCGACCATGGAAAGCATTGCCGGCTATCTCTTCGCTGACACCAGTGTGACCAACCGGCTGCATCTGGAAACCAGCGGTCGGGTCGAAAATGTGAAGATCAACGGCACTCCCGCATCCGACTTGTTCACAAAACGCGAATTCACGCCGCTCAGCGGTGCCGTCGGTGCGCTCTACACAGTTAGTCCAGCCATCAAGCTTGGCCTGACCTTCTCCAGCACCGGACGCGCGCCTGCCATGGCTGAACTGTTCGCGCGCGGAGGACATGACGGGCCTGACACCTTCGAGACCGGCGATCCCTTCCTCAAGATGGAACGCGCCAATTCGCTGGAGGGCACGTTGCGCGTTCGGAGCGGTGCTTTCCGCTTCGATGGTAGCGTCTACAGCAGTTGGTTCCACAATTATATCTATGGCGACCTGACAGGCAGGACTTGTGATGATGACGGTGTTTGCGCGGTGGATGGCGATGGCGACTTGCGTGAACTGAACTATCGTCAGCAGGATGCCCATTTCCGTGGCTTGGAAGGCGAAGCCAGCTATGATCTGGTCAAGACCGATCACGGCACTTTCCGCTTCAATATATTGGGGGATTATACGCGCGCGACGCTGCATGACGGTGATAACGTGCCCCGGATACCGCCTTATCGCATTGGCGGCGGATTGAACTGGTCGGGCGATCGCCTCGACGCCGGTTTCAACCTCATCTATGCGGGGCGGCAGGACAAGGCTGGCCGGTTCGATACATCGACCCCATCATATGTTTCGCTCGACGGTCAGGTCGCTATCCGTCCCTTCCCCCAATATCCGGGCGTCGAACTGGCCATTGTCGGTCAGAATCTCACCAATGACGTCCAGCGGCTGGCGACAGCGTTGAACAAGGATGACGTCGTCATGCCGGGCCGGAGGATCATGGCCACGTTGAAACTGGCCACATTCTAACCTTGCGGTTGTCGTTCGGCCTGGATGTTCTGTGGACATCCGGGCCGGTCATCTCACTCAAAAAAGTGGGATCAAGTTTCATCATGCGGGATTGACGAAGAGGGGAATCGCATTCATGTAAATAAAACAAATGAAATGGGGGAGGATTCGCATGAAGCGCTGCGATCGCGTAGGCTTGTGGATGGTTGCGACTTCGGCATTGGCCATCGCGACGCCAACAGTGCAAGCACAGGAAGATGCTGCGAAATCGGTGGATCAGCAGCGAAGCGAACCGCCCCCGGCCATTGAACCCGTCAATAACGCGGATATTGTCGTGACCGGGTTCCGCGCCAGCCTCGGCAGCGCGCTCAACATGAAGAAGATGGAAACCTCCGCCATAGATGTGATCAAGGCAGAGGATATTGCGGACTTCCCGGACAATAACCTGGCTGAATCCCTTCAGCGTGTTCCAGGCGTATCAATCAATCGCGTAGGCGGCGAAGGCCGGGCCATCACCGTGCGCGGCCTCTCCGGAAGTTTCACGCGCGTTCGGGTCAACGGCATGGAAGCGCAGGCGATTTCCGGTGCGACCACGTCCGATCGTGGCGTCAACACGGGTCGTGGATTCGATTTCAACATCTTCGCGTCCGAGCTTTTCAACAATCTCACCGTTCGCAAGACGGCAGACGCGGAAACGATAGAGGGATCGCTCGGCGCCACTGTCGATCTCAATGCTGCTCGCCCGTTCGATTACAAGGATTTCACCTTGGCCGTAAGCGCGCAGGGTGGTTACAACAGTCTTGCCAAAAATATCGACCCGAAGTTCACGGGCCTTATATCGAACACATGGGAAACGGGCATAGGTCGTATCGGTGTCCTCGTCTCAGCCGCCTATAGCCGCCGGCGCTATTATGAGGATCAGTTCGGTTCGGGTGGCTGGAATCCGGCAACCGCCGATGGCGGCTTTTGTTCGCCTGTAGGCACTACGCCTGTTTCGCCTGCCCTCAACCCCGGTCAGGGAACCACCGACACGGACTGTGCCTTTGGCGTAGCGCGGCCGGCCGCTGGCGATCCCAACTATGCAGCGGTTAATCGCTCCACGGTCTTCCTTCCCCGCTTGCCGCGTTATGGCCGGTTTCATCATGACCAGAAGCGACTTGGCGTAACCGGTTCTCTGCAATGGGAGCCGCGCGACGGCATTCAGCTTGGCGCCGACTTGCTATATTCCAACTACAAGGTGCTTCGGGAGGAAAATTGGCTGGAAGGCTTCTCCTTCGCGCGCGCGATTGCCGCTCCCAATTTTGGCAAGCCGCAAACCGCCATCCGGGAAGCGATCTTGCGGGATGTGGGAACCAGTAATACCCAGGGGACCAATTTCGGGCAGAATGTCTACGACATCGACTATGGTGTTTTCGACGGCGTTGATGTGCGTTCCGATACCGCCCGGAACCGGTTCCGCAGCAAATTTACCCAATATACCCTCTACGGTGATTTCGAGCTTACGGAGAAATTGTCCGCAAGGTTTCTGGCAGGCAGTTCCTCGACTGATTTCGACGAATATGAACAGACTACCTTCCTGTTCGGTCGGAACAATACGAGGCAGACCATCGATTTTCGGGAGAGTCGAAATCAGCCGACCATAAGCTACGGGTTCGATGTCACCGATGTCGGGCAATATACGCTCGCGCCTGGCAGTGCCGAAATCCGTACCAATCCGCAATATATCACCAACAAGAACAAGGTGCTGGAAGGATCGTTGAAATGGAAGATAGCCGACGGTTTCACCCTGAAAACCGGTGCGCATTTCGACAGGTTTGAATTCGATGTCCTTGCCTATCAAAGGCCCAACAACTTCGTCGTTCCTACCCTGACGCCCGCCCAACTGGCCGAATATACCAAAATCGTCGATGGCTTTGGAAAGAGCCTGAAGGATGGCGTGTTCCCGACATCATGGGTAGCGATCGATTTCGACAAGTTTGCGTCCGCTTATGGGTTGGCGGACTATGGCGGCGATTTTGCCCTCGTCCAAAATCTTGGTGCGACAAGGAATATTCGCGAAGATATCTTCTCTGCCTTTGCCCAGTTCGATTTCGACATGCGCGACATGGGTATCCCGATCAGGGGGAATGCCGGCATGCGCTATGCGCGAACCAGACTGAAATCAACGGGCTATTCGCAGTCACTCGGTCAATTCGTCACAGCACGCAACGGCTATGAAGACTGGCTCCCATCGCTCAATCTGGTGGGGGATATCACTGATAAACTATTGGTGCGCGGCGCCGTTGCCAAGGTTATTACCCGCCCTGAGTTGGGATTTCTGAGTCCTGGTGCCAATGTGGTGATTAGCGGGACACCCAGCATCAACAGCGGTAATCCTGCACTCGATCCGATCCGCGCCACCACCTATGATGCGTCCATCGAATGGTATTTTGCGCGAAATTCTCTCCTTTCCGCCGCATATTTCCGAAAGGACATCGCGTCCTATATCCAGAACCAGTCGTTGCAGCAGACTTTCGCGCAGACGGGATTGCCGCTGGATCTGATCGCCAATAGCGGCTTGGATCCGAATGTGACACTCTTCACAGTGAATCAGGCTCGCAATACACCCGGCGGGCGGTTGGAGGGCTATGAGGTCAACTACCAGCAGGCCTTCACCTTCCTCCCTGGTATCCTCCAGAACTTGGGCGCGCTATTCAACTACACCCTCGTAAAGTCGCAGATCACTTATTTTCTCGCGGCAAGCTCAGCGAATACGACCAAGCGCGATCTTCTGGGCCTGTCGCGCGACGCCTTCAATGCGACACTTTACTATGAGGATAGCAAGCTCAGCGCCAGAATATCGGGATCCTATCGCGGTCCTTATATCATTGCCCTGCCTGCCAATAACCCTCTTCAGGATCTGGAGGGTGTGGACAAATCTCTCATCTTCGATGCTTCGATATCCTATCAATTGACGGATCGGGTAAAACTCACGCTTGAAGGGCTGAATATCTTCAATCGAGGCTATCGGCAGTATATCGACTCTGATCGCGACAGTACATTCGTGTATAGCGAAACCGGTGCTCAATTTTACTTCGGTGCACAGTTTCGTTTCTGACTTTGATGGGAAGATGTCGTGAGGTAGCATCGGGGGTGCTTCCGTGGAACGGGAAATCGTCGCTCTGCCAAAGACCCGCCATGTCAGGTTCGAGAGGATATCCATGACGATCTTCAAGGTGATCGCTTCGCTGTCGGTGCTGATCGCGCTGCCACATATCGTGCAGGCGCAGGCAACAAGGCAGGTTGCGATCAGCATCGATGCGGGCAGGCCGGTTGGCAAGTTACCGCCGGTCTGGCGCTTCTTCGGCGCGGACGAACCCAATTATGCGACGATGAAGGATGGTCGCAAACTGCTGGTTGAGCTGGGCGAACTCAAGAAGGGCGAAGTCTATTTCCGCGCGCATAATTTGCTCAGCAGCGGCGATGGCACGCCAGCGTTCAAATGGGGCAGCAGCAATGCCTATACCGAGACGAAAGACGGCAAGCCGTTCTATGACTGGAAAGTGGTGGATGGCATCATCGACACCTATCTCGCGCGCGGAGTGCGGCCCTATCTCCAGATCGGTTTCATGCCCGAAGCGATGTCGAGCGCGCCGGCTGGTACTGCCTATCAACATAGTTGGCGGCCGGGTTTCGACTATAAACTGATCGAGGGCGGCTGGAACTATCCGCCGAAAGACTATGCCAAATGGGGTGAACTCGTCTATCAATGGACGCTTCACAATATCGAGCGCTATGGCCGGGCTGAGGTTGAACGCTGGTATTTCGAGGTATGGAACGAACCCAACGGATCATCCTATTGGAAGGGGACCCCGGAGGAATTCTACAAGCTGCACGATTATGCCATCGCCGCCGTCCGCCGTGCGCTCCCCACCGCTAAGGTCGGCGGACCGGATGTTGCCGGAGCGGGTGGTGCCTTCATGGACGGCTTTCTGAAACATGTGTCGTCGGGAAGGAATTATGTGACCGGGCAGACCGGAACACCCACCGATTTCCTGTCCTTTCATGCCAAGGGCAAGCCCCTCTTCGTTGACGGCCATGTCCGGATGGGCGTCGCCACTCATCTGCGCGAAGTGGATCGCGGTTTTACCAAGATACTGTCGATCCCCTCGCTCGCGACCAAGCCGGTCGTGATCGGCGAAAGCGATCCGGAAGGTTGCGCCGCCTGTCCGGGGCCGCAAAATGCTTACCGCAACGGCACCATGTATTCGAGCTATACCGCCGCCAGCTTCGCCCGCATCTGGGAATTGGCGGAAAGGCGAAAGGTCAATCTGGAAGGCGTCCTGTCCTGGTCCTTCGAGTTCGAGGATCAGCCCTGGTTTGCCGGCTATCGTCAATTGTCGACCAATGGCGTCGACTTGCCGGTCCTCAATGTCTTCCGGCTGTTCGCCCAGCTTGGCGAGACCAGGCTGGAAACCACCAACGATGCGCAGATCCCGCTCGACACGATCATGACCGATGGCGTGCAGGGCGCACCCGACATCGGATCGATCGCCACACGCACGGCAGATGGCAGGGTCGCGTTGCTGCTTTGGCACTATCATGATGACGATGTTGCCGGGCCGGATGCGCAGGTGAAGATCAGCCTCAAGGGGTTGAAGAGCGCGCCAACCGGAGCGAAGCTGTGGCGGGTCGATGGCGATCATGCCAATGCCTTTTCCGCCTGGAAGAAGATGGGCTCACCCCAATCGCCCAACCAGGATCAATATGCGCAACTGGAGGCCGCCTCTGTGATGCAGGCGGAGGATGTCGTCGTGACCGGCGGCGCGCGTGGCGCATCCGCCGTCGACCTGGGCCTGCCGCGGCAGGGTGTCGCGCTGCTGGTTCTGGATGGCCGATGACATGAAGGCATCCTATGGGGCAGGAGACGACCCCATGCGGAGCGCTGGACCGTCGCGGCGATCATCAGCCAACTCGACCGCCGGACCCTGCCCGGGGCGATAAAATATAGAGCGGCCGGCATCCCCTTATCGGTATCCAGCAGAGCGAGCTTACATGGACACCCAAGGAGCTTCGGTTCCCCCTGATAAGCGCAGCGTGTTTGTCACATTTCCCCTCTAGCCCTCCACCGACTCAGTTGTTTCCTGATAATCGGTCGCGGATGTGGGATGAACGGCACTGACAGAGAACGGGCGCGCTGGCTGCTTCGCACTATCCTGCCGCATGAACCTGCGCTGCGCAGATGGTTGGTGCGTAATCCTCTGGCGGGGATGGAGCCTGACGATATCATCCAGGAATCCTATACGATCCTGGCGGAACTGGAGCGGATCGACACGATCCGCTATCCGCGCGCCTATTTGTTTCAGGTAGCTCGGTCCGTCATCACGCGGCATGTGCGCCGCGCGCGGATCGTGCCGATCCAGGTCGTCGACAATCTTGACCGTCTGGACCAGCCGGACGATGCCGCTTCACCTGAACAATGTGCGATCGACCGGGACGAATTGCATCAACTGGCGCGTGCGATCGCGGCCATGCCGTTGAAAACAAGAGAGGCATTCGTCCTTCGGCGCGTGGAAGGCTTGCCACAGCGCGCGATCGCGGCGCAAATGGGCATATCGGAGAATACAGTCGAAACACATATTTCACGAGGTATCCGATTCCTGATTGACTGGTTCGGTCGTGGCGGAAAGACGCTACCTCAAACCTCTAGAGATACGGAACCGGAGAATATCGCGTTTGATGGGCAAGCGAGAAGACAGTCGAAGCATTGACGAGGCGGCGTCCGATTGGACGGCGAGGCTGGACCGTGGCCCACTGACTCCGGAAGAAGATGCGTCGTTCCAGCACTGGCTGTCCCTCGATCCTCGCAACAAGGGCGCGATGCTGCGTGCTCAGGCCCTGTCGCTCATGAGTGAATCCGCCCAGGCGCTGGGACCGTCCTTCGATCCCACACCGTTCGAGGCGCCGCGTCGACGCGCGGCTATTCTCTCGCGTCGGCAGGCGCTGGGCTGGGGCGGCGGCGCGATCGCGGCCGTCGCTGGCATGGCGGCAATATCGGTGGGTATGCCCGCCGCCGGCGCGATCATCCGCACCGGTCGGGGTGAGATGCGTCTGGTGCCGCTGGAGGACGGGTCCACCGCCCTGCTTAATACCGACACCAGCATCCGTGTGCGCTATGACGATGCAGAGCGTCGGATATCGCTGCTGCGCGGTGAGGTCTATTTCTCGGTCACGCGCGACGACCGTCGCCCCTTTGTCGTCGAGGCAGGGACATGCCGATTGCGCACCGCCCAGGCCGGATTTCGCGTGCGCAAGCTGGACCGCGATCCGATCGACATATTGGTGCATCAGGGGCAGATCGAGGTGCCGGACACCACGCCCTTCAGCAAACGGTCCGCGCTGGTGTTGTCGGCCAACATGCATATGGTCATGGCCGACATGGCGACTGGCCTTGCCGCCGAACGGCCTGAGCCAATCGCGCCGGACCGGATCGCGCGCGACCTGGCCTGGCGCGAAGGCAAGCTGGCGTTCGAGGGTGAGACATTGCAACAGGCCGCCGCTGCCTTCGCGCGATATAGCGACATGCGCATCATCATCAAAGACCCCGCTCTGGCGCAGGAGCCGGTGGCGGGCCTGTTCACCGCCAATGATCCGGTGGGTTTCAGTCGGGCCGTGTCGCGCATTTTCGACGCACGTGTCGAACAGCATGGCGGGGAGCTTCTGCTGACCCGCGCTGTGTCGCCCGCGAAAAATTTTCAAGGGCGGTAGCGGAACCCCCGACGGCAAGCCTCTTTATGCGGAACGCCGCGTGAGATGCGGTAAGCAGGGGGCTGTCAGCCAATGTATTCTCGTTATTCTCTCCTCACTTGTGGGGCGTCTGTTGTCGCGCTGGCCATCGTCACGCCGGCGCAGGCGCAAGAGCGCATCTTCGACATTCCAGCGCAGCCCGCCGTGCGCGCCATCCCCGAACTGGCGCGTCAGGCGCAGGTGCAGATCGTTGCCCCGGCGCGTGATCTGGAAGGCATTTCGACACCCGCCATCAAGGGGCGCATGGACATCCGCACCGCGCTGCGCCGCCTGATCGCCGGGACGCCGCTGCGTATCGATGCCGACGACGGCAACATCATCACGCTGCGGTCGTCGCGCCCCGCCGCCCAGGGGCCGGCAATCGGCATCGGCACCGTGCGCGGTCGCGTCTTCAATACCGCTACCGGCGAATATCTGCGCAACGCTGAAATCCGCGTGGAAGGCACGTCGATCCTGGTCTTTTCGGACGATGACGGCGAATTTCGGCTAACCGGCGTTCCGGCTGGGACTGCAACGGTTATCGTTAAATATACCGGCCTGGCGTCGGAACGGTTGACCGCCGCTGTCGCATCGGGGCAGGTTGCAACCCTGGACGTCGCGCTGCAGGCGCGGACCTCCAGCGGCTCCGCCGTCGATGCCGCCTCCGCCATTACCGTCACTGCCCGGCGCGAGGGGCAGGCCGCCGCTATCATGGAGCGCCGCGCCGCCACCAATGCGAAGACCGTGGTCGCCGCCGACAATTATGGCCTGCTCACCATGGGCGATGTCGGTGAATTCATGAAACAGATGCCCGGCATCTCGCTGGATTATACCGAAGTCGATGCGACGGCGGTGCGAATCGGTGGCCTCGACCCCAAAATATTCGACCTTCACTACCGACGGCGCGCGCATGGCGACGGCTACCTCGAACAACAATAATGGCCGCCAGAACAGTTTCGAGCAGATGTCGATCACCGGCATCGAATCCATCGAACTCAACAATACGCTGACCGCGCGCCTGGATGCGGATGCGCCCGGCGGCGCCATCAACTTGCGCAGCAAATATGCCTTTCAACTGAAGAAGCGGCAATTGCGTTTCCAGTTGGGCGGCGTCGGCACCTCCGACGCGGGTTTGAGCCAGATCTATCTGCCTGATGACCGCAAACATCCCCGCATCTATCCGTCAGCCAGCTTCAGCTATGGTGACGTCTTCCTGGACGGGCGGCTGGGGATCGCGTTCAGCGGCAGCTACAACGCCAATTATGTCCAGCAGGACCGTATCCAGACCGACTGGTCCTATCTGGCCGACGGCCGGGTCATCCCCTATCAGGTCATGTGGCGGCCCGGTCCCAAGAAGACCAGCCGTACCGCCGCGAACCTGTCCGTTGACTATAAATTTTCCGACGAACTCGCCTTGTCCCTCCGCGGCACCTATTCGATGTACGATGTCGAATATTTCAATCAATATACCTATCTGACCTTCGGCACGACGACCCGGTCCTACGCTACGCCGGATTCGACTTCGACCCATATCGTCGTCAATCCCAACGGCCAGAATACGCGGCTGCGCACGGAATATTCCCATCGCTACGCCGGCACGCCCGCCATGCTGTTCGCGCCCAAGTTGGAATATAAGAATGACGATTGGGAAGCCGTGCTGCGCGGCAGCTATTCTAGTTCGGAATTCAACTTCCGCGACATGAGCAAGGGTTTCTTCCAGCGCACCGATAGCTGGCTGACGGGCATCGGTTTCACGCTGGACCGCCCTTCGGAAGAATCGAACGCCTGGACATTGGCGCAGACCGCTGGCCGATCCTGGAGCGACCCGCGTAATTTCAACCGGGACATCGACATTGGCAACAATATCCGCACCGCCGAATCCGATGCGCGTAACGAGATGTATGGCGGTAATCTGGACCTGAAGCGGAAGCTGACCGTCGGCGCGGTTCCCGTCACGCTGATGACCGGGCTCAGCGCGCGCGTGAACGACTGGAGGACCAATGAAGGCTCCTACAACCAGTTTCAATATGTCGGCCCCAATGGCGATTTGAGCCAGAGAGACCCGGCGGCGGTCATTCCCTGGACCAACAACTACGAGTTCCAGATCATCGGATTCGATGCCGGGAACATGAACGCGCAGAATTGGCGGGCCGACAGCAATTACGGGATGTATGACATCTACAAGGCGCATCCGGAATATTTCGTTGCGGATACGGTTGGCAATCTCAAGCGCGATCTCGACAATGACAAGCGCGTCAAGGAAGATATCTACGCCGCCTATTTCGAAGTTCAGGGTCGCGCCGGCAAGGCGTCGTTCGACCTTGGCCTGCGCTATGAAAAGACAAAGACCGCTGCGCAGATCGCCAACATCCGTCCCACGAGCGAAGTGACCGCGGCGGGATATTCGATCAATACGGTCGAGGGGCTGCTCTACCAATATAATGGCGGCACCTATGGCACGCGGCGCGGGGACTATGACGACTGGTTCCTGAGCGGCGGGGTCAAATATGACTTCACCAAGCGGCTGGTCGGCCAGTTGGCGTTCAGCCAGTCGATCCTGCGGCCCGACTATGGCAATCTGGGCGGGGTGGTGTCGGTCAATGATGACACGATGATCGTCAACGTCCCCAACCCGCTGCTTAAGCCCGAGCATTCGACCAAATATTTCGCCAGCCTGCAATATTATCTGGAACCGTCGGGCATCATCGGTCTGTCCTATTATAAGCTGGATATGAAGGATATGCAGGTAACCGGCATCGAGGTCGATCCGGAGGCGGTCGGCTTCGACCCCAATGAATATGCCGGCTACACCTTCCGCAGCGCGCAGAACCTGCCAGGCACCAGCACCAACGAAGGCCTGATCTTCGAGTATGACCAACAGCTCACTTTCCTGCCGGGTATCCTCAAAGGACTGGGCCTGCGTGGCTCCTTCACCCGGCTTTTCCCCGATGCCGAGCGCGTCAATACACCGGAAAAATCGGCCAATTGGGGCGTGCGCTACAGCTATGGTCCGTTCGACTTCCAACTGACCGGCAACTGGCAGTCCAAATATCGAGTGAGCGCTCTCAGCAATACGCTGACCACCGCGAATAACGGCATCCTCTACCATACCGACCGCCAGCTCTGGAACATCAGCGCTAGCTTCAAGCTTAGCCGCAACTTCGAGCTGAACATCGCCGGGCGCAACATCTTCAATTCGCCAGACATCATCTATTCCAACGTCCGCAGCCGCGTGCGCCAGTACAGCATCTACGGATCGATGTGGAATATCGGCATCAAGGGCAGCTTTTGATCCCCCGAGGGACGGGCATGGCGGCCATGTCGGCCGTCATGCCCGTCTTCATCCCGCAGGAAAGTGACGATCATGGCTCTACATATTGACCGACGCAGCCTCATTCTGGGCGGCGGCCTTGGCATCGGTGCGCTGTTGCTCCCTGCCGGACGCGCGTTGGCCATCAACCTTCTGGGTGCGAGGGGTTTCACCCACAATGTTGCAAGCGGTGAGCCGGGAGCGGACTCGATGCTGCTCTGGACCCGCTATGTTTCGGCGGTGGGTGAGGAAAGCGTCCGGCTGGACGCGGAAGTGGCGATCGATCCTGATTTCGCGAAGGTCGTGTCGGGCGGTAGCGTGCGGACCGGCGCCTATCGCGACTGGACGGTCAAGATCACCGTCGACGGGCTGACGCCCGGCACCGTCTACTGGTATCGTTTCGTCGCACCGGACGGCGGCAAGTCGCCGGTCGGCCGCACCAAGACGCTGCCAGTGGGTGATGTGTCGCGCTTTGGCCTGGGCGTCTTTTCCTGCTCCAACCTGCCCTATGGCTGGTTCAACGCCTATGGCCATGCCGCCGCGCGCCACGACCTCGACCTGTGGTTGCATGTGGGTGACTATATCTACGAATATGGCACGGCCTCGGTCCGTCCCGAGCAGGCAGTGGCGGGTCGGTTGCCGTTTCTGCCCGATCATGAAATTCTTGCGATTGCCGACTATCGTCTGCGCTACGCGACCTATCGCGCCGATCCGGACTTGCAGCGCCTGCACCAGATCGCGCCGATGGTGGCGTTGTGGGACGATCATGAATCGGCCAACGACAGTTGGGAAGGGGGTGCGGCCAACCACCAGAGCGACAAGGAAGGCGACTGGAACATTCGCCGTGCCGCCGCGATGCAGGTCTATCGCGAATGGATGCCGGTGTCCGACGAGCCGTGGAAGGCCTATGCGATCGGCACGTTGGCGACACTTTATCGCACCGAATCGCGGCTGTTGGCGCGCACCCGTCCAGCGGACATCAACGCGGCCGTCAACGCGCCTGATGTCGATGCAGCCCTGAAAAATTTCCGGGAGGGCGTCTGGCAGGATTCGTCCGCCACCATGCTGGGCACGACGCAGGAAAGCTGGCTGGCCCATGCGTTCAAGGCCAATGCCCGTACCACCGCCTGGCAAATGGTCGGCATGGGCACGATTATCGGCCGCACTGTGATGCCCGCCAATGTCGTCGACTGGCTGCGTCCCGATGCCAATCCCAGGCTGGTTCAGCGCTACCGCAACAGCGTGCGCATGGCAGACAGCGGCCTGCCGATGTGGATGGACCGGTGGGACGGTTATCCGGCCGCCCGTTCGCGCTTGCTCAAAGCGGCGCAGGTGGCGGACGCTGACCTGGTCATGCTCGCGGGCGACAGCCATAATGCCTGGGCTTATGCCCTGGTCGAGGACGGTAAACCCGCAGGCGTCGAATTTGCCGGGCAGGCCGTGACGTCGGGCGGGATCGAAGGCGACCTGTCCGGAGACCCCAGGCGGATCGCGCAGGGCTTCATGGCTGCCAATCCCGAACTCAAATGGGCTGATACCAGCCAGCGCGGCTATATGATGATCGATATCCGCCATCAGCGCGTGACGGGCGAATGGCTATTCCTGGACACGATCAAGACACGCAGCCTGGCGCTGGCCGGCACGCACCGCATGGCCGTCGATCACGGTCGACGCGTGTTTGCCGGCTGATTTTCACCCCTTGTCCTGGATGGTCCCAATGCCCAGCCTCAGCGTCACGCTCTGCCGCCTCTTGTCGTTGATGCTGTGCTTCACGCTGGTCGTGCCGGGATGGGCGGCCGATCCCTCCCGCCATCCTCGTCCACCGGCGCTACAGACAGCGGGCCCCTGGTATTCCGGGCATGTGCAAGGCATCGCCGTCGATCGGAAGGGCGGCTATATCTATTATTCCTTCACCAACCTGCTCGCCAAATATGATTTTCACGGACGCCTGATCGGTACGTTGCGCGGCTGGTCAGGGCATCTGGGCGACCTTGATTTCAATCCGGCTGATGGAAAAGTCTATGGATCGCTGGAATATGGCAAGGAGGATGCCTTCTACATCGCCGTGATCGATGGCGCACGGTTGGATCGCGTGGGCATGACCATGGGCGAAGCCGATATGATGCGGGCCATCTACCTGGCCGAAGTCACGAAAGATTATGCCGCCGATCTCGATGGCGAGGGCAAGGTGACGGAGGATGCATCCTCCGATCATCGCTACGGCTGTTCGGGGATCGACGGCGTTTCATTCGGCCCGGCCTTCGGCCGCATCGATGGTCCGCAATATCTGACGGTCGCCTATGGCATCTATGGCGACAAGATGCGCACCGACAACGACCATCAGATATTGCTGCAATATGATATCGGCGAATGGGACGCATTGGCCAAGCCGATCGATGAGAATATGCTCCATCACAGCGGCCCTGCGACCATGCGCGGCAAATATTTCGTACGCACCGGCAACACACGCTATGGCGTCCAGAATCTCGCCTATGATCCGACGCTGCATCGCTGGTTCATGGGCGTCTATCAGGGCAACAAGCCGGTCTGGCCCAATTATCTGTTATTCGCCGTCGACGGCCACGGCGCGCCGATATTATCCGATCTGATCGGCGTGCGCGGCCGTGATGGTGCAAAATGGGAGAAGGGCCTGTTGCTTCCGTTGGCGCCGGAAGGGCTGCACGACACTCAAACGGGCATTCGTGGATGGAACCAGAAAGCCGACGTCGGATTCCAGCCGCTGGGTGATGGGCTTTATTATCTGGTGCAGAATGCCGGCGCGAAAGGTCGGCAGTCAGCCGAGATCAGTCTGATGCGATGGACGGGTGATCCATCCCGTCCTTTCGAGCCTGCCGCCAGTAGATAGCAGCGTCCAGTTCCTTAACCGTCGCCACTATCGTTGGAGTCCTGTGTTTCAGCGATCCTGACGACGATCTGCTCCAGCAGGCGGATGCCAAGGCGCATGTCTTCTTCGCTCAGGTCGGCAAATACCGACGACCTGATTTCCGAGAGCGCCGGCTGAACCTGCTCCACCACAGCCATTCCGGCGGGGGTGATCTCGATATAGCGGGAACGCTTGTCGTTCGGATTCTCCGTTCGCCGAATCAGGCCGTCGGCTTCCAGCGAGTTCAATGTCCTGACAAGCGGCGGCCATTGGATCGCCAGGCGCGCGGACAGCAGGGATGTCGTGACGGGCGGCGTCGCGACATTGAGGACGAACAAGGTCTGCCACCTGGATCGGGATTGTCCCGTGGCGGCCATCATGCGGCTTTCGACATAGGTGCCCCATCGCCGCGCCGACAGGGACAGGATGCGGGTGAGTCGGAATTCAACATCGTCGCGCGAACCCTCGGGAAAATAAGCGCGATATTGCGGCGTCGTGCTGTCGAAAAGATCTACCGGATGCGGTCTGTCAGAGGCCATGCCAATCCTGTTGCAAAGCGGACGAAGGGAAATTTCGGGCAACGCCCTTCTTAGCGGTGGCGGCGACCGTCTGCCAAACCCCATTTTGCATCCCCTCTCCAAAGAGAATTACGGCATTGACAGTTTATGTATCGAGGTACACATATCTGGATATGAGGCCGCATCAGAAGGCCGGAGAGGGAGTTTGACTATGCGATTGAGCATGAAGTGGAGGCGGGCGAGCGCGAGCATCCTGGCCATCATCGGCGCGACGGTGGTGGCATCGCCGCACATCGCTTCCGCGCAGGAACAACAGCCCGCCGATCAGCCGTCCCGCGAGCAACAGGCAGCATCGTCCGACGTCCCCGTACCCGATATCGTGGTGACCGGCACGCGGCTCGGCTCCAATTTCAGCGCACCGACTCCGGTGACTTCCATCAACGCGGAACGGCTCGATGCACTCGGCATCAACAATGTCGGTGAAGCGCTGAATCAGTTGCCCAGTTTCCGCGCATCAAGCGGTCCCGGCGCCCAGGCAAACCAGGGCGGCAATATCGGCGCGCGTCTGCTCGACCTGCGCGGTCTCGATCCGCAACGCACCCTCGTTCTCGTCGATGGTAAACGCTTCGTACCTAGCACGGTGCAGGGTTCTGTCGATACCAACCTGATCCCTTCGTCGCTGTTGCGTACGGTCGACGTGGTCACCGGCGGCGCATCGGCCGCTTATGGGTCCGACGCCGTCGCCGGTGTGGTGAATTTCATTCTCGACCGGAAGAAGAAGGGCCTCGACGGCGCAATCTCGGCGGGCATTTCGCAGCGCGGCGACGACGGCAATCTGTTCGCCAGCCTGTCGGGCGGCACCAGCCTGAACGACCGCATCCATATCGTCGGCGCCGTCGAATATGAAAAGCTGGAAGGAATGGGCAATTGCACCAAGCGGCGCTGGTGCGACAGCCAGACGCTCATCCTGGGTAACACCGCGCCGGGCGCGGGCGGCCTGCCCGCCAACCTGA
The DNA here is from genome assembly GCF_022758885.1 of Sphingobium sp. BYY-5. Taxonomy (NCBI): domain Bacteria; kingdom Pseudomonadati; phylum Pseudomonadota; class Alphaproteobacteria; order Sphingomonadales; family Sphingobiaceae; genus Sphingobium; species Sphingobium sp. BYY-5. The sequence continues at coordinate 1,300,034 of NZ_JALEBH010000002.1, forward strand.
TCGTCGCGGGCGTCAACACGTCGACCATGACGCCCGGCGGCCTCATCAACCGTTCCTACGATGCCGCCGGACGGGTGATCGGCACGACCGCCACCGATCCGCTTCGCGGCACGAAATTCCTGCCAGACGGCACAGCTGCGCCTTTCCAATATGGCACGCTGGTCGGCCCGCTGTTCATGCTGGGCGGTGAGGGGCAGGGGCGCAACGGCTTCATGTCGGCCCTGCGGCTGAAGGTGCCGCTGGAGCGCATCTCCAGCTATGGCGCACTCACTGCCGAAGTCACCGACGATGTGACGCTGACTGCCGATATTTCATACGGGCGGGTCAAGGGCACGGTCGACGGTGCGATCTTCCGTGACTTCAACGGCTCTTTGCTTGGGCGCATCAAACGCGACAATCCCTATATACCGGCGCCCGTCGCGGCAGCGATGGACGCCAACGGGGTCGCGTCCTTCATCCTGGGCAAGGCGGCGTTCGACCTTGGCCCCGGTCAGGCGACATCGACGACCGAAACCTATCGCGGCGTGCTTGGCTTCGAAGCGAAGCTGAGCAGCAAATGGACGGTCGAGGGCTTCTACCAATATGGTCGCACCAACTTCACCCAGCGGGCGACGAACCTTATCAATCAGGCAAATCTGCTGAAGGCGACCGACGCGGTGCGGTCCGGCAATCGAATAGTGTGCCGCGTCAATGCCGATGCGACCACCACCAACGACGACCCCTCCTGTGCGCCCTATAATCCTTTTGGCGAGGGTCAATATAACCAGGCGGCGGTGGACTACATCACCGGCAACGGGTTGCAGCACACCGTCAATGAACAGCATGTCGCGGGCGTCGACCTGCGCGGCACGTTGTTCGACCTGCCGGCCGGCGCGGTGACGGTCGCGGTCGGCGCGGAATATCGGCGGGACACGGTCGATGGCATGGCCGATCCGATCTCCGCCGCGAATGGCTTCTATGCGCTCAACGGTTCCGCCACTTCGGGGGGCGTCACCGTCAAGGAAGCCTTTGGTGAAATAGCGATCCCGGTGCTGCGGGATTCGGCGCTCGGCCATGCGCTGGACCTTAACGGCGCGATCCGCCGTACCCATTATAGCACGACGGGGTCGGTGACGACCTGGAAAGCTGGCGCCGTTTATGAACCGATCGAAGGCGTCCGCCTGCGCGGCACCCGGTCGCGCGACATTCGCGCGCCGAACATCTTCGAATTGTTCGGACCGCAGACGCGCCGGTCGATCGGCCTGTCGGACCCGATCAACGGCGGATTGCAGACCAACCCCAATGTCATCACCGGGTCGAACACCGACCTTTCGGTCGAAAAGGCCGATAGCTGGACCCTGGGCGTTGTTATTGCGCCGCGATCCGGCTTGCTGCAACGTATGCGTCTGTCGGTCGACTATTATAATATCAAAGTTGCCGATGCGATCGGCGCGCTGGGTGCGCAGACGCTGGTCAACCGTTGCGCGCAGGGCGCCACCGCTTTCTGCAACCAGATCACCCGCGACGCCGCAAACCAGATTGTGGAGGTGCGCGATGTCATCCTGAACTCCAATGCGCTCAAGACCAGCGGCTATGATATCGAACTGCAATATCGCCAGCCGATCGGCGCGTTGGGCGACCTCAATGCGCAGTTGATCGCGAATATCACGAATGAACTGACGACTGTCGATTCCCTTGGCCCCGTCGACAGGGCGGGCCAGACGGGCCAACGCACCGGGACGATCGCGGGCGTGCCGGACTATGTGCTGGATGGCGTCCTGACCTGGACGACCGGCCGGTTTCAACTGACGGGTCACGGCCGCTATATTCCGTCGGGTCTCTACTGGACGAACTTCATCGGCCCGGATCAGGATGGCTATGCCGTCACGCTGCCCAACAGCGTCGACAATAATCGCGTGCCGAGCCGCTTCTACCTCGACCTTACCGCACGGGTGAATGTCGAAACCGGCAGCGGCCGGACCTTCCAGTTGTTCGCCACGGTGAACAACGTCCTCGATCGCGATCCGCCGGCTATCCCCGGACCATCGGGCGGCACCAACCAGATATTGTTCGATCCGGTCGGTCGTGCGTTCAAGGTCGGTGCTCGCTTCCATTTCGGCGGATAAGCACAGGACCGGGATCAACCAGGATGACGGCAAACCCAGCAGACCGCCTTCCCTCCGTCGCTATCGAGGTGACGGAGGTGATCGAACGGCAGAAGATCAATGCGTTCGTGATCCGTCTGATCGCGATCTCATGGACCATCACCTTTCTTGATGGCTTCGACATGCTCGTCATGTCGTTCGTCGCGCCCTATCTGCGCGACGGCTTCGGGGCGGATGCCATCTCGCTGGGAGAGTTGTTCGCTATCGGCGTGTTCGGCGCGATGCTGGGAGGCATCGCCTTCGGCTGGCTGGGCGACCGATATGGTCGGCGGCCGATCATCATCGCATCGGTCGCCGCGTTCGGCGTGACCAGCATCGGCATCGCGCTGGTGCCCTCGATGTCGATGCTGATGGTGTTGCGTTTCCTGAACGGGGTGGCGCTAGGCGGCCTGATGCCGCTCGCCTGGGCGCTCAACATCGAATATGTGCCCGGCCGCTATCGGGCGACGGTCGTGACGGTCATCATGATGGGCTATACGCTGGGCGGCGTGGTCGCGGGGCCGATGACGGTCTGGCTCGCGCCGCATTTCGGCTGGCAATCGGTTTTCCTGCTTTCGGGCGTCACAACGCTTTTTCTGGTGCCGCTCCTGTTCGTCCTGCTCCCTGAATCCGCCCGCTATCTGGCGGTGAAGGGCCGTTCGCCTGAAAGAATCGCGAAGGCGCTGAACGCGCTGGAACCAGGGCTGGGCGCGCGATCGCAGGATCGGTTCCTCGTCTCCGACGAAGCCCCTGCGGCGGCCGGACAGAATTTCCGCATCGCCACGCTGTTCAAGGGGGATTTGCGCCCCATCACCTCGCTGCTGTGGCTCGCCTATATCGGCAGTTCCATGGCGGTCTATTTCAAGTCCAACTGGGGCCCGATCATCTTCGAGGATGTCGGCTTCACCCGGACGCAGGCCGCGATGATCATGTCGGTCAGTTCGGTCGGCGGTTCGATCGCAGGGCTTGCGCTGATGCGCTTCACCGACCGGTTGGGGCCGATCGCGATCGCCGTCTATCCGATGCTGGCAGCACCGTTGCTGTTGCTTATGGGGCTGGCCGATGTTTCGTTGCAGGGGCTGGCGAT